>CAZXHZ010000066.1:0-19676 GCA_964639755.1 uncultured Luteolibacter sp. | reverse complement strand
GATCAAATGACCCAGCAGAACGAGGGAAGCGGCGGCGTCGAATAGAGCATCGTGCCAGGATTTATCGGGGACGAGGGCGCGGACTTGGTCGCTGAGGGCGAGTTGGTCGCAGATCGTGCCGAGCGAGTGATCGGGCAGATGGGGCCACGCGGCGCGGGCGAGGAGGAGGGTATCAATCCAAGGGCCAAAACCATGACCGGGAAAAGCGCGGAGAAAACGTTTTTCCGTGCCCTTGCCATGGGCCACGACCACCGAACCGGCAAGGCGTTTTTTCAATTCAGGCCAAAGCGATGGCAGAGTGGGAGCGCTTGCCAGATCCTCCGGCCCGATCCCATGAACCTTTCGCGCCGACCAGCGTATGGGCTGTTCGGTGTGGAGATGAGAAACAAAAGCATCGCTGTGGCCGGTCTCCACCGACCATGAGATCAATCCCACTTGCACCGGGGCATCAGTCATTCCCGGAGCCGTGCCCGCCGATTCGAAATCGATCGCGGTGAAACGGCATTGGTGGATGAGTTTCATTGAAGATTCAAGAATCAGCAAAAAGAGAAAAGAGCATGGACGAGGCGTCCATGCTCTTAAGGGGGAAAAGCAGCCTCCCTCTTCAGGTCGACTGCTGACGAATATTTCAGAGCGGGGGGAGAACCCCGGCGTCGGCCGCTCCTTCGGCTCCACCGCCAGGAGCGGCGACAGGCAAGGAAGCGCTGGCTGCTTCGGCTCCACGGAGCGGGCGACCGGTCGCATCGATGATTTGAGCCGTGACGAAGATGATCAGGTTGCTCTTGATGCGGTTCTCGGCCTTGGTCTGGAAGAGGCGGCCGACGATCGGGATGTCTCCCAAAATCGGCACCTTGTCTTCGACATTTTGCACATCCTCACGCATCAGGCCACCGACAGCGACCGTGTAGCCATCGTAGATGGTGAGCGAGGTGTTGACCCGGCGGGTCGAGAAGACCGGCATTTCGATGCGGTTTTCGGTGAGAACGGTATTGTCAGGCCCATTGATCGGACTGCCATAGTTGATGAAGCCCTCGAACTCAACGATTTCCGGCACGAAGCGAAGGTCGATCATGAAATCGTTCTCGCCGATGGTCGGTTCGATTTCGAGGGTCACACCGGTGTTGCGGGTCTCGAAAGCCGTTGGAGTTGCCGGTGTGACAGGAACAAAGGCTACGGTCCCACCCACCCCGCCGCCGCCACCACCGCCTGTATTACCGACATTCTGTGGAACTTCCGGGGGTTCGTATTCGGTAGGATAGATGAACTCGCGAATGATTTCGATCTTCGCCTTCTGGCCTGAACGGGCTGTCACGGAAGGAGCGCTCATCATGTCTGCACCTTTCTTTTGGGAAAGGCCGCGCATCATCATCTTGAACTCAGCATCGCCGAAGATACCAGTAAGCGACAAGATGCCAGGCGCGACGCTTGAAACTTGGGCGGTGCGATTCGGGTTATTCAGAATCGCATCGATGTTGTTGCGATTGATGGCAGAGTCGCCGCTGCGATTGCCGGAAGTCATGATACCGGTAGGCTCTCCGATGCTTTCACCGGTGAAATCGCCAATGGTCCGCGCGATTCCGTTGCCAATCGTGCCGCCCGCGCCCGTGATGCTGCCAAGCGGATCGCCCACAGCGCCCAGCACCCAGTCGAATCCAAGCTCATCGTTGTTTTCTTGTGAAATTTCGACAAACTTCGAAGTGATTTTGACCTGTTTTGGTTTTTTGTTGCCAACGGCCTGCACCAACTGTTCGACCTTATCGAGCTCGGTTGGAGTGTTGGTGACGAGCAGAACGCCTGAGTTGCTGAGAGTCGCCGAGGTGCCGTCACCAAAGGTAATGCCCGAATCCTTGAGCAACTCCATGATCGGCTTGCGTGCGGTCAGTTTGGCGGCTGAGGCGCCCGCTGCGGGTTCCGCAAAAGGATCGGTCTCAGCTTTGGCGCCACCTGCATCGCCACTGCCAAGCGCCGACGAGAAGTCGGGAGGAACCGTGAAGGTGCGGGTGAAAATATCTTCGCTTGATTCGGTTTGCGGAACCAGCGTGACCGCGAAGTCATCGACCTTGAAGCGGAGTTTCGTCTGATCGCAGATGTATTTGAGAGCAACGGCGAGCGGCACATTGCGGATGCGAAGTTCGCGGACGCGGAGTGAACCCGGATCACTCGAAGTGGGGATGGCCGGAGCCACGGCTGTGGCATCACCGGCATCGCCGACGGCACCTGCATCAAGACCGGCTTCCGGAGCGGCGGTCACGGTAGCGGTACGCGGACGGCGAACCACGAAATTCACACCCTTGCGGGTGGGGTCGAGCTCGAGAGTGTCGAGCTCGGCGGAGCGAAGGCGGAGGAAGTCGATCGCCTCTTCGACGGTCGTGTCTTCAAAATCAATGCGAGGAATGATGATGCGACGAAGCTTTTCATTGATGTAGGCAATGCCGGAGCCGCCGTCCTGGGTGGTGGTGGTGCCGGTAGGCAGCTCGGGAAGCTCGGCGGGCACGGCAAGTTCCCAGGCGGCGTCGACTTGCGAGAGCAGCTCGGCCCGGGTGTGGTCGTATGCCGCGCGGTAGTAGTCCGACTTGGCGGCGGCGATGCGCTCCATGCCACGGCGGGCGGCGGAGTTGTAAGGATCGATGCGCAGGACATTTTCGTATTCATGCTTCGCATCGTCGTACTTGCCGAGATTGTAGTTGCCCTCGGCAGTGTAAAGCGAGCGACGGACCTTATCGACATTCTGGGTATGCTCGTAGGTCAGCGCGGGATTGGTGCGGATCGGATCGTCGAGGTAAGAAAGTTCGCGTTTGGCCTCTCCGTTGTTGGGATCCTGAGCGATCACGGCCTCAAGCAAGGTGCGGGCCTCGGCGTACCTGCCGACTTTGCGGTGTTGCATGGAAAGCGCGACGCTGGCGTCGCTGAGATGCTGGATGTAGCTCTGGCGGCGATCCGCGAAGGCCGGGGCGTTGGGCACGCGTTGAACCGCCTGCGTGTACTTGTCGACCGCTTGTTGGTAATCTCCCTTGGCGTAGGCATCGCGGCCCTCGGCCAGTAGGCGGTCGCCTTCGGCGGCAGCATCCTGACGACGAAGCATTTCGCGCTGCGCGAGGCTGCTGTAGCCATAACCGCCTTCGCCGGCCTGAACGTGGCACAGCAACACTGGAAGCGAACTCGCCGCAGCCACAAGACTCAAAAGGGAACGACAAGCGAGGGGTGAGAAGTTTTTCTGCATAATGGTGCTGGTTTATTTTCGCAGTATCTGAGGGGGTCTGAAAAGAAAATTCTGCGGTTCAATTGCCAAGATTTGGCAGGTTGCCCTTGATGATTTCGATTGACTTTCGGGAACCGTCCGCAGCGGGGTACTCCACCGTGATGGACGACGGCGCTATTTGTTTGAGAATGTAATCCTTGTTGGGGTTTTCCGGGGGCAGGGCAAACGGAGTATTTTCCTCTACTTTGAATTCGACGCCTTCCATGCCGAGAGCTTCGAGCGAAAGGACGGCGGTGCGATCGTATTGCACATAGTCGCTCTTGCGATCTTCGGGCAATGGCGACGGCAGTTCATAAATTTTGCCTTTCTTGTTGGGGCGCTGGTCTTCGATGCGGACGATGGTGACCTCCATCTCGACATTGATCTTCTTGTTCAGCTCCTTGCGGGTCTCGAAGCCAAGCAACTTGAAACGATCCTGCATCGGGGGCTTGGCAAAAAACAAACTGCCGGGGGCAATCATTTCCGCGGCCGCAATTTTGTTTCTGCCGGCTTTCGAATCCTCATAAGTGAAAGGAAACTTTCCTTCGGAGCCGTATCCCGGGCGGAGGACCCAGGCGAGATTTTCATCCTTCAAGAACATCAGCTTCGCAATCAACGGCGGCGTCGAAGCCTTGTTGTTGGGATCGGTTTTCGCGCTGAATTCATCGGCGTTGGAAAAACCATCGGCATCGGGATCTTGGCTGGGCGAGTTGGAAAAACCGGGATCCAAGCGGTTCTCGAGCCACCAGGAATTGGGAATTGGCGGGTGCAGTGGGGAGTCCTTGCGCAGGTCGATCGCCTTTCCCGGGGAGTTGGCCGAAATGAAAAGCGGAATGCCAATGAACATATCAACCGGCCTCTCGCCATCAACGGCTTGCGACCAAGTGCGGTCCAAGGCCATCGATTGGCGGGCCTTGGGGATCAAATCCGCGCCCTCGATGGCGGTCTTGTTGTTGCCGCGCCCTTTGAGAGAAGTGGCAAAATTCTCTTCAACCGATTTGAGCTTTGACCAACCGAGGTAGGCGAAGCCGAGGGCGAGCGTGACGGCAGCGCCGAGCGCGACCTTTTCGTAATTGTTGGAAAGCCAGGACATGAGTGATGGATCTGCTGACAGGTTTACGGAAGCTTGGCCGCAGGAAGAAACTGCATGAGGTCGAGCCGAACGAAGACCTGCACCTCCTCCATGCCAAGCACTTGCGAGAGAATCCGTTGCTTGGCCGAGCTTGCTTGATCACCCGAAGCATCATCGGCAGCCGCGCCTTCGTTGGAGGGCGCTTGGGCAATTGGCGCATCAAATTTCGCATCGCTGGCACGCGGTGGCTCTTTTTTTGTATTGGTGACGCGGATCGAGCGCACCACGGCGTAATGCTTCTCGAGTTTGGAAAGCGAAGTGAAGAAGGCGCGCAGCGATTTTTCGTTGGCGCGGAAGGTTATTTCCAGCGGCATGGCCCGAGCTATTTGGCCATCGGAAGCTTTGAATTGGACGCCGTTTTCCTCTTCAAGTGGCGGGCGATGCAGGTTCTTGAGTTCTTTCGGGCCGGCGGCGGCAAGTGCCATAAGCACGGCCCGGACGCCTGTGAGTTGGTAATCGAGAACGCCTGTGGCATTGCCGCGAGCCAGCGTGTCTTTGTAGCTTTCAAAACCGCAGAAAAATGATTCGGGGAGCCGTGTTCCCGAAGTGCCGAATGCTTGGCGCAACTCTTCGTTGGTGGATTTCAGGCGGCTGGTGAATTCCTGCGGTGAAATGTTTTTGATTTCACCCGGGCGAAATTTTTCAAATGCCTCCTGCAGCGATTCAAGCGACTTGCGATAATCATCGAGGGTCTTTTGCTTGCCATCGCGGTTTTCCTGTCGCGGGTAAAGTGTCTGACCTTCAAAGCTGCGGGCTTCTTCGACCGCGGCGTCGAAGTTGGCCTTGGCTTGGTCGTGCTTCGAACCCGCGTTGATGGCGACAAACAAAAGAGCGGTCGCGGCAGCGAGCGTACTGCTGCCGAGGGCAAGGGAGAACTTGTGATTTTTGATCCAACTCATGGCTTGGAAGAGGAATTTTTTGGTGGCTCATTTGATCGCGATCTCGCGAGCAAGCGGCAAGGTGATTTGGAAGGGGAAACCAAGGTCTCCCGGCTTGCCCTCCACGGTGATGGCCAGAATCTGCTCATCGCTGAGGGTAATCTCGGCGCCCTTGGCATCCTTGACCGTGAAACGGAAGCAGGTGGATTTCTCCCTCAAGTTTTTGAGCAAATCGGATACCAGGTTCTGACTTCTCGGGTTTTCGCGCCAAAAACCCTTGATCCGGATCGCATTTGCGGTCGGCGACCCTTGGGCGGGGTTAGCGCGGCGCGGGCGACCCGCCGGGGCGGCATTCGCCTCGGTGCGAATTTCATTGAGCGAAGTGGCACCGTAAGCGTTGTTGAAAAACTCAGGTTTCACGATCTCGACTCCATTGGCCTCTCGGGTTCCCGCCTGCAATTTCGTGGCAAGCGCCTTGGAGGCATCGTAGTCGTGTATGGTTTCCAAATCCGTGAGCCAAACTGCATCACTGGCAAAGGCACCGCGTACCTCGCCGAGAACATCCATCCAATAAACATGGTCCGATTCGATGTTGGTGTAGGCATCGGCGATGCGGCGCAGTGAGTTCTCTTTTTTGAGCAAGGCATCAATTTGCAACTTGAGAGGAGCAAGCGAATCACGCTGTTCCAACATGGTGCGTTCCTTGTCCGCAGCTTCGTTGGCGGCGGTATTTGTCATGGCCGCCCAAATCGACATGCCGCCGATCAAACTCGCGGCGGCAGCGATCAAATAAGGCTTTCTGCGCTCCGAGGCGCGGGCCTGCTTGACGGAGAGCGGAACCAGATCGATGTGAATCTGTGACTTGCCGATCCCACGCAGGCCGAGCCCGATCAACTCGCCCATGGTGTGGGCCTCGCGCTGAACCCTCTCGGCATCAACTCCTTTGCCGAGCGTGATCGCCGGGAGCGGATTGAAGAATTCGACCGGCAGGTTGAGCTTTTCTTGGAAGAACTCCAGCGTGTAGGGCAGGTTGGCGCCACCGCCAGCGAGAATCACCCGTCGGGGAGCGCTGCCTCCCTGCTGACTGCGGTAATAGCTGGTGGTGCGGGTGGTTTCCGCAACAAGGCGACCAAGGGCGTTGCGGATCACCATCGCAAGCGATGCGACGGCCTCATCAAGATACGCGGTGTGGCCGGAACCCAAGGCGACAAGGCCGTTGGAAATTTTCTGATGTTCCGCATCGAGGAATGAAATTTGGTATTCCTTGGCGATGGCCGAGGTGATCGCCGCGCCGCCCACCGCCACGCTGCGGGTGAAAAAACGACCGCCTTCGATGTAGAGAAGATTGCTGGTCTTCGCGCCAATATCGATCAAGAGAACCGGCTCTTGGGGTTGGCCATAGACCGCGCGATAGGCATTGAAAATGGCCATCGGAGCGATATCGACCTCGGCGGTGCCAAGGCCGCTGTCGTTGACCGCGCTGTTGATTTCATCGAGCGCGTCGCCCTTGATGGCAACAATCATTGCTTCCTTGTCATCGGCGCCATCGATAAGTTCGTAATCCCAAACAACCTCATCGAGAGGAAATGGCACATGCTGTTGCGCTTCGAAAGTGACCAATTGCTCAACATTGTCTGCCTGCAGCGGCGGTAATTTGACGAAGCGCGTGAAGACCGCCTGACCGGAAATCGCATAACGAGCCTTGGCTTTGCCGATTTTAAGGCGTTGGACGAGATCGCCAATGGCCACACGGGTCTGCGGAATGCGCGATGCTTCCAACGCGGGATCGGCCACAATTGATTCCGAGTCATAAGCTCTCAATATCAGCCCGCCACTCGGCGAAGTTTCAAAGACGGCCATGCTGATCCGCTGGGATCCTATGTTGAGAACGATACTTGTCTGAATATCAGCCATGATGCGGGTAAAGTGCGAAAGGGATTTGTAGCAGCAGCCTCAGAGAGAAGGGTTCAAAAACTCGGGTTTGAACGATCACCTGCCGCTTGAGGGGCTAACCTCCACAAAGCGGTCCCACCACATGGCGGCAAAGGGCGTCTCCGACTTGTTCAGCAGAGGCACCGTCTCATTGCGGGAGATTTTCTCGGATGGCACGTTCCACCAACCGGGCTTGAATTTGGTGGTTTCCTGAAAAACCCGCTCGCCATTGATGAAAACCTCGTAGCCGACAGCCTCAACCGAGGATTTGCCCGCGCGATCAAAGCCCGTAAGACGCCTGATCGAGGCGGGTGACAGGTACACGGAACAATAAACATCCTCGTCGAGCGGCGCGTTGACATGGTCGATGTCCTTGGTCAGGAGCAGCATCGAATTCGGTTTGTCAGGATTTTTGACCGCGACATACCATTTGACCGTCAATTTTTCGCAAGTCTTGGAATGAGGGGCCGGACTCATCTGGATCCTGATTTTGGCTTCCAATTCAAGCCAGTCCTTGGGCTTGAAGGGCTTCTGTTTGACGCCGGCAAATTCCGGAGACGGCAAATCATCAAAAGCCGGTTGGTCCCCCTCCACTTTGTACTGCTGCGCAAACCCGCTGACCGTGCCGACGGCCATGACGATGGCCAAAGTCGTGACGAAGTAAAATCGGCCTAAAAAAACTTTCATACACTTGAATTGTTCTTGGGAAGTTAGATTTGAAACCTGCCTTGACCAGCCAAAAGCGTCTCCCCCCGGGAAAAATTTCTAGATATTAAGCGACTTAGCAGCGACCGCTGCCCACATGCGATTGACGCCGGGGCGGTTGGAACGCATCACTTTGGTGTGCAATTTTTGGATTTTTCAAATCAGCGGCCGCGGGTGGTTGGCAGCTTTGGTGGCGCGGCGGATGCGCGCGCGGCGAGCTGTGATTTCGTCGCCAGCTGCAGTGATCTCGCCGAGGTGCGGCTGGATTTGATGCAAAACGAAGGCACCAAAGACACCAAGCCATGGGCTCATTTGACGGGAACTCCCCTGCTTTTCACCGCCCGAATGGCGGCTGAGGGCGGCGCGGGAGACCTTGATGCCGTCACGCGGGAGGCCATGTTGCGCGAGGTACTGGACGAGGCCGCCTGTCTCGATATCGAGGTCGCAAGCATCGACTCAATGGCGGGGCTGATCCATGAGCTCCGCGATAGGAAAATGCCGTGGATTGCGTCCTTTCATGATTTCGAAAAACTCCCGGAAAATGCCGTGCTCCAACAGCGTCTTGAGCGGGCGAAGGATGCCGGCTCGGCCGTTTTCAAGGTTGCCGCAAAGCTCCACAGCCCCAGTGATGTGGCGCGCTTGGCGGATTTCCAGCTCGCTGATCACGGAATTCCCGTCGCCAGCATGGGCATGGGTGCCCTGGCGCCGGTCTCACGGCTGCTCTGCGCCCAATGCGGCAGCGCGCTCAATTATGGCTTCATCGGCCGGACCTCAACAGCCCCCGGACAATGGGACAGCCTGCGGCTCAAACAAGCGATCGCGAGCCTCGAGACATTCGGTCGCTAAGGCAGGGACCTTTCATTTATCCCACTCGATCACCTCGACGGGGGCTTCGGGCAGGGCATTGAGGAAGGATTTGCCGTAGCGTTTGGTGAGGATGCGGTTGTCGAGGATGCAAACGAGGCCTTCATCGCGAGCGGTGCGGATCAGGCGGCCGACGCCTTGGCGGAGTTTGAGAATCGCTTCGGGGACGGAGTATTCGTTGAAGGGGTTGCCGCCTTCGGCCTCGATCGCTTCGAGCCTTGAGGCGGTGAGCGGGTGGTCGGGCACCGCGAAGGGCAGGCGGGTGACGATCACATTCGAGAGCGCCTCGCCGGGCACATCGACGCCGGTCCAGAAGCTGTCGGTACCAAAGAGCACGCTGTGGATGTCGCGGCGGAATTCCTCGACCATTTTATGGCGCGGCATCCCCTCGCCTTGCATCAGCAAGCGCCAACCTTGCTTGCGCAAAAATCCCTCAAGACGCGTCGCCGCATCGCGCATTGTGCGGTAGCTTGTGAACAGCACGAAGGCCCGACCCTCACTCGCGGTCAATGACTCGCAGATCCCGCGCGCGAGCATTTCGTCGTAGCGTGGCATGCTCGGCTCGGGGATCGATTTGAAAATTTTCACCCGCATCTGGCGCTCATAATCGAAGGGGCTGCCGATGCACAGGGCACGGGCTTTTTCGGCGCCGACGCGACCGCGAAAATATCCCAACTGCGGATCGCCCACGCCCAGCGTCGCGCTGGTGAGCACCACGCTTTTGCCCTCGCCGAAAAGCAGCGGGCGTAATCGCTCGGCCACATTTACCGGCGCGGCCTGCAAGGTGTATTGCGTTTCGTCGCGGCCGCCGCGCTCGACCCAATACACGCTGTCCTCGGACGACTGATCGAGAAACTCCGCCACCGCGCCGTGGACTTCGCGCAAGCGGCGCGAGGCGTCTTGCAATTCGGCGCGAGAATTTTCCGATTCGACATCGGCCGCGAGCGCATCGATTTCCTGCCACAACTCGCGCAGCGGCGCGGCAATCGTGTTGTTAACGAGTTCGGGTTCGCGCACGCGGCATTCCTTGGCGTATTGGCCGAAGTTGGCAGCCTCGCCAACCTGATCGAAAAATTGATCCGACGCGAGCAAGGCATGCTCGGCCGCCTGCATGGCAGCGGCCTTGCGATAAGACTTCAGCAGACCCTTGCGCGTACGCGGGTGGTAAAGCCTTTGCAGCTCGAAGCGCAGCGACGATTGCGAAACGCGCAGGCCAAGCTGCACCGCCGCCACTTGCTCGATCGTGTGGGCCTCGTCGAGAATCGCGAAATCATTCGGGAAAATAAAACCCCCGGGTTTTTTCTCCGCGTCGTCACCGTCGCCGAGCTCGGTCTCGAGCAAGGCAAAAAACAGCGTGTGATTCACCACGATCAGACGCGCATCGGCAGCCGCCTTGCGGGCTTCTTGAAAAAAACAATTTCCGCGCGGCCCGCAATGCCGCGTCGTGCAAAGATGCGCCTCGCTGCAAACTTGCAACCACACGCGGATCTGCGGTTGGAAGTCGAGGTCGCTCAGCGTGCCATCGCGGGTTTTTTCCGCCCATTTGCGAATCGCCTCGAGCTCTTCATTTTCCGAGCCGGTGAAAAGGTCGCCCGATTGCTCGAGCGCGCGACGCAGGCGTGCCGGGCAAAGATAATTTTGCCGACCCTTGAGCAGCACGGCCGGCAGCTCGTCGCCGATCATCTTGCGCACGATCGGGATGTCCTTGCGCACGAGTTGCTCCTGCAAATTGATCGTGTGAGTGGAAATGACCCCTTTGCGGCCGGTCTCGAGCGCAAACTTCGCGGCGGGCAAGAGATAGGCGAGCGATTTTCCGACGCCGGTTCCAGCCTCGGCCACCAGCGGACGTGAGCCGGTGAGGGCCTCGGCCACCGCCACGGCCAGCGCTTGCTGCTGCGGGCGAAATTCGAAATCCCGCGATTTTGCCAACTGGCCCTTCGGCGAAAATGCTTCGTGCACCGCGTCGCAAAAACCCGGTGTCGCTTGGCCGTCCGAAAGCGCAATCATCCGCGCCCATCGGATCCGGCAACTTGCCCGCTGACAAGCCGCATGTTCCATTCCCGACAACGCGCTCGACAGCGACGGCCCGCCACGGCCATCGTGAGCGCCGATCAAGCCCATGAGCCAACTCTTCACCCGATCCGCCCGCCTCATGGTGATTCCGGCGCTGACCCTTCTCGGCGCGCTGCTGAGTGTGTGGTTGTTGCCGGGTGAGATCCGCGTGGTGAAGGAACACCTCGCCGGATTTCCCGATGCCGATGCCGCCACCCACTGGCTCCGCCCGGTGGTGGTTGCCGCGCTGTGTTTTTTACCGGCGATCGGCGCATGTTTTTATTCGCTCGGCGGCGAACTCGACCGCTACATCGCGCGACGCTTTCTCAGCATTTTCTGCATCTGCCTCGGATCGCTCCTGATGATCTGGCTGCTCATCGACCTCAGCGATAAGGTCGGCGATCTTGAAGGCGCGGAAAACATGCTCGCTTCGCTAATCGCGGTTTACAGCACTCGCGCGCCCGCCGTGCTGCTTTTGCTTTTGCCCTACGGCCTCCTGCTTTCGCTGCTTTACTGCCTCAGCCAGTTGTCCGCCTCGCGGGAGATCATCGCGATGATCCAATCCGGCCGCGGCATTGTGCGCATCACGCTGCCACTGGTGATCGCCAGCATCATCTGCACGCTTTTTGGCATGGGCCTCAACTACCAATGGGCGCCAGTCGCCGAAGGCCGGCAGGATGAGGTGATGGCCAACGCGAAAGGCCAAGCCATGCAGGAAGCCACCCGCGTGCTTTTCAACAACGCACCAAAAAGACGCCTGTGGATGATCGGCGCCTTTCCGCACGATTACCAAAAAGGCGCGCCACTGAAATTTGTCGAGATCACCACCAGCAACGTGCAAAATCAAATCGAGACGCGCTTGAGCGCCGACAGCGCAAGTTGGGATCCGGCGACGAGGCGATGGACATTTGAAAATGCCACTGTCGGCACCCACCACGAGGACACGCCGCCCGATTTCCAAAAATCCGATGGCCCACTGGTGATTGATTCGTTTGAAGAAACGCCCATGCAATTGATCAAGCCCGGCCTCAGTGCCGAGCAACTTGGCATCCCCGATCTTAGCAGCTGGCTCAAGGCGAGCGCCGAAGGCCTCAACTTCGCCGATCCCGCGCCCTACCGCACCGAGTGGCATTACCGCTGGGCGATGCCCTTCACCTGTATCGTGAGCGTGATGCTTGCCGTTCCACTGGCAGTGAATTTTTCGCGGCGCGGCCCAGCTGGCAGCATCGCGTTGGCAGTGGGCTTCTCGGCGATCATGCTTCTGATCAGCACGATCGTGCTCGCCTTCGGTCACGCCGGCGACATGCCGCCTGTCCTCGCCGCATGGCTTCCAAACCTCGCGTTTTTTGCCTTCGGAGTTTATCTTTTCAAACAACGCATCCACGGCCGACCGCTTTTCAAACGCTCGCGCAAAACGCAAAGCGCGTGAGTGTTCGGCACTTGAATTTATTTCACTCATCATTCACCACTTCACTACATCATGGCCCTTGCTGAATCCTGGCATGTTCGCTCCCGCTCGCGCGAGTGCGCGGCGACCCAACAACCCTTTGCCGATGGCGATACGATTATCACCGCGCTGTTTCCCGATCCCGAATCGAGCGGCTACCTGAGGCGCGATTATTCTCCCGAAGGTTGGGAATCGCTGCCCGCCGATGCGGAAACGCCCTTCTCGTTTTGGAAATCCCGCTACGCCGCGCTAGGCGGCGAGGAAGCGGTCAACCCGATGGAAAAACTCAGCGCCGAAGAAATCCTGCGACGCTTGGTCGATGAGGACAAGGAACACACCGAAAACACGCGCTACATTCTTGCGGTGATGCTCGAGCGCCAAAAACTTTTGCGCGAAACCGACAACCAACGCACGCCCAACGGCATTCTGCGAGTCTACGAACATCGCAAGACCGGCGAGGTCTATCTCATCCGTGATCCGGATATCCCGCTTGCAGAAGTCGAGGCGGTGCAAAACGAAGTGGTCGTGCTGCTCGAAAACAATGGCGAGCTACCCGAGCCGATGATGCCCGAAGTGGTTGACGAAGAAAACGCCGAAGCTTCCGAAGAGGCGAAAGCCTAATCATTCCCCAGCCGCTCGACGAATTCATCGAGCAACGCCTTGAGTCGCGGTTCGCGCGTTATGGGCTTGAGCTTGTCGAAGCCGATCCAGATGGCGGTGGCACCGCCGGGGCCGAGGCGCAGCGTCCATGCGTCGCATTCCGAGCCGGTGGCGCCGGTGAAAGTTCGCGCGCCATCACTGCGCTTCAACACACTCAACGCGTCACCTGCAGCCTCGGGGCTCAATGCCTGCACGAGCGAAGGCATGGCGGTGTAAATGAGTTCCCCTTTGGCATCGCGAATCTCGCGAATGAAAAATGGCTTCGGCCGCTTGCCCTTGTTGCCAAGCGTTGCCAGCCCGACCGACATCTCCATCGGCGTCGCGGCGACTGATCCGCGAAACAAATCTTCCGTCTGATGAAATGGTCCGTCAAAACCACAGCGCCGCGCGAGGCGTTCGACTTCCGCCGCACCAATTTGACGACCGGTCTGCACCGGTTTCCCCGGAAGCACGAGACCACCGCGCTCGGATGCCGCCGCCGCCACAAATGGCTCAAAGGCCGAGCCGAGATCGCGACTTGAACGCGTGCGATCGAAGCGCGAGTGCTGGAAATTCCTCCCACCGATCAATGCCAACACCGCACCGCTGCCGGTCTCGGTCGTCACCGCCGCATATTGCACATAAGTCGGATCGCTGCTCACCTGGTGTTGTGATGACAATGGATGCGGCCATGACTTTTCGCGCTCGAGTTGTTCAACGGCATGATTCAATTCGGTTTCGATTCGCTCCTGCCATGCGGCGTCGAGTGTGGTCTTCACGCGCAAACCGCCTGCAGTGATTTCGGCATCATCAAGGATGCGGTCGAGCTCGCGCCGCACCGCCTGCAACGCATACGAAGTTTGCATGTCGCTACGCTCATCCTTTGCCAAACCGATCGGTTCGGCGACCACCGCGTCGCGGCGCTTCCGATCGATGAGCCCCATCGCGACCATGCGATTGAGCGTTTGATCACGCTGTTCGAGCGCCGCATTGAGGTTGCGGAATGGTGAAAAAATATGCGGACCGCGGATGATGCCGACGACCAACGCGCACTGGCCATCATTCAACTCGCGCACGGGTTTTCCAAAATAAGTTTCCGCCGCTTGGCTGATCCCATCGGCACCGGCACCGAAATAAATGCGGTTGAGGTAATGCGTGAGAATCTCGTCCTTCGTGTAGCGCGCCTCGATGCGCAGGGTCAGCGCGATTTCGAGAAATTTGCGATGCAATGATTTCTGCCGCATCTGGAACACATTGCGCGCAAGCTGCATGCTCAGCGTCGAGGCCCCCTGCGTGAAGTCGCGGTCCTTGAGATTGCGCAGCGTCGCACGCATCAAGCCCCGCACATCAACGCCGTGATGTTCAAAGAAACGCGCGTCCTCACGCGCCCTTAAGGCATTGACCAAAAATTCCGGCAGATCCGCTCGCGTGGCCACCCTGCAGCCACCACCCGGCACGGCAATTTCCCGGCCCTTGCGATCGATAAAAACAGTGGCGTGCGGCAATCGCGCGACCTCTTCGAGATCAAAGCGCATCGCGATCACAAAGTAGGTGAAAACCAATCCCGACAAAGCGACGAGCGCCGCCACCGAAAGCCAAAACGCGATGCAAAGCAGACCATGCAGCCACTCGGGAAGCCTTCGCCTCCACGATGCCGTCGCTTGCAATGGTCGCCAGGTGGACAAGTGATGATTTCCTCTGCTTGGGTTGATTCAAATCACGGCTCCTCCACCGGAAGCGCACGCATCGGCGACTCCTCGATAATTTTCGCGCGCGGTGCGACGCCATCGTCATTGGCGGCATCGACCTCCTCGACCGCCATCGCGCGCGCCGGGTGGATCGGGCAAAAATCATTTTCCTCGGGCGACGATTCCGCAGGCAGCAATTCGCGCGTCGCGGTGTCCGCAGCCTTGCATCCGCTGGTCGCTCGCTTGCCGGAGAGCCGGCAAAGGCTGACCTCGACGAGGCCCGATTTGTTGTGCAATTGGCAGGCTTTGTAGCCGAAGCCGTCGGCCGCCTTCATGATGTCGACCCACACCGGCAGTGAAAGCACCGAACCGAATCCACCTTCGATGGTTTTTTTCGGCGTATCGAAGCCCACCCACACCGCGCAGGTCAGCGCCGAGGAATAGCCGGCAAACCAAGCATCCTTGAAGTCGTTGGTCGTTCCGGTTTTGCCACCGCAGGGTTTGGTGAAGCCCAAACTTTTCACCGCAGCAGCCGTGCCATAGCTGGTGACCTCTTTGAGGATCCGCGACACAGCGAGCGCCGAATCGGCGGATGCCGACTGATACGAAAGTGGCAGCGTCGAGTAGAGCACATTGCCTTCGCGATCCTTGATTTCGGCGATCAGGTACGGGCGATAACGCATGCCCTCGTTCGGAAAAATTGTGTAGGCCGTCGCCACTTCCCACGGCGAGGCTTCCCATGATCCGAGAAACGAAGCTGGTCTTTCCGGCATCGGTGTTGAAAAGCCCGCCATTCCGGCGACCTCCTTAACCTTGCGCAGTCCCGCATGGTTGCCGACGCGGACCGACATCGTGTTGCGCGAGCGCACGAGCCCATAAGAAACCGGCTGCATGCCGCCGAAGGTGCCATCGGAGTTGGCGGGGCGCCAAGTGCCACCGCCTTTGATTTCCCCGGCAAGAATCGGCCCATCGCTGATCGCTGTATCGGGATCGAGTCCTTTGTCGAAAGCGGCCAGATACACAAACGGCTTGAAAATCGAACCCAGTTGGCGCTTCGCCTCCTTCGCACGGTTGAAGCGCGATTCGCTAGCATCGCGACCACCGATCACGGCCAAGATTGCGCCGCTGCGGTTCTCGACCACCACCGCGGCTCCTTGCAGGTAGGTCGGCTCCTTGCGTTTTTCCTCCGGCAGCCGGTGCCAGCCATCGCGCGTCGGATGCTGGTAACCGCGAATTTTCTCAACCGCATGCAATTTTCGCTCGAGCGCCTCTTCACCCACCTTCTGGATTCGCGAATCGATGGTGGTGATGATTTCCAACCCGCCCAACTCGATATTCTGTTTTTCCAAAATCAACTCGAGGTCGTTGCGGATCGCGTCCATCGCATGCGACTCACGCGCTTCACGCCGCCACTTCGGCCGCACTTCAATCGGCTCGAGCTTCGCCGCGTCCGCTTGCTCGCGGGTGATGACCTCGGCCACGACCATGCGCTCCAGCGTCGTGTTGCGCTCGCGCGTTGCCGCCTCGATCGAGCGAAACGGATTGAACGAATCCGGCCCGCGAACAATGCCCGCCAACAACGCCGACTGCGATAGCGTCAATTCCGACGGATGCTTCTCAAAGTAAATCCGCGATGCCTCACCAATGCCTTTGATCTGGCGGCCCCAGTTGATCTGATTGATGTAGGCTTCCAGCAGTTCGTCTTTCGTGTAGGCGGCCTCGAGGCGGAACGCGAGGGCCATCTCGAGCAGCTTGCGGTTGATTTGGTGAACCGTATCGCCGCGTTTTTCGCCACTCTTGAGTTGGAAAATGTCGGAAGCAAATTGCTGCGTGATCGTCGAGGCGCCCTCGCGTTTGCCCTGCGCGTTTTTGAGCACGGCACGTGCGATACCGATCGGGTCGATGCCGCCGTGCTGGTAAAACCGCTCGTCTTCGCGCGCGAGAATCGCTTTGCGGAAAAATTCCGACACCTGTGCGAGCGGCACGATCGAACGCTTCTCACCATGGATGCGGCCGATCTCGACTCCCATGCGATCACGAATGATCGACCTTTGCGGCATCGCATGGATTTTTGCCAAATCGTAATGCTGCGACCTAAAGCCATAAATCACCGCAAGAATCAAGGCGAGGTACATTCCCGCCACTAAGGGGTAGCCGATCAGGCGAGTGAGCACCTTTGCAAGCAAACCCAGCGAGCGGGTAAAATGACCGAAAAGATAAAACGGCCACAGCAACAGGAGCGTCCCACAACCCTTTCGTCGCATGACTGGAGCCGTAGGCTCATCCCTGCCCCGGCGGTGGTTTTCCTGCTTTTTCGGCATCGATGCGGTGAGATTAGACGAAGCGGTGCCGGCATTCCATCACGGAAATCGATTGCGGCTTGAAATGATTTCGGAACAAGCGAGCAATCGTGCGACGCTTTTAATGCCGTAAACATGGGATCGATTCAATGCCTAGCTATCGTGGGCTGCCTTGCGGCGGCTATCTCCCTGCTTCATGCAAGCGATCCGGATTTGGCAGCGCTTGAGACAAAGGTCAAATCCGTCGCCCACGAAGCCCTGCCGGCCACGGTTGCCCTGCTCTCGGAGGACACCAATTCCTCCGGCTCGGGTGTGATGGTATCGGCCGATGGGCTCATTCTCACTGCCGCGCATGTCGTCCAAGGCGCCAAAGAAATGTTCGTGGTTTTCCCCGATGGCGAACAAGTGATCGGCAAGGTCCTCGGAGCCAATTATTCGAAAGACATTGCGATGGTGAAAACAACGGGCAAAGGGCCTTTTCCCTTTGTAAAACTCGGCGAGTCGAAACCGCTGCAAGCCGGCGACTGGTTGGTCGCGCTTGGTCACTCGACCGGATTTGATGCCACACGCCCGCCACCGGTGCGCTTCGGCCGCGTGATCTCGAAGGGGCCTGGCAATTTCCTCACCACCGACTGCACGCTGATTGGCGGCGACTCAGGCGGGCCGCTCTTTGATCTCAATGGCAAACTCGTCGGCATTCACTCCTCGATCGGCAAGGACCGCGAAAACAACAACCATGCCGGCATCGATGGCTTCAAAGACGACTGGGATCGCATGCTCAAGGGCAATTCTTGGGGCGCTCTCAGTCTCAACCCATTTGCCAATCCGGAGATGCCGGTGCTCGGCATCGCCATTGGCATGCGACCGGAGTTAAAGGGCGTGATGGTCGATGGCGTGGTGGATGGATCGCCAGCCGCGAGAGGAGGCTTGAAAGTCGGCGACATGATCGTGGCGCTCGATGGCAGCGCAATCAACGACGGCGGCGAGCTGCTGCAATTGCTCGCCAAACGCGAAGCCGGCGACGAAGTGAAGCTCGATCTGTTGCGCGATGAAAAAACCTTCAGCACGACGGTGAAACTGATGCGGCGCAACGAAATTTTTGAATCACCTTGAAGCACTTCTTTTCCATGAAACGCCGACTGGCCAAGTTTGTTTTGATCTGCGCGTTGCCAAATCTCGCAGCCGAGCAGGACGAAATTCCGTTGCTGCGCCCGGAGGAACGCGCCGTCGTGGACTCGCAATCGGAGGCACTCAACGCCGCGCTAAAATCGAAACTGGCCACGGCCGCCCAATCGACCGTGCGCGTGTGGTCGGGCGGACGCCGACTCGCATACGGCACGGTGATCGGCGACGGCCGGCAAGTGCTCACCAAGTGGAGTGAAATCGCGGATGCCGCACCCGCGCTCGTTGTCGATGGGCCTAACCGCGAAACTTACAATGCAAGAATCATCGGCGTATATGAAGACGAAGACCTTGCGGTCCTCGAAATCGATGGCGACGCGCTCAAGCCCATCGCATGGACAGATGAAAAGCCCGCGCTCGGAGCATTCGTTGTCGCGCCGCAACCGGATGGCAGGCCCGCCGCATTCGGCGTTGTCAGTGTGCTTGAACGCAACCTGCGTGAAACGGATTTGGCATTTCTCGGCATCGTCAGTGATATCAGTCACAAAGGCCACGGAGTGAGGATCAGCGAAGTGCAGCCAAGCTCCGGCGCAGCCGCTGCAGGATTGAAATCTGGCGACATTGTGCTGATGGTGAAAGAGCGACCGATCTCGGGTCTGATGGAATTGAAGAGCGCACTCACCGGAAGCAAACCGGGCGAGACGGTGCCGCTGCGCGTGCGCGCCTCCGACGGTGAAAAAACCATCAACGTCACTCTCGGCAAACGCCCTGAGCTTCCAAAAATTTACAACCCTCGCCTCGAACAAATGGAACGCATGGGTGGAAAAATCAGCCGCATCCGCGATTCATTCACCCAAGTCCTGCAATCCGACATGCGGCCGGAGCCCAATCAAATAGGCGGACCTGTGGTCGATCTTCAAGGCCGCGCGATTGGCATCACCATCGCGCGCGCCGATCGCACCCGTTCCTTCATCATGCCCTCCGCGGCGATCATGAAAATGCTCGGCAACACTCCAAAGGATCCGTTGATCGCCAAGGTCCGCGAACCGGAAAAACAAGTGGCCGTACGCCCGGAAAAATCCGACGCGCCACGCCCCCCCAAGGCCCCCAGCCCACAACGCATGCGCGAACACCTTTCGGAAATGGAACGCCTCATGGAATTCATGCGCGAGGAAATGCGCTCGCTCGATTCGGAGCGCTGAGATCCGCACAGCTAGCGATCCATTTCCACGCGAATTCTTGCAGGCACATCTTTGATCGGAATGCCCGCTTTTGTCAGCGCTTCCCAAATTTCCAGCAAGCGATCAAGCGGAAGTTTCTTGTCGGCCTCGAGCTCAAGTTTCCGTCCGGGGTTTTGTTTCTGATACGCGGAGAGAAACGAATCGAGCAGGCCCGGCGGCACCTTGAGCGAATCAAGGGTGATCGTGCCCGCGGCATCGACAGCGATCACCGAGCGTGAATCGACGACTTTTTCCGATGGGATCTCACGCACGGTCGGCAACTCGATGCGCAGAATGTCGCGCGGTTTTTTGAAGTTGGTCGAAACGATGAAGAAGATCAGCAAAATGAAAAGGATGTCGATCATCGGAACGATCGGCACCTCGGCGCGTTTGCGTTGTGTGCGGGGAAATCGCATGGGGTCAGCCGTTGATTGAATCGCCGCGGCAGGCTTCGCCAAG
>CAZXHZ010000065.1:0-27219 GCA_964639755.1 uncultured Luteolibacter sp. | reverse complement strand
GCCTTGTCATTTGCTTACCCGCTGGTGTTCCTAAGTGTTGCTGCCTTCATGGTGAATGCGGTGCTTTCGCGCATCGTGAGGTTGCAGCGTGAGCAAATCGCACAACTCAAGGCGTTGGGTTATTCATCGCGTCAGGTCGGTGTGCATTACCTCAAGTTCGTATTGGTGATCGGTGTGCTTGGGATCTTGATTGGCGGTATCGCTGGAAGGGTTTTGGGCGAGCACTTGGTGGGGCTTTACACTCTGTTTTTCAAATTTCCCGAATTGTCATTTCGCTTGGATCGCTCGGCTTTGGGCCTGTCGCTGGCAGTGAGCATGGGGGCCTCGGTGTTGGGCGTGCTGACGGTTGTATGGCAGGCGGTGAAGTTGCCACCGGCCGAAGCGATGCGGCCTGAACCGCCGACGGACTTCAAGCCATCGCTCTTCGAGCGCATGGGGCTGACGCGATTTTTTAGTCCGGCCTTTCGCATGGCCTCGCGCAACATTGAACGCCGTCCGTGGCAGGCGGTTTTCACTTGTTGCGGGCTTTCGCTTGCGACGGGATTGATGGTGCTGCCGGGGGCGATGAGCGACAGCATTGATTATTTGCTTACCTTTCAATGGAACAGCCAGCAGCGGCAGGATGTCGCGGTCTTTTTGAGTGATCCGACATCGAAGCGCGGCTTGCATGATCTCGAACATTTGCCCGGAGTGATTCGTGCTGAACCGATCCGCAGTGTGGCGGCGCGGCTGAAGTATGGTCATCGACAGAGGAAACTTGCGATCACCGGGATCCCGGCCGGCGCGGATCTGAACCGTTTGCTCAATGGCAATGATCAGCCGATCGTGTTGCCGGCGGAGGGCATGGTGATGTCGGAAAAACTTGCCGAGGTGCTTGGTGTGCGGGTGGGGGATGAATTGCGCGTCGAGGTGCTCGAGGGCACGCGGCCATTTGTCGATGTGCCGGTGCGGGGTTTGGTGACCGATTATGCGGGTGTGGCGGCGTACATGGACATCGGTGCCTTGAGGCGCATGCTCAAGGAAGGTGATACGGTCAATGGCGCGTACATGGCGCTCGATCATGCGAGGTGGGATGATTTCATGCGCGAGCTCAAGGACACGCCGCAGGCGGCGGTGGTGATGGTGAAACGCGATCAGCTTGCGGCGTTTCGCGAAACGACCGGCCAGAGCATTGGTATTATCCGCAAGTTGTACTTTGTGTTGGCGACAATCGTGGCCTTTGGCGTGGTGTACAACAGCTCGCGCATTGCGCTTTCCGAGCGAAGTCGTGAACTGGCGACGCTGCGGGTGGTGGGATTTTGCCTTGCGGAAGTGCGCGGCGTGTTGGTCGGCGAGCTGGCATTGTTGGTGTGCATCGCTTTGCCGATCGGCTTGATGTTTGGCCGAGGACTCGCGCTTTTGATCATGAAATCCTTCAGCACCGAGACGGTGAGGCTGCCTATTCTCATCAGTCCCGCCTCGTATGCCATCGCGGTGATGGTGGTGCTGATTGCGGCAATTTCGTCATTTGCGCTGGTCAGCCGCATGCTTTCCAAACTTGATCTCGTAGGTGTCTTGAAAGCCCGCGACTGATTGTCCATCCTCACTGCCAAGCCGACATGTCATCCCCTTCATCATCAGAAGCAAAATCTGCTGCTCCATGGGCGTTGGGCCCCACTCAAGGCAGCCGGCATTTGCTGCGTCGATCCTTGCCTTGGTTGGTGCTCGCGTTGCTGGTGTCGCTGGTCGTATGGGGTCTGTGGCCTAAGCCGGTGATCGTTGAAACCGGTGTGATCGCGCGCGCGCCTTTGACCGTGCGCGTTTCTGAAGAGGGCAAGACGCGCATTCGCAACCGCTATGTCGTGTCAGCACCGGTGGGTGGAATGATGCAAAGGGTGGTGATGAGACCTGGTGACGAAGTGAAGGCCAATGAAACCGTCATTACGCGCATCGTGCCGCAGACCGCGCCGCTGATCGATCCGCGGGCGCGCTTGCAGGCACAGGAGGCTGTGTCGATGCACAAGGCCAACCGCAAGCGCGCGGTCGAGTCCCAGGCGGCGCTTAAAATTGCGGCGGATCTTGCGGCGGTCGAGCGTGATCGCGCGTTTGCGGTCAAGGAGCGCGGCGCGGTTTCGGCTTTGGATTTGGATCGCGTCGAAGCCGAAGCCACGGCGAAAGCGGCGGAGTTGCGGGCGGCGGAGTTTGCCTTGCAAGTCATCGACCATGAACTCGCGCAGGCATTGGCGGTGCTCGAACAACCGGCGAGCGGCGCGACAGATCCCGTGGTGGAGATCAAATCACCGGTCACCGGCAAGGTGTTGACCGTGATGCAGGAGAGCGAAACAATGATGAATCCGGGTCAGCCGATCATTGAAGTGGGCGACCCGGCGGACATTGAAATCGAGGCGGAAATTTTGTCGCGCGATGCGGTGACAATTGAAGCGGGCGACGAGGTGCTGATCGAGCAGTGGGGTGGGGCGGATGCCTTGAAGGGCAGGGTGCGTAGAGTCGAACCGGCGGCATTCACCAAGGTCTCGGCCCTAGGCGTCGAAGAGCAGCGGGTGATTGTGTTGATCGATCTGCAATCTGCGTATGGCAAGGCCAAGGCCTTGGGTGACCGCTTTCGCGTCGAGGTGCGCGTGGCGGTGTGGCATGCTGACGATGTGTTGGTTTCGCCGGCAGGCGCTTTGTTTCGTGAGGGAAACCAGTGGAAAATTTTTGTGATGCGCGATGGCCAGGCGCGTTTGACGCCTGTGCAGGTCGGGCATTCCGACGGGCGGTTTTCGCAAATTCTTTCGGGTCTTGCGCTTGGCGACAAGGTGCTGCTGCATCCGCCCGATACCGTGGTCAATGGCAGTGCGGTGAGTGAGCAGTGAGCGGTTTGGAGGGGCCATGGGTGGGTGAGACGCAAGGCATTAAGGAGGTCCTGGATCAGGAGGATCCAGTTACGATGGGAAATTCATCAGATCAGCTCTGCTGCGATGGGGTCGACGAGCGCGCGACCGCGTCCGACGAGCGTAAGAATGTCGTGGTCGATGTGGGCGAGGCCTTCGGTGGCGAGGGTAGTGGCGCGTGAGCGGGCGGTGGGGTCGAGTAGACTCATCGGGATTCCCATGCTGGTACGCAGGCCGAGAGCGATGCGTTCGATGCGGCGCGATTCGGGGTCGAGGTGTTCCGCTTCGCCGAAGGCGTGTCCGAGTGTGTTGACTTGATCGATGTAGCGGGCGGTGTCGGCGATGTTTTTCGAGCGGGTGTGGCCGATGGTGGTGACCGCCGAGGGGCCGAGGCCGAGGTAGTCTTCGCCTTGCCAATAACCGAGGTTGTGGGATGACTGATGCCCGGCTTGGGCGTAGTTTGAGGTTTCGTAATGATCGAATCCTGCGCTGGTAAGAATGTCGTGCGCGAGGTGGAAATGTTTCGCGTCGATGTCTTCGTTTTCGCGCATTTCGCCGCGTTGCAAGGATTCGAAAAATGCCGTGTCCTCTTCGTAAGTGAGGTTGTAAGCAGAGATGTGGTGGGGCTTGAGTTTGATGGCGCGGGTGAGGGTCGATTCCCAATCGGATTTGGATTGCCCAGGGATGGAGAACATCAGGTCGATGTTGATGTGCGGGATGCCTGCTGCGTGAAGGAGTTCGACCGAGCGTGCGGCATCGTCGGGCGAGTGTTCGCGGCCGAGGGTTGCGAGAACATGAGGCGCGAATGATTGGATGCCGAGCGAGACGCGGGTGACGCCGAGTTCGCGAAACAGTGTGGCTTTTTTTGCGTCGAAGGTGGCGGGGTTGGCTTCCAGGGTGACTTCGTCGAGTTTCGAGAAATCGATGCTTTCCTGCAGTGCTGCAAATAGCTGCGTGAGGTGCGAGGGCGAAAGCATGCTAGGCGTGCCGCCGCCGAGGTAGATCGTGCGTGGAGCTTTGTTCGTTTGCGCGATGCGGTACTTTGTCTCGCGGCTGAGCGCGTTGATGAAATCACCGGCAGAAGATGGGCCCGGCGTGTGTTTGTAAAACGAGCAGTAGGGGCAGATCCGGTGGCAGAACGGAATGTGAAGGTAGAGCAGCACGGGAGGGCTTAGCGCTTTTGCACGCGTGCGATGTAATGGCTGGCGGCGTGGCGGATGCTTTTGGCGAGATCTGCCTCGTGCTTGGCGAAGGGTGGCACAAACCAGGGAAAGGAGCCGAGCACATCGGTGATCACCGCGATTTCTCCATCGCAGGTGTGACCGCCGCAGCCGATGCCGATGGTGGGAACGGAGAGTGATGCGGTGAGCTCGCGGGCGGTGGTCGGGATGACCGATTCCAAGACGATCGCAAACACACCGGCATCGATCAGTGCTTGGGCGCCTTCGCGCAGGGCATTCGATTGCTCGGGGGTTTTGCCTTTTTTGTGATAGCCGCCTTCTTCGATTACGCGTTGGGGAAGCATGCCAATGTGACCGACGACCGGGATGCCGGCGGTGGTGATGGCGCGGACTTTTTCCGCTTGGCGGATCCCGCCTTCGAGTTTCACCGCTTCGGCACCGGCAGCGATGAGTTGCCGCGCCGTGTCGATCGCCATCGCTGGCGTATCGTAGGTATGGATCGGCAAGTCGCCAATGATGATAGCCTTGGGCTTGGCGCGAGCGACTGCCGAAACATGATGCAGCATGTGATCGAGCGTGACATGGGTCGTGTCGGGAAAGCCGAGTACGACCATCCCGAGCGAGTCTCCAACGAGAAGAACATCGACGCCCGCTTCATCGAGCAGCCGTGCGGTTGGGTAGTCGTAGGCTGTGAGCGCAGCGATAGGCAGTTTGCCTTTACGGTCGCGTAGGGCTTCGGCTTTTTGGTGTGCGGTCACGGTCTTATTAAAACAAAAAGCCCCCGCTTGGGGCGGAGGCTAAGCGTGATGGCGACCCGTAAGGGAATCGAACCCTTCTTGCCAGAATGAAAATCTGGAGTCCTAACCGATAGACGAACGGGTCGTTGTTCGCGGTGCGGGCGGGAAGGAAAAGCCGAAGGGGTAATTTTGGCAAGGAAATTTTCCATTCAATTTTGATTTTCTCGGCCTTGTTGCTGAGTACCTGTTATTTTTCGTACACCCAATCGATTTTACTCGGAGTCAATCTCGGCTTGTCATGCATGGGCGGGAAACTAGGGTTGGTCCGCCCTAATGCGGGCGCACCAATTTGCCATATCATGAACACTACCATTCTCGCTAAAGCCGCCAATGAAGCTCGTGGACTTTCCATGGACGCTGTGCATGCCTGCAATTCCGGTCACCTCGGTCTGCCGCTCGGTTGTGCGGAAATTGGCGCGGTGCTTTTTGGTGAGTCCTTGCGCCATTGCCCCAATGCTCCGAAATGGCTCAACCGCGACCGCTTCATTCTTTCGGCAGGTCACGGCTCGATGTTCCTTTACGGTTGGCTGCATCTTTCCGGCTATGGTGTTTCGCGCAATGATCTGAAAAATTTCCGCCAGTTGCATTCCGTGACGCCGGGGCATCCTGAGTTTCGTGAGACCCCGGGTGTCGAGGCAACCACCGGTCCGCTTGGACAAGGCGTGGGTAATGCCGTTGGCTATGCGCTTTCCGGCAAGCGTGCTGCGGCGCGTTTCAATACCACCAAGCATGTGATTTTTGATCATCATGTCATTGCGTTGATGGGTGATGGATGCCTTCAAGAAGGTGTGGCCAAGGAAGCGATCGCCTTTGCGGGTCACAACGGCTTGGACAATCTCGTGCTCATTTACGATTCCAACGATGTGACGCTCGATGCGATGGCTAATGTTACGCAGAGTGAAAATGCCGAGGCGTACTTCAAGTCACAAAATTGGGATGCGGTGACCATCGATGGTCACGACATGACGGCGATTGCCGCAGCGGTCGCCAAGGCCAAAGTCGATGACAATGGTCGTCCGAAGGTCATCATTGCCAAGACCGTGATCGGCAAGGGAATTCCCGAAGTAGCTGGCACGGCCAAGGGGCATGGTGAAGGTGGTGCAAAATTCATTGAGTCGGCACGCGCGGGGCTCGGTTTGCCAGCTGACGAGCATTTTTATGTTTCCGCGGAGACTGAAGCGTTTTTTGCCGCTCGTAAGAAAGCGCTCGAGGGCGAGTTTGATGCTTGGCAATCGGTGTATGAGGCATGGGCGGCAGAGAATCCGACGCTGGCCGCCGAGTTGAGCGATTCGCTGGCGCTTGCGGTGCCCACGGATTTGAGTTCGAAAATTCCGGCCTTCGCTGCGGACTACAAAGACGCCACGCGCTCGGCCGGCAGCACTGTGCTCAATGCTGTGGCCAAGGCGATGCCGCAGGTGATCACCGGCAGCGCCGATCTTTTTGGCTCGACCAAAAACTACATCAAGCACGGCGGAGATTTTTCATCCAAAGAGCCATTGGGTCGCAACATTTGGTTTGGCATTCGCGAGCATGCAATGGGTGCGATTTGCAATGGCATTGCCTATGATGGCTTGTTCCGTGTTAGTGGAGCGACTTTCCTTGTATTTGCCGATTATCTTCGTGGATCGATCCGTCTTGCGGCTCTTGCGGGTCTGCCAGTGACATACATTTTCACACACGATTCGATTGGAGTTGGCGAAGATGGGCCGACTCACCAACCCGTGGAAACTGTGAGTGGATTGCGGGTCATTCCAAACCTCGATGTCATCCGCCCGGCCGATGCCGAGGAGACCGCCGGTGCTTTTGTGGCGGCGATGTCGCGTACCGATGGACCAACAGCATTGATTCTGACGCGCCAGGCTGTGCCGTTGATGAACGAACTCGCGGTTGATGAGCGCCGCGATGGAGTGCTGCGCGGTGGTTATGTGGCCAAGAAGGAAAGCGGCAAGCTGGAGACCATTTTGATTTCCTGCGGCTCGGAGTTGCAGCACGCGATGGCTGCAGCTGAAGAGCTGGGTGCTGGGGTTCGAGTGGTTTCGATTCCTTGTTTTGAACTTTTTGACCGCCAAAGCGACGAGTATCGCGAAAGCGTTTTACCGCAGGCCTGCGCCAAACGAATCGCGATCGAGGCCGGTGTGAGCGCGCTTTGGTGGAAGTATGTCGGTAGCGCTGGCAAGGTGCTTGGCATCGACCGCTTCGGCATCAGCGCTCCGGGGGGGGTGGTGATGAAGGAGTTGGGCATGACCAAAGATGATGTGATCAAGTCTGCCCGCTAAGCTTCTGAAAATTCCATTTGCCATACGGTTGGTTGTGGGTTTTTGTCATCATGTCGTCATGAAAAATCTGCACTTCCGCAAAATATCCACCTTTGCATTGGTCGCCGCCATGTGCGCGTTTGGCGGGATTGGCTGCATGACTACCTATGATGCTTATGGCAGACCCGTGCAATCGGTCGACCCTGGCGCGGCGGCGGTGGGTATCGCAGCGGCAGGAGTCTTGGGGTACGCGTTGGCGAATGATCAAAATCATTCACATCACCACTATCATGGGTCGTATCATAGGCCATATCATAGGCCCTACGGCTACCGTCCTTACGGATACAGGCCGCCTTGTCGCTATTGATCCCGCCTGCGATCGGCGAAATAACACAATAGCTTCTCCTGCTACAATTTTGCCGCCATTTCGTAAATCGTTGCGAGCATGGATGGGGGGATTGGGCTTGGAACGATGATTCCCAAAATCATTTTGCCTTGCGGATGGATCAAGGGTACCAACTCAAGGATCATGCCGGAGTGTATCGCAATGCGCACAGGTTTCATGTTGTCGCGATTTTTCCAGTTGATGGCCATTCCTTGAGCAGCAAAGTGCAGATGGGAAGCATCTTCGTCGTAGATGGTCTTGCCGTCCTGATTGATGGAAAAAACATTTGAGGCGTCGCAATTTTCGTGCAGCCATTTCGCGAATTTGCTCATATCCATCGATTCATCCAATGATTTGCCTGAGGCGCCCGCTTCGATGCGGGGTGTTTCGGCCTGGAGTGGGGGAGTTGAGGAAATGGATATGAAATCCGACGGGCTATCGACAGTGTCGGATTTTACAAAGCCGACGAACGAATCGTTGAAACCTGATTCTTGTGCGGTTGATTGAGTTTGGCGACTGGGTTGCATCAGGCGCTCGGTGAGTCGCTTGATTTCATCAGGATCTACCCATGTTTCTATTGGGTTCATGAGTGGCGTGGATTGAGAGTTTGAGAGTTGGTTTTGTTGATAATTTCCGTGCGGATATCATCGAAAATTTTGCGGATTCCGGCACCGTTTTCCATGACTCCGGCAGGAAGTCCGCGCGCGCTCGCACGGATGAAGGTGCCGTCGCGCGGAACTTGGCTTTGAAATACTAATTCACTTGGCAAAAGTTGGCGGAGCGCGCTTGCAGCTTCGGTGCTGTCTTCGAGATCATTTTGTACCATGGTCAAGAGGACTCCAAGAACCTGCAGGCGCGGATTCATTACCCTCAATTTGCCGAGACCGTCGAGAAGTTTGGGTACTGAACGCAGACCCAAGGGTTCCGCTTGTTGAGGTATGAGCACCGCATCGCTGCTGGCGATGATGTCGCCGGAGACCCCGAAGAGTCCTGCAGCCGTGTCGATGAGGCAAAGATCGAAACCGCGTTGGGAAATTTGATGAAGAAAAGTGCGAACGCGTGCGAGGTGGGCGCCACTGCTGCCTCCCATATCATAATCACCGGCCTGGCCGCTGGCGAGAAGTGAGAATGAGTCTAATCGCGTGGGGATAATCAATCGGTCCAGTGCAAGCCCGGGATCGGCGAGATAGTCGTAAAAGCCGGGCAACAGTCTGGACTGACGGGTAAGCGAAAGTCCCACCGAACCTTGAGGGTCCGCGTCAATGAGAAGGGTTTTTACGCCCGTAAGAGCGAAGGCATATGCGAGGTTGATTGAGACGGTGGTTTTACCCACTCCGCCCTTTTGGCTGGTTACTGCAATACTGATCACGCGAGTATTAATTTTTCCTGACCCAGGATAGCTTTGGCTTGCCACATCGGAAGTCTTTTCTTCATCTTGTACTAGTAAACGCCAATTTTTGGCCGTCGGTTTCCGCATACAATAACATGCAGACAAATAAATTCACGCTCATCGGCTGCTGTTTGGTGTTGTCGTCTGCATTGTTTGTTGGGACGAGCTCTTGTCGTCGTGGGTCCCAATATGATGACGCGCCCCAGGCGATCAATGTCAGATCGCTTCCCGAACTTCAGCGCAACAGGCTGGGTTCCATGCCCGGTGCCATTTACCAAGGCCAAGCAGCATCGCCGGTCAACTGGCAACCATGGTCGAAAGAAACAGTAGAGCTTGCAAAAAAATCGGGAAGGCTACTTTTTTGCTTTGTAGCAACCCCTCAGCAAACCGAGTTCATACAGGTGCTGAAATCTTTGGCCGGTAATGCTGCGATTGTTTCTTTGATCAATGACTCTTATGTTCCGGTACTGATCGATGCCGACGCAAGTCGCGAGATAGGCATACTTTCTGCGGATCTCTGTCAGGAAATCAAGAAACCGGTACACTTGCCGTTGTTCATGTGGATGAGCCACGACCGCAACCCTGTTGGGTGGATTCCTGTTTCGGCAAGAGGCATTGAAAGCGCCTCGGATGTTTTTATCAAATCTCACGAGATGATTTCTCAGATGTGGCAGGGCTCGAGAGATTACGTGCTTAAGAACAGTGCTCTTGATAATGCGGATCGGCGTGCTCGTATGAGTGAGCGCAGAATCAAAAATGCCAGCAGCCCGCGGCCGGATTGGGATACTCTGGGCTGCATTCGCCAGGTAGTTTCGCTTTATGATCCGATGTCCGGAAGCCTTGACGAGGCGGGCGGCGTTTTTCCTTCCAGCTCCCTTGAGTTGTTCGCGACCGCAGCCCGTCAGCCTGGATTGCCAGCGGATTTGCGTCGGAAGTGTGCTAGAGTGACCAGCAATTTGCTCGATGATTTGCTGCCAAGTGCGATGTTTGACCCACTCGACGGTGGGCTTTACTGCGCCAAATCCCGAATCTCATGGGGGCTGCCGAGGTTTACTCGTGATTGCCCGAGTCAGGCGAAAGGTGTTGTGGCCTTGATCGAGGCTTACAGGACCAGCGGTGACCGAAGGGCCTTGAACAAGGCAGTGGAAATAATCGAGTTCGCTGAAAAATCGTTCATGACAAGGGATGGGCTCTTTGCGTTCGGACTAGCGGCTCCGATCGATCAGCAAAAATGGATGTGGACCGTTGAGGAAGTGAAAGAAGCACTCGGCGCCGAAGATTCCGCATGGTGGATCAAGGCAACCGGCATGAATGGTATCGGCAACTTGTTGCCTGAGGACGACCCGGACAAAATTTGTTTTCGCAACAATACATTGGGAATGAATGCAACGGTTGAGGAAATCGCTGCCGGCAAATCGCTTGATGTTGAAAAATTTCGACCAAGATACGAAACTGCAAAGGCCAAATTGTTGACAATTCGAGAGGCTCGAATGAATGGCGCCAAAAGGGATGATTGTCCGCATGCGGGCGCGACATTCCGAATGGTTTCCGCATACGCAGCCATGTATACCGTAACTGGAGAAAAAGCCTATCGTGACAAGGCGGTGGCGCTTTTGAAGCGCTCGAGAGAAGCTTTCAGTGTGGGACCCAAGCTACGCCTGTTTGACAGGGATGCAACGCCATCGATTGGCGAAGGTCGGGCCTTTCTTTATGCGCTCGGGTTGTTGGCCGTGCTTGATGTGGCGGCAATTACACTGGACGAGAGCTGGTACATTTGGTCGGAAGATCTTGCCACTACCTCCACTGAGCTATTTACCGGCAAAGGTTTTCTCAAGGAATGTCCCGATGAAGGCAAATTGATCGATTTGCCCGTGACCGACCTCACGATGCTGTTTGATGATTCCACATGCGGCCTGATGTCTTTGGCGGAAAGCCGCATATCCGGTCTTAATCGTTCTCTGGTGGCAAGTTTCAGCGGATTGCTGGCGCCGCTGCCAACTTATGCGATGGAACGGCCACTGCTGCATACGGACTTGGTCCTTGCGATGATCTCACGCCATTTCAAAGTAAGTGTGATTTGCGATCGCAAGCTGCCCGATGAACTTGCCCACGCTGTCCAACGATTACCTCTTCGCGTAATGCACAGGCGTTTTGAAAAAAATGACGAAGAAGTGCCATCGAATTCGGTTAGAATTGTTTTGGCAGATGGCACGGAGCGTGTCGTCCGAACCCCTGAAGAATTGCGTCTGGCTGTTTTACCAATTGACGGTCAATAAATTTGCATTTTTATTTTCTCCCGGAAATAATGTCGTCTCTTTTTAATTTTGTTTTTACCTGCATTTGGTTGGTGAGTCTTGGGATTGCAGCAGCTGATGTTTTCGTCTTGAAAACAGGAGGTCAAATTGAGGGAATTTTACTGGGTGAGGATGCCGCAGGTTATCGGGTGGAGGTTAATTTCTCACAGGGAATCAAAGATGAGCGGATCATTCCCAAAGACGAGATAGCCACAATCAAGCGCACGGCTGCCGCTTCGGGAGATTTTGCCAAGATATCGAAGTTCACGCCTGCTCCTGATTTGCTCAGCGCGCAGGAATACGACCGCAGGATTTCTGAGGTGGAAAAATTTCTCAACAACTCGCCGATAGCGGAGCAAGCCAGTCAGGCCCGGGTCATACTTGCTACTTTGAAACAAGAGGCAAACGAGGTTCTTAGTGGAAGCGTGAAGATGTACGGAAAAATGGTGGCTGCCGAGGATTTCAAGTTGGATGCCTACGACATGGATGCGAGGGTTTCATCAGTTCGCATCGAGAGGCTGATTGCTGCGGGGGCCTACACATCGGCGTTGCGAGCATTCGTTCAGTTTGAAAAGGACTACAGTAAGAGTGAAGTTTATCGCAACATGTTGCCGCGAATTCGGCAGGTTATTCTTGCATCAGCTTCTGATGTTGATCAGATGTTGGCCACTTTGGATTCACGTCTTAAAGAGAAAGAAATGGGGTTGCAAAGGATGTCGGCTGTTTCACGTCGCGATGCAGAGCAAGCGATTCGTGAAGAAGATGCTGATCTTGCCGCAATCATCAAATCAGAAAAAGCGGCAAAAATTGGCTGGCTGACCGTGGATTTTAATTCAAAGGCATCGATGGAGGAGTATCTGACGTTTGCCAAGCAGGAGGAGGCGCGACTGGCCGCCCTTTCAGCACAAAAGGTGCCGGATGGGGGAAGGATTTTTCGTGATGCCTTGCGATTGATTCGCTCTGCAGATAAAAACAGCCCGTCCATTGCCTCTGCCATCGAAATGGTGAAAAACGCGATGCTTCCTGAGCGTTACATTGCTCTTCTTCAAGCAGAGGCAAACACCAAGTGAAATAACGATAAAATCAGTTCCAACTCCGCCCTATTATGCCGTCATCGCGAAGTGTAAAGCGCAGTCGAAAGACTACTGAAACCCAGATTGAACTCACAATCCATATCGATGGATCCGGTCGCTCGACGATCGACACCGGAGTGCCTTTTTTCGATCACATGCTGACATTGTTTTCAAAGCATGGCCTTTTTGACATCGATCTCAATACTATCGGCGACATCGAAGTTGATATTCATCACACTGTTGAGGACACCGGCATTGTGATTGGTGATTCGATTCGTGAAGCGTTAGGAACCAAAGAAGGCATACGGCGTTATGGTTGCGCTTATCTGCCAATGGATGAAACATTGGTCCGTGTGGTTGTCGATCTCAGCAACCGTCCACACCTTGAATTCCGTGCCCCCTCCGGCACGCCTGACGCGCCGAACATGCCCTTTTCCCTGGTTGAGGAGTTTTGCCGCGCGATGGCATCCAATCTGAGGGCGAACATCCATGTCGAGTTGCTCTATGGAAGGGACGGGCATCACATCGCCGAGGCGGTATTCAAGGGTTTGGCTCGCGCCTTGCGCGAAGCCTGTGAAATTGATCCGCGGGTCAAAGGCGTTCCAAGCACCAAGGAAGCACTGTGAAAGTTGCTCTGATCGATTATGGTGCGGGCAATTTGCGCAGTGTGGCAAACGCATTGGCCGCGCTTGGAGTTGAGTATCTGATCGTGGCCTCTGAAAACCAGATTGATGGCGCGACTCACATGCTGTTGCCTGGCGTTGGCTGCTTTGGTGATTGCATGAGACAGTTGGAAGATCGGGGGCTGACGAACCTGATACGAAACTGGGTTTCAGCAGGTCGGCCTTACCTTGGAATTTGTCTTGGCTACCAGATTCTTTTTGAATCCAGCGAAGAAAGCCCTGGTGTTGCGGGCCTTGGTTTGTTTCGTGGTTGCGTCAGGCGTTTTACGGGCGGTTCTGACATCAAAATCCCCCATATGGGCTGGAATTCGGCATCGCCAGTCAGACCGGATCTGAAAAATTGGAAGGGTCTTGGTGACGATCCATATTTTTATTTTGTGCATTCTTATTTCCCTGTACCGGAGGATGAATCGATCATTGCGTCGCGTACTGAATATGGTGCCGAAAAATTCGCATCTGCCATCGAGTCAGGAGCGGTTCTTGCCTGCCAGTTCCATCCCGAAAAAAGTCAGGATGCCGGCCTGCGTCTGATTGGTAATTTTCTCGACCTCTGATATCCATGCCTCAATCGGCAAGTTCGCAGGCGAGCTTTATCGCTGAAAGCATGGATGACGGATCGCCAATTTTTTTTCCAGCAATATCGAATGCGGTACCGTGATCCGGGCTGGTGCGTATGATCGGAAGGCCGAGTGTGACGTTCACCGCATTGTCAAAATCGAGCAGTTTTATCGGTATCAATCCCTGGTCATGGTACATGGCCAACACGGCGTCGTAAACGCCGCTGGTGGCATCGCGAAAAACCGCATCGGGAACACATGGTCCAATGAATTCCGCGATATTCTCCAAATTAAGCATTTGGATCGCGGGCGTGATGAGTTGTTCCTCTTCTTTGCCAAACTCTCCATTCTCTCCAGCGTGTGGATTGAGTCCAGCGACCGCAATTCGCGGGTTTGCGATTTTGCGTTTTTTGAGGAATTCCGCAGTGAGCGTGCCTATGTCCACAATGGATTCCATAGTAAGCTTCCTCGAAACCATGCTGATTGGTTCGTGAATGGTGGCCAGGCCGATCGTCAGATGTTTTCCCGTAAGCAACATGCCAAAGCGAGTTACTCCGAAGGCCTCGGCAAAAAATTCGGTTTGGCCGGAAAATTTGAAGCCTGCGGCTTTGAGCTGATGTTTACAGACAGGTCCGGTAACGACAGCGGCGGCCTTGCCAATTTTGAGTTCCTGGGCTGCTGTTTCCAATGCCTCGATCGCTGCCCGCGAGGATTGCCGGTCAGGTTTTCCTGGTATGCCCGCGTTACGATCGCCGATGATGTCAAATGAATGCCCTCTTGGCAGATCATTCGACGCAAGGGCAAGGTCGATGACTTCAGGGCCGATTCCTGCGGAATCACCAAGGGTAATCAAAATTCGTGCCACGCCATAGGATTCGCATCTTGACCAGATAAGCCAAGTGGTAATGAGAGAAAAATCGATGTCACTTTGCTTGATTGAAGAACTATTGTGTTTAAAATGAGCTCAGCGATGAAGCCGGGTAAGATTTTTCGTGTCAGCAGCATGACATCCAAGGGCTTCGGAAGGATGTTGGGCGACCCTCCGGAGCTTGGTCGATTGGAACGGATCAGTCGGAGTAATGTTTTCAAACGAGGGAGTACGAGTCGTAGGTCAGTGGCCAGCTCTCGCCGTGAAAAAAGCAAGCGATGGCACCAGCGCAAAATGATGCGATACTGGACCATTTTGTTTTCTTCAATCACTATTGCTTTTCTTGTAATCATATTGGCAATTTCGTTCTACGACAGACGAACGAAGGGCATGACCAATGTCGTGGAAAAAACAGTGGCACCAGTGATAACCAAAAAATTGGAATGGAAGTTTCAGTCGCCGAGTGAGCAGGATGCCCTGGAGATAGTTAAAAAAGCTCTTGCAGCTAGGGACGAGGGACAGGTTGCGGATCGTTTCCGTTTGGGCTCGGGAGGGCCTCATGAGGTGCTCGACTTTCTAACTAAAGTGGATTCAACTCATGGACTTGTAAGTCAAATGTCGTGGATGGGCGGCATATACAATAATTCCATCCAGATTGACGGTGTTTTTCTAAGGAGGGAAAAAAACAACGAGATGGAATCCACGCTTTTGATGATGACTCCGAATGAGCAAGGAGTGTGGAAAATTGATTTCGATTCAATGGTTGGAAAATGTGTGCCCGAATGGGATTTTTTTGTGAAAGGGGAGGCCACAGGGGGTATGGTGCGGGTGTCGCTTGGGCCTGACAATTATTTCAACGGCCCTTATGCTGACGAATCGAAGTGGCTGTGTTTTGCGTTGGCAAGATCCGATTCCGACCAGTTTATATTCGGTTACTGTTTGAAGAATTCGCCGCAAGCCGAAGCAATTTCAAAAATCATTGATAACTTAAGCATGAGGAGCAAAATCAGCGTAAAATCATGCCGGGCAACTCTGCGTCTGACCCGTACCGAGGGAGCTGAACCACGGCAGTATGAGATCAACGGGGTTTTGGCGGAGGATTGGTTGATATCCGAAAATGCATTTGACGGCACCACTGGCCCATTGGAGTGATTTTATTGCCGTTTCTCGGCACTTGCCATAGCGGCGAAGGTTTTTCAATCTCACGGGTATGACGAAAATTTCCACAAGATTGGTTTTATTGTTACTGGTGATGCTCAGTCAGACACGATGTGGCATGCTTTCAAGTGGGGCGGGCAACATGGGTGGGCCGACAGAGGAGCAGCGCAGTGCAAAGATCGCATCCGAGTCCACCGGAAATTTTTATTATGGCAGGAGGTATTTTGTCGAAAAAACCCGCTTTTGGGGATATCTGCGCGAGCCTAGGCAGGATTGGAGGCGGGCTAAGCTCGTTATGATGAACGAATCCAAAAAACGGGTGCCGGATCGATTTCCTGAGGACGGGCAACCCGGCAGCCGTTACGCCCAAGACAATAATTTTGAATACAAAATTTACGGAAATTACACAGGTCGTGAAGTATATGATCCGAACAGCAACCAGTTTTTGCCGGAGTTCATGCTCGCGGGATATGAAGTTCTGGATCAAAGGCCAGGATGGCTTTTCCGACCAAATGACCGCTATAACCGTTATCGGATCACGCTTCTGCCCCGCTAATCGATCGGCAATCAAGCATAAGACGACTCGACGCGTTTGGCGACATCACGGTATCCGTAATCCACTTCGTAGATTTGCTTGAAGCAATCCAATGCGGCGGATTTGTCTCCCATTTCCTCGTGGATAAGTCCTTTTTCATATAGGACTTCCTTTTTTGTGCCATCCATCGCGTGAAGATCGGCCAGCGCGTCTGAAAGTTGTTTGATGGACAAGTCAAACATTGCTTTACCCTTGAAGGTTCGGCCAAGTAACAGAAGTACCTTGGTACGGATGTGAGGATTGCGTGTAGCCTGTTGCAGATGCGGGATGGCAGCGCTGAGTTCGCCAGAGTTATAAAGCGCATTGCCCAGCTCATATCGCAGTAGGGGATCGGTGGGATTCTGGTCGACCCGGCGCCGCGCTTCATGCACCTGTTCCGCGAGGCGGTCTGCACGGCGGGCCTTGAGTGCGGCAAGCAGTTCAGTGTTGTTGGGGTCGGCCGCAACCGCTCTTTCAAGCATTTTGAGGTCTGTCTCGATGGCCTTGTCCTTCATAATTGAGGCTTTGGCCTCAAGGGCTACATCACCGGTGCTAAGGGAGAATGCCCATTGGTAGAAAGTGTGAGCATTGTGCCAATCTTCGAGCTGTTCGTAGATGTTGGCGAGCTCTTTGACGGTGGCAAGGTTATTGGGGTTGCTATTGTAATTCTCAATCGTCCTGTCCCGGCGTTCCTCGAGTTGTTCACGGGTAAGTCCGGCGCGCGAAGATTTTTCGAGCTCTTCGAATTGGGCGGTGTCGCGCATGAGATCGCGCATATTGGCATTTTCGTCCCATCGTTGCTTCTGCATCGAGGCGCGGGCGGTGGCATCTTTGGCGCCCTTGATCGCCTCGCCGTCGGTTGGATGGTGTTTGATGATGTCGTTGTAGACTTGGCCTGCCATCTCGTGCATGTCTCGCGAGGTGTAAAAAACAGCCAGTTTTTTGAGCAGCTTGGCATTTTCGGGGCTGCTGCCGCGAACCGTTTCCAATGCGAAAGCGGCCGTTTGATGGAGCTCAAGTTTGACGCAAATATCAAAAAGCAATTCATTGAATGCTTCGTTGAAGGGATCCTTTTCGAGCTCTTTTTCAAGCAGCGGGATCGCACTTGCCGGATCCTTCTTCGCCTGATTTTGGATTTTAAGAAAGCCCATGCCGCCGGTTTGCAATCCAAACAAGCCTGATTTTTTTTTGATCCCGCCGGTCAGATTTATTTCACAGTTGCGGAGAAGCTTGCGTCCTTCGACAAAGCCCGGGTTATCGGCGAGCACGCTTTGCAGGAGGGTGATGGCGTAGCTGTGGTTTGAAACCTGTATTGCGGAGATCGCTTTTAGCCAAAGAGGCTTGGCGGTTGCGGCGAGTTCTTTTTCAGTAATCTCTGGCATGTAAGTAAGACGAATGGAGATCTACCTTTGGTCACGAAAGATGAGGCGTGAAATCTGGAGGGTGTAGGACCCCAATGCAAGTGCGGTTCATGTAAAATGAAGACTCTGACCTGCTTGGTTCACATGGTAGGGTCAAAAAAATCTTGGCCTGACGCGCCAATTTCGATTTAAGTGGTGTCGCTAAATCCAGCCAATATGTTTAAGGAATTCAAAGAATTTGCACTTAAGGGCAATCTCGTCGATATGGCCGTGGCCTTTGTCATGGGAGCCGCGTTCACCAAGCTATCCACTTCGTTCATCGAGGACCTGATCATGCCTTTGGTTGGGCGGATTTCCGGCGGTGTCGATTTCAGCAATAAATTTGTCGCGTTGTCCTCCGGAGTTACGGCCACCAGCCTGGCTGAGGCCAAGAAACAGGCTGCGGTGCTCGCTTACGGCAATTTTGTCACCATCGGCATCAACTTCGTTATCGTCGCTTTTGTGATGTTTTTGGTCGTCAAAGCGATCAACAAGGCTAAGGCGCTGACTGAAAAACAGGCCGCAAAGCACGAGGAAGAGACCGCCGTCGAACCAAGTGCCGAGGAAAAGCTGCTGGCCGAAATCCGCGACTTGCTTCGCCAGCGACATTAATGGGTGGGGGGGCTTGGCCGGGGTATGGCGCGTTTTAGCGTTTTTTCAGTGATTGAGGTTTTTTCCACTCGTCACATCGGCTATTCGAGTTTAGGGTTTTGCCAGAAAAATAAATTGTTTTCAAAAAATTGGCACGCCTCGTGCTTACTAATAATCACCAATCCACCCAACTATGAAAAAAATCGAAGCGATTATCAAACCGTTCAAGCTTGAAGAAGTTAAGGAAGCACTCGCTGAGGTGGGTGTTCAGGGTATGACGGTGACCGAAGTCAAAGGCTTTGGCCGCCAAAAGGGTCACACCGAGATCTATCGCGGATCCGAGTATACCGTCGATTTCCTGCCAAAGGTAAAAATCGAGATCGTTGTGGATGATTCCTTGGCGGAAAACGTAGCCTCGGTGATCGTTAAGAGCGCGAATACCGGCAAGATCGGCGATGGCAAAGTATTTGTGTCTTCGGTTGAGCAAGCCATCCGCATTCGTACCGGTGAGACAGGTACCTCAGCGGTGGCGGTCAACTGATTTGCCGGCCTGGAATTTCTGTTTTGTACCCAGTGACCTGTTGATCGGGTCACTGGGTTTTTTGATTGGACTCTCAGCGCCGGCTGGATTGCCAGTCTTTGAAGGCTTGCCCCAGATGATTGGCGGTGTCGCTCGGACTAAGCGAATGTTCCGATTCCGAGTAAGAGTTGATGGCAATTTCGGAGGCTCGACCGCAAAGCCAGGCGCCGAGGGCGGCGGCATCGATGTTCGAATGGCCGCTCGCGAGCAACGCGCCGATAACCCCTGAGAGCAGGTCACCCTGTCCCCCGGTGGCCATGCCTGGAGTCCCAGTGGAGTTCGCCAAGAGTGGGTAATCATGTTGCCCGACAAGAGTGCGAGAGCCTTTCAGAAGCAGTGTTGCCTTCGATTGACGAACGAACAGTGAAGCGGCGAGTTCGCGCGGCAGCGTGGCAAGGTCGGGAAAAAGTCTCGCGAATTCGGCGGGATGCGGCGTGATGATATGGTTTTGGTTGAAAATAGCCGTGTTTGATGTTGAGGCGATGATATTGAGAGCATCGGCATCGATGACTGTTGGGATCTTGATTTCGGAGAGTAGATGGATAAGTTCTTCCTCTACGGTTATGCCGGGTCTGGAGAGGCCGCAGCCCACCACCAGTGCATCGAACCGGGTGTCGAGAATTTCGAGCGGCGTGTGGCATGTGCGTATGATGATTTCCGGCGGGCAATGCGGGGCGATCAGCGGAATCGCATTTTCAGGAGCATGAAGCGTGACAAGACCCGCTCCCGCTCGAAGTGCACCGATGGCAGAAAGGGCCGCAGCACCCGGGTAGCTTGTTGAGCCAGCGAAAATGGCAACGCGCCCGGCCATGCCTTTGTGGAAATCGAAGGGTCGAGGTGATTTTCCGAAGCCCATGGTTTGTGGGCAGATGAGTTCCATGTCGGATGGATTAGCATGCTTGAGGCAATCGAGATCAACCAGTGAAAGGGCGCCGGTGTGGTTCGCGGCGTGAGGTAACAGCAAACCGCGTTTTGCGAGCCCAATCATCAGAGTCAGGTCTGCATTGACCGTACCGGGCGAGGCAGTGCCGTTATCGGCATCGATGCCTGATGGAAGGTCGACAGCGACTACGCGTGCCCCTGCGTTTTGCCGGAGCCAACGCATTTCTTTGGCCAAAGCGAGCAGGGGTTCACGCATTGGACCTTGGGCACCGATGCCAAGCAATCCGTCAATCAGTACAAGAGAATACCGACAATTCTGCAAATCGGAGAAGGTCTTCGGATTATTTATTTCACCGAGTTCCCGCCATTTTTTTCGGGTTAGCGGAGCGCATTGATCAAGTGGGAGGGCCGCCCTTATCGAGATTTGCCAGCCGTATGAATCACGGAGAACTTTGAGAGCGACCAATGCGTCGCCCGCGTTGTGGCCTTTTCCAAGGTAGGCGATGGCGCAGCTGGGCTTGGAGTAAAATCTTGCGATCGCATGGCCGAGGCAAGTGCCGGCGAGGTTGAGAATTTCTTCTTCACTCAAGCCGGACTCCATGGCGTGGGCCTCGGCATCGCGCATTTCACGAATCGTGACTGAGGGCATGAGTTCAGCCTACAACAATATCCGCAAACTTGCAGTTTCAAATGCCCGACAATCGCCGCAGGGTGGGCGTGACGTCAGCTCTCGCGATTGTAGCGCTGGATACCGTCGGCGATGGCGCGTGCGAGTGCTTCGCGAAAGCGCGCTGACTTCATACGGTTGCGCTCCGCTTCATTGCTGACGAAGCCACCTTCGACGAGGATCGAGGGCATGTTCGTGTTGCGGATCACGTAGTAGCGGGCGAATTTTTCCTTGCGATCGATGGCGCGGGTGTAGCGGATGAGTCGATTTTGTACCTGATTGGCTATTTTTTGCCCTTCGCTATTGAAGTAAAAAGTTTCGAGGCCGCTTACATCTTGCTTCCAAGTGTAATTGAAATGAACACTCACAAAGATCGCATCGCGGTAGCGGTTGGCGATTTGGCATCGCTGGGGAAGAGTTACGAAATAGTCGTCGCTGCGGGTCATGACCGTGCGATATCCCATGCTTTTGAGGCGTTTCTCGAGACGGGTGGCAGTGTCGAGGGCGAGATGTTTTTCGTAAACTCGCCCCCATTGGCCTCCGAGATCGTGTCCACCATGTCCTGCATCAATCACCACGGTGCGGAAATCTCGCGCAAAAAGGCTGCCAAGACTACTCGCCAAGATGGCGAGGAGAATGAGGCGGCGCATTGTTATCATGGGGTGGTGTTAGGGTTGGATAGTTAGGAAATATTAACAATTCCGCCCTTTGTAAAGAAGATTATTCAAGTTTAGCCGAAGAATTCGGACTTTTTTGAATCGTTTGAGAGTTGCGAATCAGTAGGCCACAGCCGGTCGATCGCTGGCTTTGCGGGTTTTTTTGCGTTCCTCCTGAGCCGCCTTGATGTCGTACGGAATTGAATTGCCGACGCGGACACTGCCATCGCCCATGGTGAGCAGTTTGGGGTCGCCGATGTCGGCACGTTGGTGAATTTGGCGGTTGATCACGCGACCATCGGTATCGATTTCGTAATGTGCCCACATGCTTGGCGTAGTGAGAAACATTACATGCAGACGTTGGTTGCGATCGATCGTGGCGCTGGGTTTGCGTAGCATGAGAACATCGCCTAGCAGAAAAGTCCGAACGGATACTCCGGTGCGCCCATCAATGATTTGTGCGTAGATTTGTGATTTTGAATCCCCGCTGAAATTGAGGATCCGATACTCGCGGGTCTGGCCGGACTTTCCGGGTATTCCCACTTTTTGCGTCCAGTAGGGTCTGCCAGGAGATTGGCTGAAGAAGATTCGGTTTGTGGAGTTGCCCTCGCTAGTGTCACCGGGTGGGTGGATGATTGCTACGGCAGAAAAATTACCGGGCTCGGTGAGCTGGAAATGTTGTGTGAGATCCACCTCGCGAGCGAGTGTTTGGCCGGCTCCAATTTTCATCGGGCCGAATATTTGACGCCCTTTCGGGTTCACCGTGTTTCCGTTGCTGTCTTTGATGGAGAAATCAAGCCACTGAAATCGTCCATCGCTTTGGAACACCAATTCGCGTCCTGCGTGGTTGGTGACAGTGACAATCGCGATGACCGGCTCTCCGGCGAGGTATTGTTTTTTGCTGATTTGCAAAGATGCCGCCAGTTGCGCATGTGTCTGGCTGGTGCAGAGAATCGCGATGGCGGCGGAAAGTCCCAATAGCAAGCGGATCATTGTTCCGCATGATTAGCCGAGATGGGTTGAGGAGTCAACCGATGTGGACAAGAGATCTTTTGGTTGCCTGTGTTTGCGATTTTATGCGCTTCATCACTTGCCCGGCCAGATCAGTTCGAGGTTGTTGGGTGACTTTTCGGCTTGGCGGGCAAGGCCGTTGGCGGTCAGGCCCAAATAAGGATTCAATTCGCAACCAATGCTTTCGAGAGCTTGGGCGGTCCAAACATTGCAGACTCGGGGGATGAAATAATGATGTGCCGACTCGAGTTGCACACCTCTGCCCCAGCTTGAGGGGCGGACGACCTTGGGTTGTCCACTTGCATCGGTGACAGAGCATTTGTTGAGGAAATCGGCGAGGGCAGGGCCTTTTTCACGAGGTGTGAGTTTTCGCCAAATGCGTTGTTGTGGAAGAACTTCGGCCACATTCCAATTTGAGGGGATCAATTCCATGACTGCCGGGGTTGGTGTGCAAATGATGAGTAGCAGATTCCATGTTGAGCCGATACCTTCGGGTGAATAGGCATCAGTGTTGCCCCAGCTCATGGTGACATATTTCGGATTTCCGAAACCCGCCGGCGGTACGAAGCCTGAGGCGATCAGCCAGTCATACGGAAATACCATGCCGGTGTGCCATTTGTCCGCGATCATCCATACCAGCACATCCGGCTCTCTGGTTTGTGATGGCGGTGGCGCGGAGGTGAAGCGCACCGATGTCTTGGTGATTGCGACTTTTTGCGTTGGCAGACGCAGGCTGCATGATGTGGCGAAGGTCACGATGCTTGCCGTGGCCACGAGTTTCAGCAACGCCGGCGCGTTAGGCATCATTCCTGTATGAACGAGCAGATGTATTCGCAGATGCCGTCCTGCACATTGATCGTAAAGCCGCTATTGCCATCGACATCGAACGACGAGCCGGCGTCGATGTTCAGGGACTTGTCGGTGCCATCGAGCACAACTTCACAGCTGCCTGCGATGATCTCCATGCGTTCGGGAGCGGCGGTGCCGAAATGAAATTTGCCGGGATAGATCAGGCCGAGAGTTTTGCGTGATCCGTCGCTGAAGTGAACGGTATGGGAAACGACGCGGCCGTCGAAGTAGACATTGGCCTTGCTGTCGACGGTAACATTTCTGAATGAGGTCATGGTGTGTGGGGTGTTTATTCGGTGGAGAGTCCGGCTTTTTTCCAAGACTCGTATCCGCCGGAGAAAATTTTTGCCGGGTGGCCGTAGCCGGAAATGTGCGTGGCGACTGTGCGTGCGTCGGGGCACATGATGCCCGAGCAGTAGACAACGATCGTCTTGCCGGCGGCGACGGCGGATTTGAGTCGATCGTCCATTTTGGCTATGGTGTTTTCGCAGTCGGATTTTGGCAGGCTTTCGGCTCCGGGGATGTGGCCGAGATGGAACAGGTAGCTGGGTCGTGCGTCGAAGATCAGCGCGTTGCCCGAGCCTTGAAGCGCGAACATTTCCTCAAGTGAGATCGAAGAAAGATCGCCGCGGCCGTTCATGCGGACCGGTTTTTTTTGGGGTATCGTGTTTGTGGATTGGTTGAGGATATGGGCTGGCTGGTTTTCGCCGCGCGGCTGCGACTTTGGGGCGCAGGCCGTGTGGGCGAGTGCCAATGCAAACAGTGCGGTGATGAGCCAGGCGCGGATCATTTCACGATCCGTATGAGTTCCACATCAAAGACCAGTGTGCCGGCGGGGGCGCCTGGTGGCGGATTTTCGCCGTAGGCGAGCTTGGCGGGAATCCAAAGTCGACGCTTTTCGCCCTCGACCATCAACTGTACGCCTTCGGTCCAACCGGGGATCACGCGGTTGAGAGGGAAGACGACTGTTTCCCCACGCATGATTGAGCTGTCGAAAAGTTGTCCGTCGGTCGTCCAGCCGGAATAGTGGACTTCGACTTGGTCGGTGGCTTTCGGGTGGATGCTGCCTTTCCCTTTTTCGAGGACGCGTGAGGCGATGCCCGTAGAGGTTTTCTCGGCGGATGCGGGTGCTGCTGCGACATCATCGGGAGTGACGGGCGGCTTGGGCGCGGGCTTGATGCCGAGGAGTTCGACATCGAACACCAGCAATCCTCCGGGGCGTCCGCCGCCGGGATTTTCGCCGTAGGCGAGGTTGGCCGGAATCCAGAAACGGCGTTTTTCGCCTTTGACCATGAGTTGGAGGCCTTCGGTCCAACCGGCGATCACTCCATTGAGTGGAAAGCTTGTGGGCTGGCCGCGCTTCACCGAACTGTCGAAAAGTTTTCCATCGGTGGTCCAGCCTGAGTAGTGAACTGTTACGGTGTCGGTTGGGCCGGGATGGGTGCTGCCTTTGCCTTTTTCGAGGATTTTCGAGCACAGGCCCGAAGCGGTTTTGTGAGCGTCGGCCGGGGCGGCTTTCACATCGGATGGTGTTTCAATCATGGTGGTATCAGCTTGGGCGGAGATGGTCAGAAAAAGCGCTGCCACAAAGCCGCCGAGTGCAGGCAAGGATATTTGGACGAGGCGCATGAGGTGGACCACAAACCATCAAGGCGGTGCTGTCAATCCTGTCGATGTGATCTTGCCGTAGTTAGCGGCGACTTTTCATCGCCGTTGATTCGTTGCAATAGGGGCAGCGAAAACGGTTCCTGAAAAGAATGTCGTGAGCAACCAATAAACGATAACTGCCAAAAAGAGTCTTGGCTTTGGAATTCTTGGAGCAGTTTTTCCCGGATAAAAACGGCACACGGCAAAGCGGGCATTTGCATGATGGGGCAAGGAGCAGGCGCAGCACTATAAGCGGCAGGATAGCAGCTGCCATTTTAAGTCCGAGAAGAGTGAGCGTCTTTTCGTGGGTGAGAAATGAGTAGATCAAGACTGACGAGGTTGCAATGACTAGCAACCATTTGACGCAGATAAGGAGAGCAACCAGGCGATAGTTGGTAATCGATGATTTGTTCGGTAATTTGTGCACTCAACAGGAAATTTTGAGAGGAGAATTTATTATTTCTTCGGCAAATTCATATCCATGACATGGACTGCTTGTAAAGCTCAGCAAAAGCCTGCCGAATTTTTTTCATCGTGTGAGCGTGTCAATTGCGGCGATGATGATTGGCAAATCAAAAAAGCGATAGTTGCGACTCCGTCTCATATGTGGATTTGGCAGGGCCTGAAAGCAGCGCATCGATGCGGGTCAGTACTTCGATCGACGGCATCTCACGACCATCCATCATGGTGCGGAGTCTGATGGACCACTCTTCGGCGGTGCTATCACCCTCGGCGGCGAGAAGGGTCGCGGTTTGGGTGAGGCGACCGCTTACGGCGAACTGACGCTTGGTTCTGCGAAGCCAAGCTTCGAAGTAAGGGCGGTCGGGCTTGAGGGTGAACACGGGTGCGAGCTTTGTTGGATGAAAGCGCGAGGTCAAGATGAGGTTCGTCGTTTCGCGGATTTGCGGGCGCTGGGATACTTGGTCGGAATATTGTTAATGGGTCTCGAATTTCCTTCGGCGGGTTCTTTCAGCGCGGCGATTTGGTCGCGGAGGTGGGCGGCTCGCTCAAACTCGAGGCGTGCCGATGCGGCGCGCATTTGTTCCTCGAGTTCGGCGATGGTACGATGTTTGTCGTAGATCGGTTCGCTTTCGGCAACGAATGATCCGCTGGTCATTGGGTCGATGGCTTCGTTGGTCTGCAGACTTTCCTGCACCGCGCGTTTCACGCTTTGTGGGGTGATGCCGTGGGCTTCGTTGTGAGCCTGCTGGCGGCTACGGCGGTATGCGGTGGTGTCGAGTAGGGCTTGGATCGAATCGGTGACCTTGTCGCAGAAGAGCACGCATTCGCCGGCGAGGTGGCGGGCTGCGCGGCCGGCGGTTTGGATGAGCGACGTTTCGTTGCGCAGAAAGCCTTCCTTGTCGGCATCGAGGATGCAAACGAGCGAGACCTCGGGCAGGTCGAGTCCTTCGCGCAGGAGGTTGATGCCGACTAGCACATCGATCGCTGCAGCGCGGAGTTGGCGGAGAATTTCGACGCGCTCCACCGTGTCGATGTCGGCATGGATGTAGCGGACTTTGAGTCCAGTGCCGGCAAGGTATTCACTGAGGTCCTCGGCGGTTTTTTTGGTGAGCGTGGTGATGAGGACCCGTTCGTGGCGTTCGACGCGTTGACGGCAGAGTTCGATGGTTTCGTCGATTTGCCCCTTGAGCGGGCGCAGCGTGATGATCGGGTCGATGAGGCCGGTTGGGCGGATGATTTGTTCGACGACGAGTGGCGTGCCGGCCTTGGTGGGATTGAATGATTCGATCGGCTCGTCGTTGCCGCTCGGTTTCGCGCGGACTTTTTTCAGCACGGGCGATGCGCCTTTGTCGGCGGATTTCACCGGGATGTAGGTAGTATTTTCCGGGCGGGAGTTGATGATTTCGAAGGGGCTTGGAGTTGCGGAGACATAGACCCTTTGGCCGGTCGATTGCATGAACTCCTCGAAGCGGAGTGGTCGGTTGTCTAGTGCGCTTGGCAGGCGGAAGCCGTGTTCGACAAGGACGGTCTTGCGGCTTTTGTCGCCTTCGTACATGCCACCAATTTGCGGGATGGTCGCGTGGCTTTCGTCGATGAGCAGGAGAAAATCATCGGGAAAGAAATCCAGCAGCGTGTGAGGTTTGGCTCCGGGGTCGCGTCCTGTGAGGTGGCGCGAGTAGTTTTCGATCCCCTGGCAGAAGCCCATTTCCGCCATCATTTCCAAATCGTACTCCGTCCGCATGCGGATGCGCTGGGCCTCGAGGAGCTTTCCTTCTTTTTCGAATTGGGCGACTTGCTGTTCGAGTTCGTCGCGGATCGCGCGCGTTGCCGATTTCATTTTGTCGCCGGGGGTGACGAATTGTTTGGCGGGGAAAAAGGTGTGGGACTCGAGGCGTTCGATGGTGCGGCCGGTGAGGGTGTGGATGCTGGTGAGGCGCTCGACTTCGTCGTCGAAGAACTCAACGCGGATGGCGGTTTCCTCGAGATAGGCCGGGTGGACCTCGACCACATCGCCACGGACGCGAAACTGGCCTCGGCCGAAGTTGAAATCATCGCGCTCGAAAAGCATGCCGACGATCGAGTCGAGAAACTCCGCGCGGGTGAGCTTTTGTCCGGTGCGGATCGGCAGCATCATGTTTTCGTAATCCTCGGGCGAGCCAAGACCGTAGATGCAGGACACTGAGGCGACCACGATCGTGTCGCGGCGGGTGATCAGCGAGCCCATTGTCGAGAGGCGCAGGCGTTCGATCTCGTCGTTGATCGACGAATCCTTTTCGATGTAGGTGTCGCTGCGCGGAATGTAGGCCTCGGGTTGGTAGTAATCGAAGTAGGAAACGAAGTACTCCACCGCGTTGTGCGGAAAGAAATTTTTGAACTCCGAGTAAAG
>CAZXHZ010000064.1:0-4648 GCA_964639755.1 uncultured Luteolibacter sp. | reverse complement strand
GGAAAAAACTCCGGGCTGGCTTGATTCACTCGTGCATCACACGCCAGAGACCGAGGAGTATGGCATCGGAAATTTCATTTACCAACGTCGGCGACCATTTCATCCCGCGCGTTTCCATGCCTTGGTGCATGAGGAATGGCCGGGGGTGATCCGCTCCAAAGGGCTGTTCTGGCTGGCAAGTAGGCCGGATTTTGCGGGCTTCTGGTCGCAGGCCGGTGCAGTGGCGCGCAACAGTTGCGCCGGGCGGTTTTGGGCTGCGATTCCGGCTGATGAGCGACCATCGGATGCGGGCTCGCAGGCATCACTTCAGCGCAGCTGGCGGGAACCATGGGGTGATCGACGGCAGGAAATCGTGCTGATTGGACAGGGCTTGGATCGCAGGGCGTTGGAAGCGATGCTCGATGATGCCTTGCTCACGGATGACGAGTATCGCGAGGGTGTCGAAGCTTGGAAAAATTTTCCGGATCCCTTTCCGAAGTGGGGGTGAAGGGGTAATCATGCAGCCTCATGTCCGCGCCTTTTGAAAACAAAAACATTCAAAACATTCCGCCGCTGCCAAAACACCGTGTCCTGATTTCAGAATCGGGCGCTGTCGATTTGCCCCTGCAGTTGGATGGGCGCAGTTCCCTGCCTGACATTCCCGCCACCAAGCCACCGCAAGACATAGAAGACCGCAAAGGCGAAACCGCGCGTGTGGTGAAACGCCTGCTGGCACTGATCGAGGATCATCGCGTGTCGGCAACGCGGCTTGGCATCGAGCTCGATGCGCTGGCGATCGATGTCGTGCTGCACGCGCTCGAAGCCGAGACGCGCCGCGAGGATCCAACGCCGATCCTCAAGCAAGGCGACGAGGTGCAAAGCTATGTGCTCACCGCGCTTTACGAAGAACTGCTCGCTGAGCCAAGCAACATACTTTTCACCACTCAAGTGAGCGAAGACATCATCCGCTACGAAGCCATGGAAGCCGCCTTTTGGGCCGAGTGCATCGCAGCCCTGCGCAAAAAGCTCACTCCATCAAGGTGAGGTGAAAAGGAAAGGTGTCATTGAAAGGAATGAGCGCCAGCGCCCGTGTGCCGTATAGCGCGATGCCAACCGTCTAATAGACTACCAACCGTCAGCCACCATCACCCACCCACGTCTCTACTATTTCCCAGACAAATTGTATGATTTATCCTTGCCGTCTAGGTTGGTCGTGGTTATTGGTGAACCATGAGCAGCAAACGGTGGTTGGCGCCTTGGAAGGATTCGGCGGAAAAGCCGGCGATTTACCATTGCATCAGCCGCGTGGTGGACCGGCGCATGGTCTTTGAGCCTGCCGAGCGCGAGCGCTTTCGGGCGATCATGCGCATGCAGGAAAAGTTCTCGGGCTGCCGAATCCTCTCCTACTGCCTGATGTCCAACCACATCCACATCCTGCTCGAAGTGCCACCGATGCCTGCCGAGGGCATCTCCGATGCTGAGCTGTTGAAACGTCTCTCGGCGATCCAGACCGAAGCCTTCGTCGCTATCGTGGCGAAAGAGTTGTCCGATGCCCACAAAGCGGGAAACGCTGCACTCGTCGCCGAAATCCATGCCCGCTTCACTTACCGCATGCATGACCTGAGCGAGTTCATGAAAACCGTGCTGCAGCGCTTCACGCGGTGGTTCAACCGCACCCACAACCGAAGCGGCACTTTGTGGGAAGAGCGCTACAAAAGCGTCATCGTCGAAAGCGGCATCGCAGCACGAACGATGGCAGCCTACATCGATCTCAACCCGGTTCGCGCCGGGATGGTATCCGATCCAGCCGAGTATCGCTGGAGCAGCTACGGCGAGGCGGTGGGCGGCGGGCCGAAAGGTAATGGCAAGAAGGCGCGCGAGGGCTTGGTGCGAGCATGCATGAGTCACCAAGGCGCGGGTTTTGAAGCGGAAAAATGGAAGGAAATTTCGCGTGTTTACCGTCGCGCGATGGGGCTTGCCCTGGGTCGCAAGAGTGGAAATGCCACTGTCGAAAAAGGTGTGGTTAGGCCGCAGCTGAACACTGAGGAAGCTTTGGAAGCGAAGGCAAACGGCACCGTTCTGCCCGACCTCGACATGGCAACGATGCTGCGCTGTCGCGTGCGATATTTCACTGACGGCGCGGTGATTGGCAGCAAGGTATTTGTCAACGAAGCCTTCGCCGGCGCAAGAGAACGCTTCAGCCCGAGGCGAAAAAATGGCGCGCGCAAGCTGAGAGGCCATGCCAGCCCTGCAGCCAACTTGCTATGGAGTGCTCGTGATTTGCGCCTGCGTGTGTGAAGTAGCTCGCGATCAAAAATCAAATGTCGCTTGCGGACTGTTTTTTGACTGCGGCAAAGACTCCGTACCCTCTCTCATCGCGGCAGCGGCGAACTTCACAAACCTCGCCATGATCGCCTCGACGCCTGCGGAATCGAGCAAGCCCGACACCGGCGGCGACACCAGCGTGTGCGCCAAAGCACCAAGCAATCCATGCATACGCCATGAAACTTCACCCATGGAAAGCGGCGAAAGTGTTTTGCCCAATAATCGCCTTACCCGATCATCGATGCCCGCATGCGTTTGAGAAATTTCTGCCGGCACATTACCCGCCGACATAGTGAGAACACGTCCTATCAGCGGAGCCATCACCGAATGTTGCCAGCTGGAGCGATACGCCGCCGAAGCCAGTGGCTTAAGCCAAGCATCAAGCACCTCCTCCAACGGCGCGGGCTTGCCCGCAAAGCGTTTTTCCAAGCCCTCAAGCCGCGCCAGTCGCTCTTCGTTGAAATGTCGCAGTGCCTCTTTCATGACGCGTGCCATGAGACCCTCGCGGCTGCCGAAATGATAATTCACCGCTGCCACATTCACCTTCGCCGCCTGCGTGACATCGCGCACCGACACCAGATCAAAGCCGTGCTCCGCCAACAATGCGGCGGCCACTTCGAGCATTCGCCTCTTGGTCTCGCTTTCGTTTGGCTGTGCCTTGCGCATCGGCAGTGACGAAGCAAACAATTCCGCCTCACTTCGCCTGACGCGCACTGGCCTTGAGGCGCAGTGCGTTTAGCGCGATGAAGCCGGTGGCATCGTCCTGGTTGTAGGCCTCCTCCTGGCCGCCTTCCATGGTGGCCACAGCTTCGGAATACATGCTGAACGGCGAGCGTCGGCCGGCCTGCATCACATTGCCTTTGTAAAGCTTGAGGCGCACCTCACCGCTGACGGTTTTCTGCGTCTCGGTGACCAGGGCCTGGATCGCCTCGCGCTCCGGCGCGAACCAGAATCCATTGTACACCAATTGCGCGTATTTCGGGATGAGGCTGTCGCGGATGTGCATCGCCTCGCGATCAACGACGAGCGTCTCGAGATCGCGGTGCGCGGCGAGCAGGATCGTGCCACCGGGAGTTTCGTAAATGCCGCGGGACTTCATGCCGACGAAGCGGTTCTCGACGATGTCGACGCGGCCGATGCCATTGCGCCCACCGAGCAGGTTGAGCACACGCATCACGCCGTAGGGACTCATCAAAGCATAGCCATCGCGCTGGCCGTTCACCTTCACATCGCCAAGCTCGGCGATGATGGCATCGAGATTCTCATGACGCAGGCCGATGGCATTGCCCTTTTCAAAAAGGATTTCCACATACTCGGGGCGATCCGGAGCATCCTCAGGCGACACCGAGAGCACATACATGTCGCGGTCAGCGGGAGTCGTCGCATCATACCACGGATCTTCCATCGCACCCGCTTCGAAGGAAATGTGCAGCAGGTTGCGATCCATCGAGTACGGCTTCTTCATCGAGGCCTTGATCGGAATGTTGTGAGCCTCGGCGTAGGCGATCATTTCGGAACGACCTGGAAACTGCGCGCGGAACGATGCGTCGCGCCAGGGAGCGATGCACTTCACATTCGGTGCGAGCGCTGCGGCAGAAAGCTCGAAGCGCACCTGGTCATTTCCTTTGCCCGTCGCACCGTGCGCGATGGCATCGGCACCTTCGGCGATCGCGACATCCATCATCGCTTTGGTGATGCAAGGGCGTGCGATCGAGGTACCCAAAAGATAGCGACCTTCGTAAATCGCGTTCGCTTGGATCATCGGGAAAATGTAATTCGCGGCGAAGTCCTCCTTGAGGTCGCCGATGAAACATTTCGAGGCACCGGTCGAGAGCGCTTTGGCCTCAAGCCCGTCGAGCTCGTCGCCTTGGCCGACATCCGCGCAGTACGCGATGATCTCCGCATTGTATTTCTCCTTGAGCCAAAGCAGCAGGACCGAGGTATCAAGACCACCCGAGTAAGCGACGACGATTTTCATGACGGCGCGGAGCGAAACACGAAGCCGCGCGCCGGGCAAGGCAAACACGCTCGGGAAATGCCGCACACCGCTCGTTTCACGGTGAATACACCGCCACAGGACCAACCCCATCACCCTGCACACGGCGCAAACGCTCGACAGCGGCGATCACCGCATCGCCTGCCGCGAGCGCTTCATCCATCGTGTTGAGCCTCGAAAAACTGAATCGCAAGCTGCTCTTTGCCAGGGCCTCGGGAATGCCCATGGCAAGCTGCACATGCGAAGGGCGCTGACTGCCGGTCATGCACGCTGACCCAGCCGAGCAGGCGACATTTTTTTCATCGAGCAAAATCAAAAGGCCCGCGGCTTCGCAACCGTCGAATGAAA
>CAZXHZ010000063.1:0-4071 GCA_964639755.1 uncultured Luteolibacter sp. | reverse complement strand
TGGGTCAAGGCCGCCGAGTCGCGTGAAGTCGTGGGCGAGGGTCTGACCGCTTTGGGCGCGATTGTTGACGAATGCATTGCCTATCGCACGGTGCCCGAGACCGAGGATCCGACCGGAGCCAAGGCCAAGCTCGCGGAAGAGGGAGCGGATCTGATCACTTTCACCTCCGGCTCGACCGTGGATCATTTCTTTGCGCTCGGTCTTGATTGGCCCGAGGGCTGTGTCGCGGGCAGCATCGGTCCGGTGACCAGCTCGACCTTGCGCAAGCACGGCATGCCACCGGCATTCGAAGCTAACCCGCATGACATCCCCGGCCTAGTGAATGCGATTCTGAAACATTTTGGGCGCAAGTGAGCGGCGCTCGGAAAAATTTCCCTTCATGAAAATCCACACCCTGCAGCAAGAGCAACGCCTACCGATCAGCCTCGAAGCCGCATGGGATTTTTTCTCATCGCCCGCGAACCTGAATGCCATCACGCCACCGGAGCTTGGATTTGAAATCACCAGCGAACCGGAACAGCGAATGTATGAGGGTCAGATCATCACCTATCGCATCGGCGTCGCGCCGGGGGTGAAGCTCAACTGGGTGACTGAGATCAAGTGCGTCGAGCAGGGGCGCGTTTTCATCGATGAGCAACGCTTCGGGCCCTACAAGTTTTGGCATCACCGGCATGAGTTCGAGGCGATTCCCGGTGGCGTACTGATGCGCGACAAGGTCCACTACGGCTTGCCCTTCGGGCCATTTGGTTCGATCGGCCATGTGCTTTTCGTGAAGCCGAAGCTTAAGAGAATTTTCTCCTTCAGGCGCGGTATGCTGGAGAAGCGCTTTGGCGTGCTTTGACAAAGCTCAACGGCTCAGGTCTTCTTGGTAGACCAGCTTGAAGCCGCTTTGGTGGAGGATGGCGATGGCGAACTCGTAGTCCTCGACATGCATCGCGAGCATCGAGAGGCCTTTGGGTCCGGGCATGAGTGCGTAGGCAAAGTCGATGTTCGTTTCGGCGATCATCAGCGTGTCGAGGCATTGCAGCAGGCCGGGGCCGGACTCGCGCATGGCGATCACGACCAGTTCGCAGCTGGTGTGCGGGATGCCTTTTTCCATGAACAACTGCTCGGTCGTGTCGGGATCCGAAACCACAAGGCGCGCGACCGTGGCATCGCGCGAGTCCTGGACGCTGAGTCCGATCACTTCAATGGCTGAGGCGCGGAGCAATTTCACCAACGCCGCGAGCGCGCCGGCACGGTTCGGTAGCATGACCGAGAACTGCCGTACGGGTGCGCCGTGGTCGATGAGTGTTTCCGCTTCCATGATGGGCATATGCGACGTGGGCCATGGGTATCAGCTTTCAAAACCGTTTTCAATGCCCAATCCACACGCGGGCCCGTGATGGATATTGAGGCGGATCGTTGCTGGTAGGGTTGGGCGTTTTGCCGTAGGTATGAGGCATGGAAAATCCGCAGCGATATTCGTGTGTCGTCGTGACCGGAGCCTCATCGGGCTTGGGTGAGGAGTTTGCTTTGCAGCTCGCACCGCGCGTGGGGCGCTTGGTGTTGGTCGCGCGGCGCGGTGAGATGTTGGAGGATCTGGCAAAGCGCATTGGGCAGAAATTTTCCTGCGAGGTCATCGTGTTGGTGGCGGATCTTGCGTGTGGGGATCAGCGTGCGGCGTTGCTCGCGGAGTTGAAGGAGCGGGCCTTGGTGCCTGACTTGTTGGTCAACAACGCGGGGCTTGGGGATTACGGTGAATTTCACACGGCTGATTGGGAAAAGTTGCAGGCGATGCTGCGGGTGAACATCGAGGCTTTGGTGCATCTCACGCACGCCTTGGTGCCGGGGATGATCGGGCGTGAGCGCGCGGCGGTGATCAATGTGAGTTCGCTCGCGAGCATTTTGCCAATCCCGGATTTTGCGGTGTATGCGGCGACCAAGGCTTGTGTGACGAGTTTTTCCGAAGCGCTGCGCATTGAGCTCAAGGAGCATGGCATCGAGGTGCTCGCGCTTTGTCCGGGGCCGGTGCATACTGGGTTTGGTGAGGTGGCGAGGAGAGGGGAGAATGAAAAAGGCATGCCCTCGCGCGAGTTGTTTTATGTCGCCAAGGAGCGGGTGGTCGCCGAGGCCTTTGAGGCGTTGGAAAAACGGCGCGCGCGGGTCTTTCCCGGATTGCGTACGACCATTGCGGCGCAGGTGTTTTCGCTGATGCCGATGGGCCTGATGCGCTGGTGCATGTCGCGCCGACCTAGGCGCTCGTGAGATGCGTCACTTCACGCCGATGGCGAGCAGCGTTTGGAAATGCGGTGGTGCGGGTTCGCGGTCGGCGACGATCGTTTCGATTTGATCGAAGCCGGCGCGTTCGAGCATGCGGGCGAGGGTGCCTTCGGGAAACCCGAGCCAGCGGTCGCCGTAGAGTTCGCGCGCTTCTTCGAACTGGTGTTGCACGAGGTCGAGTACGATCAGGCGTCCGCCTGCTTTGAGCATGCGGTACGCGGCGTCGATTGCTCGCTGCGGATGTTCGGCGTGATGAAGCGCTTGGCTTAAAATGGCGAGGTCGACCGAGCGCTCGCGGATTGGAGGTTCTTCGAGATCGCCGAGGCGGTACTCAAGGTTGGTGAGTCCGTTGTCGATGGCGAGCTTTTGTCCGTACTCGACCATCTTGGGCGAGAGATCGACAGCGATGACTTTTTCGGCCCGCTGCGCGAGAAGTTGTGAGAGTGTGCCTTCGCCGGCACCGAGGTCGGCCACGGTTTTATAATTGAGCACTTTGATGAGTGCTTCGGCGAGTGCCTTCCATGAGCGGCCGGGGACATAGTCCTTGCCGAAGCGGCCGGCGAGTTCGTCGAAGTAGGCACGCGCGCTGTCCTTGCGTTTGCGCAGCAGGTGGCGCAGTGCGGCTTTGTCCTGGGTGACCTCGGCGACCTCCTCGGCGGCGAGTCGCGCGAATTCCATCAGATTGCGTTCGGCTGAGCAGGAATACATGTTGTGCTTGCCGCTGCGCTCGTCGCTCACAAGGCCGGCGGTCTTGAGCTGGGAAAGTTGCGTCGAGATCCGGCTCTGGCCCATGCCGAGGATCTCTTGGAGGTCCGCCACCGACAGGGCCTCGGCATCGACCAGCATGAGAATCCGCAGACGCGTGGGGTCGGCCAATAGTTTCAAGGATTTCAGCATTGACTTCATCTGGGCTCGTTTGTATCAACGCATCACGATTTGACGATACGAAAATAAACAATCCCTATGAGCACCTACATTTTTTCCTCCGAATCCGTTGGCGAAGGTCATCCAGACAAGGTTTGCGACACGATTTCCGACGCCATTCTCGATGCCTGCCTTAGCGTTGACCCCAAGAGCCGCGTGGCCTGCGAAACCTTTGTGAAGAGTAACATGGTTGTGGTCGGTGGTGAGATCACCATTCCGAAGATCGGTAAAAAGCCCGTTGGCTCGGTCATCAACCTTGAGAAGGTCATCCGCGATGCCGTCGCCGGTATTGGTTATGTGAACAACGACGATGTCTTCCACGCCGACACGCTGTTCATCAACAACTATCTCACCACCCAGTCCGATGACATCGCGCAGGGTGTGGATGCCAAGAAGGCGCACGGCAAAAAGACAGCTGAGCAAGGTGCGGGCGACCAAGGCATCATGTTTGGTTACGCTTGCGATGAGACGCCCGAGCTCATGCCTGCGCCGATCATGTACGCGCACCGCCTCGGTCGCGAGCTCACACGCATCCGTAAGACCGGCAAGGTCAAGTGGCTGCGTCCTGATGCCAAGTCGCAGGTGTCGGTCGAGTACGTCGACGGTCGCCCGACCCGCATCGTCAATGTCGTGATTTCCACCCAGCACTCGGCGGATGTGAAGCACGCCGAGATTGAAAAATTCTGCATCGAGCAGGTCATCAAAAAGGTGCTGCCGAAAAACATGCTCACCAAGCAGACCGAGTATCTCATCAACCCCACCGGCAACTTCGTTATCGGTGGTCCGCAAGGGGACTCCGGTCTCACCGGCCGCAAGATCATCGTCGACACCTACGGTGGCATGGGCCGTCACGGCGGTGGCGCTTTTTCCGGCAAGGACCCGTCG
>CAZXHZ010000062.1:0-5601 GCA_964639755.1 uncultured Luteolibacter sp. | reverse complement strand
CGCGGAAGTTTCTCGGCTCATCCTCACCGCGTCCGGTGGCCCCTTCCGCCAATTGCCCGCAAATGAACTCGCCAAGGTGACTCCCGAGCAAGCGCTCTGCCACCCGACCTGGAACATGGGCCCGAAGATCACCATCGACTCAGCCACACTCTTCAACAAGGGCCTCGAAATGATCGAAGCCCGTTGGCTGTTTGGCATCGGCATGAATCGCATCGATGTGGTCGTGCACCCGCAAAGCATCATTCACTCGATGGTCGAATTCGTCGATGGCTCGGTCCTCGCGCAACTCAGCCGCACCGACATGGGCTTCCCGATCCAATACGCGCTCACCTGGCCAGATCGCATCAAGGGCACTCTCGCGCCACTCGATTTCCCCAGCCTCGCGAAACTCGAATTCGAGGCGCCGCGCACGGACGACTTCCCTGCACTCGACCTCGCCCGCAAGGCCGGCCTCACCGGTGGCACCCTGCCCGCCGTCTACAACGCTGCCAACGAAGTCGCAGTCGATGCTTTCCGCGCCGGAAAAATCCCCTTCTCCTGCATCTGGCAATGCGTCGCCAGCGTCATGCAAAACCACGAAGTCCAAGCCTCCTCATCGCTGGAACCCATCATCACCGCCGATCAATGGGCCCGCCATGCAGCGAGTGAGTTCTGCGGGGTGGTGGAATGACCCCTAAGGAGGCCGACACTCTTTTCGTGCTCTTATTGATGGCGAACGCCCGCGTTTTTCGAATTCCATTCACGCGCCAGAAACTTTTAACTCTCATCCATGAAACACTTGAGCCGCCTGATTGCTGCCATTTCCATGCTGCTCGTCGCGGAATCCACCGCCTCGCCTACCGATGCCGATCGCATTCGGAAATCTTGGGAATCCGCCGCAGAAAATTGGTCGCTCGTCAACCGCGCAGCCACCACGCCCGAGGCAAAGGCCACCGCGCTTGCGTCTCGACCCGATCCGCTTCGCTACGCACGGCAAGTGTGGCAAGTGATCAGTCCTTCACTAAGTGAAAACTGGACACTAGAACCCGCGGCATGGCTGCTCAACCTCACCCGTTCGCTTAGCGTCACCAATGCCGATGGATCGGTCAGCCCCGCCTTCACACAAGAAAGCGCAGCCATACGCAAGGCGGTTGTGACCCACCACATGCAAAGCCCGAACCTCGCGCCGATGTGCATGGCCCTCGCCCGCAACCAAGACCCGGGCACCCTCTCGATCCTCGAAAAAATCCAAACCAATCACCCCGATACAAAAACCCAAGGGGTCGCCGCACTGGCTGCCGCACTCGTGATCAAATCCCTCGGCGATGATGCCGAACCCATGCGCAAACGACTCACCTACCTGCGCAAAGCCATCATCCAAAGCTCGGATGTGAAAATCGGCGAAACCACCGTCGCCCAAATCGCCGAGGACGAACTCTACATCATACGCAATCTCACCAAAGACCGGATCGCACCCAACCTCACCGGCACCGACGCCGCAGGCCGACCCATCACGCTCGAATCCACCAAAGGCAAAGTCACGATGCTGATTTTCTGGAACAGCGAAATGCCGGAATCCGATCGCGTTCTCGAAATCACCAACAACACGCTGCGCAAATTCAAAGACCGACCCTTCACCGTCATTGGAGTGAACCACGACCCGCTCGCCAAACTCCGCGCACTTGAAGCCGACCAAGTCACCAACTGGAAAAATTTTTCCGACCCGGAAATGAAATTCGCCCACGAATACCGAATCAACATCCTGCCACAGGTCCTCATCCTCGATGGCGAACGCAAAATCCACTACTTCGGCGCCCCAGGATCCTTCGCCGAAATCACCGCCGAAGCCCTGCTCTCGGAAGCGAAGTGATGAGATTTTCGCGCATGCTGTGGAATGTTTATTCCAAGCATCACCACTGATTGAACTGATCTACTGATTTATTCAGACTTAGAAATCATCGTTCTTCTTCGAATCATTCAATCTGTGAAATCAGTGGTTAAACACCCACACCTTCCTTCCCCCGCTCGATCCCGAGCCTCCGCAATTTCTGGCGCAAGGTCGCGCGATTCATTCGCAAGGCAGCCGCCATGCGCGTAGGACGCATTTCAAATCGCTCGAGCAAATGCTTTAAGGCCACCGCTTCGATGCCATCCATCAAATCATCATGATTCCATGATGCCTCCGGCGTGAGCGACAACTGCGCGTCGAGCCAGCGACCAATCGCCGCTTCAAGCTCGCCCGATGCGGCATGCCCACCCGGATCCTGCAAAGCTGCTGCCACATGCGGCGGCAAATGCGCGGCAAAAACCGGCCCGCCACGGCTCATCGCCAAGGCATGATCCAGCGTGTGACGCAACTCACGCACATTGCCCGGCCACGAATACGCCTGCATCGCATACAAGGCCGGCGCCGTGATCGATACCGGCGCGGCCGACTCATGACGCAGTCCTAGCACAAATTGACTCAGGGCCGGAATGTCGCCTGATCGTTCGCACAAGGGCGGCATCGGAATGGTCAAGGCACTCAAGGCATAAAACAAATCCTCACGCATCAGCCCACGCTCAACCGCATCGCGCAGATCCATGCCGCTGGTGACAATCAGCCTCGCGGATGACTTCACCGCCGCATCGCCGATCATGCCAGCAAGGCATGATTGCAACTCGCCCGACAATCCGCCGATCTCTTCCAGCACGACGCTTCCATCGCGCCCAAGTATCAAAGCTTGCAGAGCATCAGCGCTGCGAATCGTCGAACTCTCGACCAAGGCCAACTGCTTGCCAGCCCGACCACTATTGGCATGAATCACCTTTGCCGCCAGTGTTTTACCCGATCCGCTAGGGCCATGAATCATCACCGGACCCTCGCCCGCACAAGCCCTAGCCACGCCGAGAAACACATCACGCATGCAGGGTGCCGCACCGATCAAGGTCACCGCACCCTCGCCTTGCACGGCATCGGCCAGCAACATCCCTCGAGCGACCAAGGCAGAAAGCGATGATTCAAATCGCCTAAAATCCAAGGGCTTCATGAGGTAATCCGTCGCACCCAATTTCTGCGATGCGATCGCATGATCCAATGTCGCATGCGCAGTGACGATCAAGACCGGCAGATCCGATCCCTCCGCACGCAAACGCTCAAGCACTGCAAGTCCACTCATGTCGGGCAATCCGATGTCGAGCACCAGCGCATCGAATCGCTCGCGCCGCAAGGCCTCAAGCCCCGCACCACCACTTGCCACCAGCGTCGGCAAATGACCCATGCGCCGCACCGCCAAGGAAAGCGCCGCACCCAATGCATGCTCGTCTTCAATGATCAATATCGATGCCGCCGCCATGATTCAAATTTCCTTTGCCCAATGAATTTTCACCACCGCACCACCGCGATTGATGAGCTCGATGCTCCAGCGGTGGGCTTCGACAATTTCCTTCGACACGGCCAATCCAAGACCCATCCCACCTTCACGCTCGGAATAAAACGGCTCACCAAAACGCGCGAGCACTGTTGCACTAAATCCCGGACCATCGTCGGCAATCTCAAGCTCTACGGCATTCACCCGCACCCGCACCTCTCCCCCATGCGGCATGCTCTGCACGGCATTGATCAACAAATTCTGCAAAACCTGAAGCATCCGCGCGCGATCACCAGTCAACGAAATACCGGTCGCAGAAAAATCCACCTCGCGCAGCACGACCTTCGCATGCGTCGCTTGCGGGCCAATGATGAGTGCAGCCTCACGCAACAATGCCACAACATCGAATGTACTCTTCGCCATCGCCTCGGGCTTAGCATAGCGCATCCATTGCGACACCAAGCCCTCAATCCTTGCAGCCTCGCTCACAATCAAATTCCCCGAAACACGCACCTCATCAGCCGACGCACCATCGAGCAACTCCGCATGCAAACGGATCGCCGACACGGGATTGCGAACCTCATGCGCCAGACTCGTCGCCATGCGCCCAAGCAAAGCCATGCGCTCGGCAAATTTCCTACGCTCTCGCTCATTGCGCAACGACTCATGCGTTTCTACCATCGCCCGCGCCAACTGCCCAATCTCATCCGCTCGTCCGACCGGTAATCCGTCAAGCGGCACATCTCCACCCACACGCGACACCGACGCCGCCAATTTTTCCAGTGGCCTTGTCACCCGTCGGCCAATCCACCACGCAAACGCAAGACCAAATCCCCAGAACAACCCCAACACCACCCAGGCATCCATGCGCCGCCAAACCGGACGCTGCACCGATCCACCACCCATGCGCTCAAACCAAACCTCCGTGCCACCACGCAAAGGAAATCCCACCCGCAATGCCTCGTCACACCAACGCGCCTTGCCATCAGCAAGCTCATCGCCCGCCACTTCGCCCGACTTGGAAAAGCGTACCCTCGCGCCCATGATCTGACCCAACTGCGCCGCCATCCGATCGCTCTGCGGCAGTGGGGTCTGATCCAAAAAATTTGCGTTCGCCCGCCCCAAGGCTTGAAACGCCACCGCCTCCTCGATCTGGGTCATGCGATGAAAAACCGCCACCAGCACCATCGATCCCAGCAAGAAAAATACCCCCATTCCGGCCGCAAACCAGAAGACGAGGGATTTCCCGCGAACGACAGATGGCTGATTTTTATCCATTCTCCGAAACGGCGAAAAAATGCCCTGATCAAAGCAAAAGGTCGAGAAATCAATTTCCAATGGGTCATTTCCCGGCCCGATTTAATGACGCTTGGTCAAAATTTATCCACCCTGAAATCTTGTCGAAATCAAGCACGGCAACATAAATCCCAGTACGCAAATGGCGATCATATCATGAAATCACCCATCACCCCACTCATCCTCCTCAGCGCCGCCCCCGCGCTCGCCCAAAACCTACTCGACCCGCTGGTCGTCTCTGCCACCCGCACAAACCGCAGCGCCAGCGATACGGCCTACTCGACCGCGACCATCGACGCCGATTTTATCCGCGAAACCAGCCGCCGCACCTTACCCGAAGCACTCCAATACACCCCCGGGGTCTTGGTTCAAAAAACCGCACACGGCCACGGTTCACCAATTGTCCGCGGCTTCACCGGCCGCCAAAACCTTCTGCTTGTCGACGGCGTCCGTCTCAACAACTCCTCATGGCGCAGCGGCGCAGTCCAGTACTGGAATACCGTCGACGCGCTTTCTCTCGACCACCTCGAACTGATCAAAAACCAAGGCTCCGTACTCTACGGCTCCGATGCGATCGGCGGCACACTCAACGCCTTCACCAAATCATCGGATTTCAAAAACCGCGCCGAAGGCGAATTTTATCAAGCCGGATCCGCCAGCTACGAGTTCCGCGCCAATGGCCAAGGCAGCCACATCGGGCGACTTGAAACGGAAACCGGCATCGGCGGGAAATTCGGCGTCATGCTCGGACTCTCTGCCAAAGACTTTGGCGACATCGAAGACTCATCGGTCGGACGCATGCGCGGCACCGGCTATCCGGAACAGGACCTCGACTTCCGCGCGGATTGGGCAGTCACGCCTGACTCAACACTCACCTTTTACCACAGCCAAGTGAACCAGGATAACATCTCGCGTTGGCACCGCACGCGCAACAACCCCGGTTGGACCCACGGCAGCCATGTCGCCGAAGCAGGCA
>CAZXHZ010000061.1:0-3397 GCA_964639755.1 uncultured Luteolibacter sp. | reverse complement strand
GTTCCCGATGCGCGCTTCGAAGGTCACCGCCATGGCGCGTCAGCTCCGCGACGAAGGTCTCTTCCGCGGTGGTGTGGGTGGTTATTGGAACTTCACGCACATCGACGCGCGCGGCCAGAACATCAATTGGTGATCGGGCTGCGGTTATGGTCGTTGGCGTGATGCCGATGGCCAAATCAAGTTTTGAAATCGCGTAACTGGAAGGATGTCCAGCCGATGACGAAAAGTGTGATGTTGAGCCCACCTAGCAATGCGTAGGACTCGATGAGTTTCGGCCACGGGATGTTTTGCTCCATGAGGAAGATCCAGTTGCCCATGCGCCAGGTGATGAAGAAGCTTTCGTAGGGTTTGAAGAACGGGAAGTTTTGCAGGATCATGTCGACGAATAGGATCGTGAGCGTGATGATGGTCGCTGCGGCGGGCTTGATCTTTAAGCATGAAAACATGAATGCGATGGATGAGAGTGTGATCATGCTCAGGCCGATGCCGGCTGCGGAAAGGGCGAGCCGCCAGGCACCTTCCCACCATTCGGGATAGGCGGCAAAGACCTTCATTTTTGGCTCCATCACGAATAGCCCGCCCTGCCAGCCGACAGCGGCTATCGCCATCAGGTAGCCAGTGATGCCGACGAAAAAAACAAAGCTGAAGGTGTAGAGTGAGACTGCCGTGTATTTTACCAGCAGCAGGCGCAAGCGGCTGATGGGGCGTGAGAAAACCATGCGCAGGTTACCGTCCTCATTTTCCTTGGCGACGATATCACCGGCGACCAGCGCGAAGTAAATCGAGCCAAGCAGGAACATGCTCAGCAGCATGATGGTGAATGTGATGGTGAGCGAGCTGTAGTAGCTGCCGAATTCGAGCCCGTTTCGCTCGATGATTCCGCGCATGTGCTGTTGGCTGCGCTCGAGTTTGTAAACAAAGAGTATGAGCGCTTCCATGATCAGAAAGGCCCCGTAACCGATCCAGGTGCGCGGGCGGGCAAAAAGTTTCTGCAGTTCGCCGCGAAGTTGTTGGAGGAATAGCATGGCGGTTGTGGATGTCACATTTTTTTCCCTTCGAGCAGCTCCATGTAGACGTCTTCGAGCGAGCGGCGGACGGGCGAGAACGAGCGCAGCTTGATGCCTGCTTGAACGAGTGCCGCCAGCAAGATGGAAGGATCGCTGCCGTGGGGGATCTGAATGATTCCGGGCGCGGCCATGTTGCCGCCTTGGGATAGAATCACGGGCATGGCCTTCTCCCAACAATCCAGATCAGCTGCGAAGCGGTCGGTTTCCTCGCGAAGTCCATCGATGGCTCCCTCGAACACCAGTTCTCCTTGGCGCAGAATGGTGACGCGGTCGCACATCAGCTCCACTTCGGCGAGCAGGTGGGAGTTGAAAAGCACGGTCATGCCGCGGCTGTCGCGGAGGTTGAGGATGAAGTCGCGGAACCACTTGATGCCTTCCGGGTCGAGGCCGTCGGTGGGTTCGTCGAGCAGAAGGAGTTCCGGTTCGGGCAGCAAGGCTTGCGCGAGGGCGAGTCTTTGCCGCATGCCGTGGCTGTAGGTCCGAACCTTCGAGTGAATTCGTTGAGTGAGCCCAACTTCATCGACGGTTTTCTGCGCGGCATCGGCATCGAATCCGCCTGAGTATCCCATGAGAATGCGCAGGTTTTCCCAGCCGCTGAGATAATCGTAAAAGGCAGGGGCTTCGAAAATCGCGCCGACCTTGCGGAGTGCTTGGGAGCGTTGGCTGGAAACGGGAATGCCGTCGATTGTGACTTCGCCAGAATCCGCCATCACCATGCCGAGAATGATGCCGAGTGTTGTGGATTTGCCGGCACCATTGTGGCCCAGCAGGCCATGGATTTCGCCTTTGCCGACTGAAAGTGAAATGCCGCGCAAGGCGGGTTTGCCACCGAAGGATTTGCGGAGCGCGTTGATTTTCAGCATGGCGGTTGCGAGTTCAGTTGCCGGTGGCAAAGCGAAGTTTGTTTGAGCTGCTTGAGTCGGCGTAAAGGACATTCACGCCGTTCGGATGCCAAGACTCCTTGTCGGTCACGAGCGGGATTTTGTCGGGGCGGTTTTCGATTCCGAAAAACGAGAGTTGGGTGATGTGTCTGCCGCTCTGGGTGTTGTTCCAAAGGTAGCTTGATCCGGATTTTGCGTGTAGCTCTGTATCCTGTGGGCATTTGAATGCTCCTTCGTTTTCAAGGTATGGCTTCAGAACGGTGTCGAGCACGGGTGTTTCGTCGGTTTTTGACATCCGGCCGGCGGCGATATCCGGCAGTTTTTGCTGATGATCCTGAAGGTAGGATTGCAGTGCGCTGCCGATGTTACGGAGTTGGCCGATGCAGGCCGCCTCGCGGGACTTTGCCAACATCGACTTGCCGAGAGGGATGCCCACACCTGCAAGAGCGGCGATGATCGCGATGGTGACGAGCAGCTCTACCAGGGTGAATGCGTGGCGGGTGGAGGTCATTGTTGACGGGGTCCGAACTGGTTGCCGCGCATCCCTTGCATGGTTTCGTTGATGGCTTGCATCAGTGGCGCGAGATCGAGTTTTGTCTCCATGCTCGATTTCTCGAAGTAGGCGCGCATGCCCTCACGGGTAATTTTTTCCAGCAGTTCGCCGCTCATTTCGCTGGCGCGTGTGATGTCCGAGCTGGTTTTGCCATCGCTGATTTCCTTGAGCCCCTGCTCAACAAATTTTTTGCGTTGCTCTGCGGGCATCGCGTCGAGTGATTCCATGAAGCGATTCATCGATTCCATGATGGTGAGATCGATGAAAAGTGATTTTTCACGCGTGCTGAGTTTGCGAAAAAATTCCTCGCCTCCGCGTTGGCGGCGGTTCTTTTCGCGTTCTTGAAAATCGAGTCTGTTGACGAGATTGGCGATTTCGCGGATTTCATTTTCACGGCGAGCTGATTCTTTCGCGTTCTGGCTTGTTGCGTTTTCAGACCAATCGGCAAAGCGCGCCCGCTCGATGCGAAGGTTGATTTTTTCCGCAGTGATCTTGCGTGAATCGGCGTAGGCACGGATCCCCCAAATCACAAGCCAGACGATTGCAAGGGTGCCCAAGGCGCGGAAAATGGTTCCTTGTCGAGTCATCGCGCCAACCATAGGCGCGCTGGCTTGGTGCACAAGCAATGGCTGTGGGGCTTTTTCATGTGGGATGCGTTTGACACCCGTGTGGCGGCACCGATAGTCGCGTCGCATGGCATTTCACCGGGCATGATCCAACGCACCAGACAGACTGACGAGATCCGCGGTGCGGGAGTCATCGAGTGCTGGTGTCTGCATGGGGCAGTGGGGTCGGCGGGTGATTGGCGGGATTTTGCAGCGGCGATGTCGGCGGATTCGATCGCATCGCGGGCCGTGGACTTGTGGCGATTTCTTTCGTGCGAGCCGATGTCGATG
>CAZXHZ010000060.1:0-4614 GCA_964639755.1 uncultured Luteolibacter sp. | reverse complement strand
GGTGGCGGAATTTGTTCGGGCCTCGGTGTGCTAAGCCGCGAATCTCCGGTTGCGGCCAAGGCTTCGAGCGTTCAGGCTCATCCGCATGTGGACGAGCGCACGCGAGTTTGAGGACATCCGATACGAAACGACGGATGAGGGTAAGATTGCCAAGATCACGATCAATCGCCCGGAAGTGCGCAATGCGTTTCGGCCGAAGACGGTGGTCGAGTTGCTGCAGGCCTTCGATCTGGCGCATCAGGATCCGCAAGTGGGTGTGATCATTCTCACCGGCGAAGGTGATTTGGCATTTTGCTCGGGTGGGGATCAAAAGGTGCGCGGTCATGCGGGCTACATCGGTGATGATGGCGTGCCCCGACTCAATGTCCTCGATTTGCAAAAGAAGATCCGCTCGCTGCCCAAGCCGGTGGTGGCGATGGTGGCCGGATATGCGATCGGTGGCGGACATGTCTTGCATGTCGTGTGTGATCTCACGATTGCCGCGGACAACGCGCGCTTTGGTCAGACCGGGCCAAAGGTTGGTTCGTTCGATGGCGGGCTTGGATCGAGTTACCTCGCGCGCATTGTCGGCCAGAAGAAAGCCCGTGAAATTTGGTTTCTTTGCCGCCAGTACGGCGCGCAAGAGGCACTCGACATGGGCCTGGTCAACACCGTCGTGCCCTTGGCCGAACTCGAAAAAGAAACACTCAAGTGGTGCCGCGAAATGTTGGCGCATTCACCGCTCGCCCTGCGCTGCCTCAAGTCCGCTCTCAACGCCGATTGCGACGGTCAGATGGGCTTGCTCGATCTCGCGGGCAACGCGACTTTGCTTTATTACATGAGCGAGGAAGGCCGCGAGGGCAAGCAGGCCTTCATTGAGAAGCGCGCGCCGGATTTCGGGAAATTCCCTCGGGTGCCTTGATTTTTACGGCGATTTCATGATTGCCAAATTGCCGGAAGGTGGTTTAATTTTTGCCCGCCGACGGGCCCCATGGGGTCGCAAAAGCCTCATAGTGTAATGGTAACACCCCGGATTTTGATTCCGTTATTCTAGGTTCGAATCCTAGTGAGGCTACTTTTCATTTTTGGTGCCAAATCAGTATGTCTTGAAGATGAATACTGAAAAACCATTTCAGATTTCCCGCCGTTCATTTTTTCACCGCTGCTCGGTGACTGCAGCTGCCGCCGGCTTGCCGTTGTGGTTTGTCGAGCGTCAGATGGCGCTGGGTGAGGAGCCTGCGAAAAAGATTCTGTCAGCTAATGAGCGGCCTAACATCGCTCTGATCGGTTGTGGCGGACAGGGCAGCAGTGACGCCATCAATGCCCTGCGTTTTGGCAATGTGGTGGCGGTTTGTGATGTGGACCGGAACCATTTGGAGGGCGCCGTGAATCGCTTTACCAAGGAAGGCAAAGCTCCGAAAGGGTATTCGGATTTCCGCAAGTTAGTGGAAGCCAAGGAGATTCATGGCATCATCAACGGCAGTCCTGACCACTGGCACAGTTTGATCAATATCGCGGCGGCCCGGGCCGGTAAGGATATCTACTCGGAAAAACCGCTGACCCTCTCCATTGACGAAGGCAAGCATGTGGTCAGAGCCGTGCGCGACAACAAGGTGGTGCTGCAAACCGGAACACAGCAACGGAGCAGTCAGCGCTTCCGCATGGCTTGCGATCTGGTGCGCAATGGACGCATCGGCAAACTCAAAGAGGTCACGGTATATTTGCCCGCAGGGCGGCGCGAGGGTCCATTCGCCTCCAAGCCAATGCCAGCGGAACTGGATTGGGATTTCTGGCAGGGCCAAGCGCCCAAGGTCGACTACATGCCGGAGCGCTGCCATGTTTGGTTTCGTTATTGGTATGAATATTCGGGTGGCACAATGACTGATTGGGGAGCCCATCACATGGACATCGCCTATTGGGCGATCGGGTTGTCGGCACCGACCAAAATCGAAAGTAGGGCTCTTTCGCAGCCGATTCCCGGAGGTTACACCACCATCGCCGATTACGAAGTAAAGTTCAGCTATCCAAACGGTGTGGTGTTAAACGTTCGCTCCACTCCCGACGACGATCCTTTTGGCGGCACAATCAAAGCGGATGGCCAGCGCAATGGGATCCGCTTCGAGGGCGCAGACGGATGGATTTGGGTTAATCGCGATCAGATCAAAGCCGCAGACCGCGAACTTTTGAGCGCGCCACTGCAGGAAGGGGCGGAAAAGTTATATGTGAGCAATGACCACATGGGTGATTTTTTCGATTGCATGCACACGCGCAAGGATCCGATCTGCGCGGTGGAGATTGGTCATCGCTCTGCGTCGGTGTGCCATCTCGGCGCGATCTCGCTGCGCACGGGCAAGACCCTTCAATGGGATTCGGAAAAGGAAATCTTCTGCGGCGACAATGCCGCGGTAGCCAATGCCCTTGTCGCCCGCGAAATGCGCAAGCCCTACGATTACAGTTTCATTTCTTAGTCGGTTCAGGGTCTGTTTTTTTCGCCCCGTGCCCGCTTTTATGGCTGTTGGCGGGCCCTCCGATTTCAATATGGCCGACCGGATATCAATTTTCAGGTAGGGCGCTAGCAATTGCATGATTCCCGCTTGATTTGTTAAGGAATCCGAAATAATTCTGATGCCCTTCCGGAATGATGAGCAGGCGGTCGGACAAGGTTTCATTGCGACGAGCTTCGGCCAACCAACGCCGGATGCGGGGGTCTTTTTCGGAAATGTTGAGCACGGCCAACCGGCGCGCTCACGAGCAGGCGAACCGGCGAAGCGATCGGCGTGAAATGAAATCAATGCGTGCGGCGATCGCGTCGAGCGATGAAGTGGAAGATGCTTTTTCAATTGGGTTGAGGCGCAGGCTTGGGCGTTGGGCCATTGCCTTGGGTCTGCTGCCGTTGTGTTGGGTGACGACCTGGACTTTCCTATCACGATTTTCGCGCGCCACCATCGAGCAGGGTTTTTGGCATTCGACCGAGTTTTGGTATTTCGCGATTGGGGCGCTCTTGATGGTGGGCTGGTTTTGGTCGGGTTTGATCCGATCGTTTTTCCTGTATCTCTATGTGCTTGGCCATGAGTTGACGCATGTGCTTTTCGTTCTTTGCTGCCGCGGCAAAGTGACGGATTTTCATGTGAGCACCGAGGGTGGGTACATCACGACCAACAAGACCAACATGCTTATTGCGTTGTCGCCGTACTTCGTGCCGTTTTGGTCCGTCGTCTGTGCGGTCATCTATATGGCGGTGCGGATTTTTGCCGAACTTTCGCCCAAGTGGGATCTGCTGATGTACGGCCTGATGGGGCTCACTTGGACCTTTCACATGGTCTGGACGCTGTGGATGATTCCGCGGGATCAGCCGGACCTGAAGGAAAACGGCACTTTTCTCTCGTTGGTGGTGATTTACCTCGCGAACTTGCTGGTGCTTGCCGGATTGTTGTGTGTGGCTGGCGATGCACCGTTGCGGAATGTCTGGGACTTTGCGAATGAGTGGCTGCGGCATGCGGCGACTTGGGGTTACATCTTTTGGCGCTGGGCTGTGCAATCGGTGGTGGAAATGCGTGCCGAGTGGGGGCTGTGAGGGGATTTTTCCGGGTTGCCATCGGCCGGAAGAGCGGGATGCTGGGGGGGTGATCGATCTTGATGCCAATGCGACAACGGCGCTGCTGCCCGAAGTGGTGGACTCGATGCTGCCGTGGTTGCGCGGTGGTCACGCCAATCCGTCGGGCGCTCATCGCGAGGCCAAGCGTGCGCGGGCGGCGATTGATCGCGCGCGCGAACAGGTGGCGGCATTGATCGGCGCCGATCCCGATGAAATTGTTTTTACAGGCGGTGGCACTGAGAGCGCCAACACCGCGCTTCATTCGATGGATCGTTTGGCGGGCGGTGGAAATGCGTTGGTTTCGGCGATCGAGCACAGTGCAGTGCTGCGCTGTGTTGAGGCAATGGAGCGTGGTGTTTTACTTGCACCGGTTAATGTGGGTGGTTCGGTTCAATTGGAGAGGCTCGCGGATCTTTTGAAATCTGCGGCGTTTGTATCGGTCATGATGGCCAACAATGAGACCGGGGTAATCCAAGAGACGGAGGAAATTTTCCAACAAGCCAAAGCGATGGGTTTGCCAACGCACAGCGATGCGATTCAGGCGGCGGGCAAGATTGTCATCGATGTCAAAGCGCTGGGCGTGGACATGCTTTCGATTTCCGCGCACAAGTTTCATGGCCCGAAAGGGGTGGGTGCCTTGTATGTGCGAAGAGGCTTAGCATTCGAGCCGTTGCTGCGCGGCGGGGGTCAGGAAAACGGGCGCCGCAGCGGCACGGAAAATACCGCAGGCATTGTCGGTATGGGAGTGGCGGCCGAGCTTGCGGCCAAGCATTTGAGTAATGGTGGTACGGCGTCGGTGGCAGCCATGCGTGATGCTTTCGAGGCAAAGGTGCTCGGTGTGTTGCCAGGTGTGACGCTCAACGGTGACACCGCACGAAGGCTGCCAAATACGAGTCATCTTTCATTCGACGGTTGCGAAGCCGCGGGCCTTTTGATTTTGCTCGATGAAAAAAATGTCGCCTGCTCGGCTGGGTCAGCGTGCATGACCGGCAGTCAGCGCCCTTCGCATGTGCAGCTTGCCATGGGCATTCCCGAGGCCC
>CAZXHZ010000059.1:0-8670 GCA_964639755.1 uncultured Luteolibacter sp. | reverse complement strand
CATCGTGAAGGCGGTCGATGCGGGAGCGAAGGTCATCAACATTTCGATGGGAAGCTTCGGCGACAGCGCGATCATGCGCGATGCGATCGCGTACGCGGACAAACGCGGAGTGCTGCTGGTCGCGGCGGTCGGCAACAATGGTATCGGTCGCGTGACTTATCCCGCAGCCTATGAATCGGTGATCGCGGTCGGAGCGGTGGATGCAACGGGTGAGCATCTGGATTTTTCCAACTCCGGATCGGCGGTCGATCTTGCGGCGCCGGGCTACGGTGTGAATGCCGCGTGGAGTGGCAACGAGGCGGCTCGGGTGTCGGGCACATCCTTCAGTGCGCCGATTGTTTCGGGTGCAGTGGCGGCATTGATATCGCAAAAGAATATCTCGGCAAGACAGGCCTATGATTTGTTATCGTCAAATTTAAATGACGGTGGCGCTCCTGGAAATGACGAGGAGTTTGGTGGCGGAATGCCTGATGTGGGAAGATCATTGCTGAGCGGTCAGCCCGGGATCCATGACGCGGCGATCGCATCACAGCGCGTGTTGACGGCCGATGCGTCGAATCCGAATGGCCAGGTCGAGGTGGTGGTGCAAAACCGCGGCACCGAGATGTTGGTCAACGCCGCCGTGAAAGTATCAGTGGGAGGCATTAGTGCCACCAGTAATCTCAGCACGTTAGCGCCCAGCGCGATCGCCACTGTGCGCGTGCCGGTGCATCAGGATTGGAATGAGGCGACCGGAGGTCTGCGCATCGAATCGAGCGTGCAACTTTCGGGCGGATTGATCGACATCAAGCCGTCGAATGATCATCGCATTGAGATCCATGGGGCGGGATATTCGAAATGAGTTTGTGCGGCTTGCGCGATTCGTCTTTGAAATTTGCGCGCGCCGTCGCATGTTCTCGGTACATGGGCAATGAGCTGTCAACGGGCGAGGAGATTTCATCGGCAACCTTCTGGCGCAAGCTGCGGGGGATGGTGGCGATCGCGGGACGCAAGACGTTGTTTTCGTCGCTTGTGCTTTTCAATTGCCTCAAGGATCGTGACACGCCGGCATGGGCGCGTGGTGTGATCGTTGGTGCGCTTGGTTACCTGATTTTGCCAAGCGACTTGATTCCGGACATGATTCCTGGCGCGGGATATGGCGACGACTGGAGCACGATCGTTGTGGCGCTGGGCACCGTTGCGGCGTACATCAAGGAGACGCACAAAGTGCGGGCAAAAGAGCAAATTGAGAAACTTTTCGGTGGTGGTAGCGCGGCTGCGCCTGCGGATTTTGTTGAATAATCCGGCGGATTGGGGGTCAATATGTGCATGGAAACGCGTGTAGGTTTCATGAAAGCGACGATCTGTTTGCTCGTCGCATCGGCGCTGACGGCATCAGTCGCCATGGCCGCGGTGAGGATCGATGACAAAGTTTTTGGCGACAGCCTTGGTGGTTGGAAAAAACGCGACAAGCAGGTTGCGGAATATCCCTTGTCGGGTGCCAATTACCGCACTTATCGCCCTGAAGTTTCTCCAACTCCCGATGGTGGGATTTTTGTTTCGGTGCGCATCGACCATGTGCGCGGTTGGTTGTCGACTGATGATCATGCGATCCTCGAGGTGACCATCAACGACAAGGGTGCGATTATTTCGGCCCGCTCGAACATCGCGATCCAAGGACGATCGATTTCAAGTGATCTGATCCGCGGCGCGGGTGAGACCGGCAAAGCGGCGGTGGGTGCGGATCGCGCGGTGCAGATCGGCACGGATTTGGTGGCGAACCTTTCGGAGAAATTGCTGCGCGAGAAAATTGTCGAAGCCGGAAGGGTTTCGTTTCCCGCGGCGCTGCGTCACAATTACAATCGTTTGTTCCAAGCGATCCGGCATGAGGTCGCTGCTCCGCCGACTCCCGAAGCAAAACCGGAATCCGAAAAAAAATCCGATGCGGCACCAACAGCGCCTGCCGAAAAAGCAGCGGAAAAACCGGCATCCGGCAGCGGTGCGCTTGAAATCAAGCCGTATGCAACGCCTGAGAATGCGGAACTGCCCGCAGGGAAGTGATGTCTGGCGTCAGCCGCGCGGGTGCAATTTTTTGTGCAGCGACTTCAGGCGCTGACGATCGACATGCGTGTAAACCTGCGTGGTCGAGATGTCGCTGTGGCCTAACAGCTCCTGGATCACCCGCAGATCCGCGCCGCCTTCGAGCAGATGGGTGGCGAAGGAATGTCGGAGCAAGTGTGGATAAATGTTTTGCTCGATGCCGGCTCGTGCGGCGCGTTGCTTGACGATTTGCCGAATGCGATCAGGCGAAAGTGCAGTGCCACGCACGCTGATGAAGAGATGCGATGAGGTTTTTTTGTTAACAAGCGAAGCCCTTTCGTTTGCGAGGTAATCGGCGATTGCGGCAAGGGCTTTTGAGCCGACTCTCGCCACCCGTGTTTTGTTGCCTTTTCCTGTGACGCGAATGAATCCCTCTTTTTCGTCGAGCATTTCAAGTCGCAGATTGCACAACTCCGAGAGGCGGAGGCCGGAGGAATAAAACAACTCGAGAATGGCAATGTCGCGTCGACCGAGAGGTATCGAGATTTCGATCGATTCGAGTAGTTTCTGGATTTCTTGCGCGTGCAGCGTTTCCGGTAGGGTTTGTTCAGCACGCGGCGCAAGCAAGGGTTCGGCCGGGTCCATCAGGAGTTTTTCGCGCAAGGCCAACCAACGAAAAAATATTTTCAGGTGAACGGTGGTGATTCGCAATGATGCGGCACTGAGCCCCGATTTTTTTCGCTGATGCAGAAAGTTCGCGAGTTCTTCGGTGCCGACATTTGAAAGCGTGATTTTATTTTTGATCAACCAGTTGGAAAGCGCGTCGAGCGATTGGCGCACCGAAAGTTGATAGGCATCGGACAGGCCGCGTTCGGTCGCAAGGTAACGGATGAATGACTCCAATTCCCTATCCATGTGTCCCAATGCTAAAAGTCATGGTTCAAATGGCAATCCGGCGTTTTTCAACCAATGCACTTTTGCAACTGGCCCTTGGATTCACTGGCCAGAGCTTGGATCGCGTCATCAAAGTGCGCCAAAGCGACGATGACGTTGCTCGTATTCGCGAACCGCTTGCAGGAGGTCGTTACGGCGGAAATCGGGCCAGAATTTTTTGACGATTACGATTTCGGCGTAGCTGATCTGCCACAGCAGGAAGTTGGAGATGCGCATTTCACCGGAGGTGCGGATGAGCAGGTCGGGGTCGGGCATGCCTGCCGTGTTGAGATGTGCTGCGAAGAATTGCGTGTCTATATCGGCAGCTTGGATTTTTCCGGCGGCGGCATCGGCGGCGAGTGAGCGCGCGGCAGCGGTGATTTCCTCGCGTGCGCCATAGGAAAGGGCGAGCACGAGGGTGAGTGCATTGTTGTTGGCGGTTTCGGCGATGATCGATGTAAGCTGCTTGCGGGTTTTTTCCGGCAGCCTTTCGGTTTGGCCGATGGCGAGAAGGCGGATGTTTTTTTTGCGCAGGTCTTTGGCTTTTTCGACAAGAAAGCGATCGAGGAGTTCCATCAAGGCGCGCACTTCGTGAGCAGGTCGGTTCCAGTTTTCCGATGAGAATGCGTAGAGCGTGAGAAACTCGACGCCGAGTTCGATGCAAGCGTCGGAAATTTCGCGAACGGATTCCGCGCCGGCGCGGTGGCCTTCGCGTCTTGGCAGTCCGCGTTCGGAGGCCCAGCGGCCGTTGCCATCCATGATGATGGCGATGTGACGCGGAATGTCGTCGGATGCTGGCATCACTGGCGTTGTGTTTTGTCAGTTTGCCACGAGTGTCTGCGTGCGATCGGGGCCGACGCCGACGAATGCAATGGGTGCGCCGCACAATTCGGAGAGGCGTGCGAGGTAGGTTTGCGCCTGCGCTGGTAAGCTGGCGAAGTCCTTGCACGCGGTGGTGTCGCATTTCCATCCTTGCATGGTTTCGTAGATCGGGGTGGCGCGATCCCATGCCGAACGATCGGCGGGCGGCAGCGTGTGGGTGATGCCATCGACGAGGTAGCCGGTGCAAATTTGCAGGGTGTCGTAAGCATCCAGTCCGTCGACATTGGTGACGGCGAGTCCGGTAACTCCGTTGACCATGCAGGCGAAGCGCAGAAGGACCGTATCGAGCCAGCCGCAGCCGCGTGGGCGCCCGGTGGTGGCGCCAAACTCGCGGCCGAGGTCGTGGAGGTAATTTGAAAGCCCTTCGTCGCCGGTGGGAAATGGGCCGGAGCCAACGCGTGTGGTGTAGGCCTTGCAGACGCCGATGACCGCATCGATCGCAGTCGGCGGCAGGCCCGAACCAGTGCAGGACCCGCCGGCGGTGGTGTTCGACGAAGTGACGAATGGATAGGTTCCGAAGTCGATGTCGAGCAAAGTGCCTTGCGCGCCTTCGAAGAGAAGTTTTTTGCCCGACTTCCATGCGGAGTGGAGCGCAGGTATGGTGTTGGTTACATACGGGCTGAGGCGAGCGAAGGCGGCGTAGACTTCGGCAATTACTTTGGCAGCGTCGAAAGTTTCCAGATCGTAGCGTTTGAGGATTTCGTTCGCTTCGGCGGTGCGGTGGGTGATTTGCGTTTCGGCAAAGCTGCGGTCGAATAGGTCGGCCATGCGCAGGCCGCAGCGGTTAATCTTGTCGGCGTAGGCCGGACCGATGCCGCGTTTGGTGGTGCCGATTTTGCGATCACCGAGCGAGGCTTCGCGTGCGGCATCGAGTTCCTTGTGAAACGGCATCACCACATGAGCGCGGTCGGAAATCAGAAGTTTTTCGGGCGTGATGGAAATTCCCTGCGACTCGATGCGTTCGATTTCGCTGACAAGACCGATCGGATCGATCACCACGCCGTTGCCGATCACATTGATTTTCGAATCCCAAAGAATGCCCGATGGCAGCAGGTGGAGAACGTACTTTGTGCCGTTGGCGATCACTGTGTGGCCTGCGTTGTTACCGCCTTGGCCGCGGATCACCACATCGGCGGATTCGGTGAGGTAATCGACGATCTTGCCTTTGCCTTCATCGCCCCATTGGAGGCCGGTGATAATGGTATTCATGAAATGGTGATGATGTTTTTTACCGCGAATGAACGCGAAACTCTGAAATTTGCGTCAGGGTTTGATTATTTCGACTCTTCAATCAGTCGTGAAAATTCCTCGAAGAGATAGGATGCGTCGTTGGGTCCGGGTGCGGCTTCGGGGTGGTATTGAACGCTGAAGACCGGGTGGGTTTTGTGGCGCATGCCTTCGACCGTTTGGTCGTTGAGATTGATGTGGGTGACCTCGATTTCGGGCGGGAGCGAGTCGGGGTCGACCGCGAAGCCGTGGTTTTGCGAAGTGATGGAAATTTGCCCGGTGCGAAGGTCCTTGACCGGTTGGTTGCCACCGCGGTGGCCGAACTTGAGTTTGAAAGTGCTGCCGCCGTAGGCGTGGGCGAGAAGTTGGTTGCCGAGGCAGATGCCGAAGATCGGTTTTTTGCCGATGAGTTGGCGGAGTTCGCTGTGAATGTAGCCGAGTGCGGCCGGATCGCCGGGGCCGTTGGAGAGGAAGATGCCGTCGGGATTTTTGGCGAGTACTTCGGCGGCGCTGGTGGTGGAGTTCACCACTTCGACTTCGAAGCCCGACTGGCGCAAGCGGCGCAGGATGTTGAATTTGATGCCGAAGTCGTATGCGACGATGCGGTGCTTGATGGGTGGAAGTTCTTCGTAGGGGCCGGGTTGGTTGGACGAAACATTGGTCAGTGTCCAGCGGCGTGATTCATCGCTCCAGAGGTAAGGTTCGGGAGTTGAAACCTCTTTCACATAATCCATGCCCTTCATCGATGGCGCGTTGCGTGCGGCTTCGATGGCTTGTTCGGCATTGAGTTCGGTAGTGACGCAGGCGCGCATGGCGCCGAGCGAGCGGAGGTGTTTGGTGAGGGCACGGGTGTCGATGCCTTCGATGCCGAGCACACCGTGGGAGTCGAGGTAGGTGTCGAGCGGTTGGGTCGAGCGCCAGTTCGATGGGGTGCGACAAAGCTCGCCAATCACGAAGGCGCGAATGTGCGGTTGGCTGGATTCCGCATCTTCCGGGTTGATGCCGTAGTTGCCGATTTGTGGATAGGTCATGCTCACGATCTGACCGCGATAGGATGGGTCGGTGATGACCTCTTGGTATCCGGTCATTGAGGTGTTGAAACAAATTTCCCCGGTGGTGGTTCCGGTGGATCCGAAGGAGGTTCCTTGGAAATAGCGACCGTCTTCGAGGGCGAGTATGGCGGTGGTCGGCATGGCGCGCGGAAATTAGGCATCCGGCCCGAACGATGCAAGTGTTCGCTTGCCGCATCTGTGCTTTGGACTCGACAGTGGGGCGAAGCGCGGCATCTTTTGTCGCTCCAAAAGTCCTTTTTCCATGCGTTTTGCTCTTTTCGGTGATATTCATTCCAATCTTGAAGCCTTGGAGGCTGTTCTTGCGGATGCGGCTGCCCAAGGCGTGACAGGTTATGTCTGCTTGGGTGACATCGTCGGCTACAATGCCGATCCGGTGGCGTGTCTTGAAAAAGTGCGCTCGATGGGATGTCCGGTGGTAAAGGGCAATCATGACGAAGACGCATCAAACACTCGCTCGCTTGAAACGCTGAGTCCGGTCGCGGCGGCAGCGATGGAGTGGACGCGTCAGCAGCTGGATGACGGCCAGAAGCAATGGCTGAGGCGGCTACGGATGGTGCGGCAGGTTGAGAATTTCAGCATAGTTCACAGCACGCTCGATCAGCCTGCGAATTGGGGTTACGTCTTCAACACCTTTGATGCGATGGCGAATTTTCCCTATCAGTTCACGCAGATCTGTTTCCATGGGCACACGCACAGGCCTCAGGTTTTTGTCAAAACATCCAAAGTCACCACAGTTCCCGCCGACTCGGTCAGCATCGAGCCGGGGATGAAATATTTCATCAATGTTGGTTCGGTAGGTCAGCCCCGGGATGGCGATTGGCGGGCCTGTTACGCGATTTACGATCTTAGTCAAAAGCTCGTCGTTTTTCGGCGGGTCGAATACGACATCGCAAGGACTCAGGAGAAAATCCGGGCTGCCGGACTGCCGGAAAGGTTGGCCGACCGCTTGGCGGAGGGTGGGTAGCCTCCATTTTTGAAGATATCTTGTCGCTGTGGGACCTTTTGTTGTTGCAAATCAGTCTCAATTAGGTTAATTTCCTTGCAGATGCCTACTGGTCTCGCCGCCGAACTGGAAATTGACAGTGCCCTGACATTGAATCAGGTCGCGGTGGGTTGTGATGTGACGATCCGGGTGTTGAATGGTCCGGGTTGCCAGCAGTTGCGGGATTTGGGTTTTTGCGAGCAGTTGCAGGTGAGAAAACTTGCCGGTGGGCGCAACCTGATCTGTTCAGTGTGCGGCACACGCATGGCGATCAGCCGCGAGCTTGCCGATCAGGTGGTGGTGGCCCCGAGCCGTTGATTTTTTGTTCGGCATGAATGAGGTACCCGAGGCTGTGTCGATGGTGGCGCTGGTTGGGAATCCCAATGCGGGAAAGACGACGGTTTTCAATGCGCTGACGGGTTTGAATCAGAGGGTTGGAAATTTCGCGGGTGTGACCGTCGAGATGAAGACAGGCGAATTTTTCACGCCGCATGGCAGAAAGATGCGGGTTCTGGATTTGCCCGGGTGTTATTCGTTGCAATCAACCTCGCCGGATCAGCGGATTGCGGTGGATGCTTTGCGAGGTGAGTTGCCGGGGGTGGGTAGGCCGGATGTGGTGGTGTGTGTGGTGGACGCCTCGAACCTTGAGCGGCATTTGCGCTTAGTGATGCAGGTGATCGAGATGGGTTTACCGGTGGTGGTGGCGTTGAACATGGTGGATGTCGCGGAGAAGGCCGGCTTGCGTTTGGATGTGGCGAAAATTTCGGAGGAATTGGGTGTGCCGGTGGTGGCGATGCAAGCGAGCGCGCGCAAGGGGATCGTCGATTTGAAGCAGGCGCTGCGGATGCCGTTTCCGGCGGTGCCGGAAATTTCGTGGGACCGCGATGGCGGCGAGGGGGCGTATGGTGTGTTCATTCGCAGGCTATGCGAATTGGCGGTGCGGCGGCCAGGGACGCATCAGCAAACCCTTTCGGATCGGATCGACGCATGGGTCTTGCATCGCGTGTGGGGCTGGATGGTTTTCGCGTTGATGATGTTCGCGGTTTTTTGGGCGATCTTCTCGTTTGCAGCGATCCCGATGGGGTGGATCGAGTCCTTGCAGGGATTGCTGGCTGGATGGATTGAGTCGGTGGTCGCGCCAGGTGACCTTCGATCCTTGTTGGTTGATGGCGTGTTGGGTGGTGTCGCTGGTGTGTTGGTGTTTTTGCCACAGATCGTGTTGCTGTTTTTCTTTATCGGATTGATGGAGAGCTCAGGATACATGGCGCGTGCGGCTTATCTGATGGATGGTCTGATGGCCAAGGCGGGCTTGAGCGGCAAGGCCTTCCTGCCTTTGTTCAGCGCGTATGCCTGTGCGATTCCAGGGGTGATGGCCACGCGTACGATCGATTCGGCGAAGGAGCGCTTGGTGACGATTTTTATCACGCCTTGGATGAGTTGCTCGGCGCGGTTGCCGGTTTATTTTCTGATTGTGCCTTTGTTGATGGGCGAGGCTGAAGGCTCGTGGAAAGAGGCTTTGTTGTTGTTTGCAATTTATGTCACGGGCACTGTCAC
>CAZXHZ010000058.1:0-12817 GCA_964639755.1 uncultured Luteolibacter sp. | reverse complement strand
GTTCGTGAAGGCGCGGCAGACTTGCTCAACAAACGGATTTTGCCCATGGGCCTGATCGAGGCCGCGCCAGGCTTCTGGGGCGAGACCCGCTTTGGTGGCGGCAACGAAAAATTTGACGAACGCGAGGACAACGCCCCTCCCCTCAGCCTCGCGGCCTGCGTGATTCGCGGCGCCGAATCCGACGATCGCTTCGCGGCCGACAGCTCGCGCATGATCGTGATTTCCAACACCGACTTTCTTTCGCCGGAAAACCACCGTGCCGAAAACCTCGACTTCCTCGCCTCCTCGGTCAACTGGATGGTCGGCCGCGAGTCCCTCTGCGGCATCGGTCCGCGCACGCTCAGTACCTACAAACTCCCGCTTCTCGAAGCACAAGTCTCGTTCATCAACCGCATCAACCTCTTCTTTATCCCCGCCGCTTTTTTGCTGATCGGAGCCTATGTCTGGTCGGCACGCAGAGCCTGATTCACCATGCGTCGATTCATTCCCACCTTGTTGCTCATTGCGACCGCGACAATCGTAGGTTGGTTTTCCTCATGGCAATGGCGCGAAGGCAGCTTTGATGCCCTGTTCGGCGCACCTGCTGTCGAGGTCGGAGAAGCTCTTTATCCGTCGTTTGATACCTCTTCCGTCCGTCACATCGTTGTAAACACCCAAGGCGCATCTGCTAAATTTTCGCTGGGAAAAAACGGTTGGCAAGCAACCTCTCCATGGCAGGACCGCATGGATTCGCGCGCAGCGGCTTCGATCATCAACTTCACCCGCGGCATGAAGGTCGAGGATCATGCATTAAGGGACGACATCCGGGAGGACAAAGCAGGCCTAGCCAATGAGGCGGTGACGATTCGCTTGGAAGATGTAAATCGCAATGTGCTGGCGCACTACAAAATCGGCCGCCCCACTCAGTGGAAAGCCACCATGCCAGAGATCGCCGAACCGGTGCCCACGGTGTTCATCAACCCTCGCGAAAAAGGCCGCAAAAAACATATCTATGCCTGCACCGGCGACATCAACGTGCTCTTTAAGGATAACCTGCGCTTTCTTCGCGACCACCGCCCATTTTATTTCAATCCGCTCAATCTCAAATCGATATCGATCGGATCCAAACAAGGTCAACTGCTCATCGCCCGTGAGTCGCCGGAAAAACCATGGCGCATCGTCAAGCCACTCGATCTGCCTACCAATGCCACAGCTATTAAATCCCTGCTCAAAGGACTTTTCGAAATGCAGGCGCTCAAGGTCAACGATACAGCGGTCAGCAGAACTCCGCATGCCGCCGAGGAAAATGATTCCACACGCATCACCATTCAATCATTCGAATCGGAATCCCCATGCGAATTGGAAATCAGGCCTGCAAATTCCGCCGAGGCCAACGAAACGACTGCTGTTATCTCCAATCGACCCGGTGTCGAGTTTCTTATGCCTGCCAAGCCGGTCAGCGGTCTGATCTCGCTTTCGGATCTGCCGCTAAGCGTGAATGAACTGCGGGATCCGACTCTAACCCATCTCAATATCAAGGCCCTTCGTGGCATCTCGATCGAACCCTCAACCGGTTCCGCGATTCTGCTCACCCGCGATGACCAAAAGCCATGGACCACCGTCAACAATGGCGAGGTGCAGGAGGCAAATGAGCAAAATCTTTACGACCTGCTCAAAGCGGTTACCACTGGCAAAGCTCTTGCTTTCGAAAGCGACGCAGTAACTGACTTTACACCGTGGGGCCTGGATCGGCCAATCCTCAAATTGCGTTTCATTGCGCGGGACAATCAAGCCTTTGAGTTGCGTTTCGGCGTGGATTCGAAAGGAGATTATTATGCCAACCGGCTTGGCACGCCGACCGTGATGCGCGTCGACGAGGCCCTCATCCGATCGATTGCCGTTCACCCTTACGAGTGGCGTCATGCCAGGCTGTGGTCGATCGACAAGGTAAACCTGCTCGCGATCCAACGCGTGGTTCCGGGATCATCGACGCTCACGCTCAAGTACCGTTTCATTGACGAGTTGTGGAGCAGCGAACTCGACGGCCGCGATATCAGCGCCGCGGTTGATCCAATCAAAGCGAATTACCTCTTATCCGTTCTCGAAGACCTCAAGGTTTCGCGTTGGCTCGCACCCAATGACGAGGCCGCTCTCAATGCCTTGCGCTCGCCGACCTTGATCATCGATGTGATGGAAAAGAAATTCGACGATCTTGGCGAGTTTGCCAGCACCGGCAGCCGCAGACTGATGCTAGCCCCAAGCGACTCGAGTGCCAGGCCCGCAAGTTATTTCGGGCGAATCGGATCCGAGGCAAACCTCTTCACCATCGATGCCGAAACCTACGACAAAATCAGCGCAGAGCTTACAGCAGAATGACGCGACATAGGATTCACATGCGTCGATTCTAAAAAAATAGACCGCTGTGCCGTCATTGGCGCTGTGAGCCACGTTCCGTAAACTCAATAAGTGGGGAAATCCGATGCATTTTCGTCTTCCTGTAAAAGGCATGACATAGAACATCGGAGGCAAACCCCTGAATGATCATATCGGTCCGGGCCAGCTACCAAAATAGTCGCACACAGCAGTCATGTGAGAAACTAAACTAAAGACGCAAAGCGGCAACCGAAATCAAAGACTGAGCAGGAAAAATTTCGTACCTCGCAATTGAATAAAAATCCGCTCAAGCCGTCGCGCCAACCGCACCGGGGATAGGACCGTCATCATCAGTCTGACTGCTCTCGTTGGTTTTGCGCTCGGTTTTTTTCGCGAGCTTCTCGGGTACTGGCGGGGGCTTGGGAGCCGATGGCGGATCCTTCATTTTACCGTACTCGATCAAATCCTTGAGATGACTTGCATCGAGCGTTTCAAATTCAAGTAGCGCGTTGGCGATCAGTTCCACTTTGTCGCGATTATCGGTAAGCACGCGGGTGGCGGTGTCATAAGCTTCGTCGATGAATCTCTTGATCTCGGAATCGATGATGCGCGAGGTTTCCTCCGAGTAATTGGCGCGGCGACTGGCCATGTCACGCGCGAGGAAAACAGGACCATCACCTTCGCCGTACTCGACCATGCCAAGTTTGTCACTCATGCCCCACTCGCAGACCATGTGGCGTGCAAGTGAGGTGGCTTGGCGGATGTCGCCCGATGCGCCATTTGAAACATCATCACTGTGGAATGCTTCGGCAATGCGCCCACCCATCGTGACGATGAGGTTGGCTAGAGCTTCTTTTTTCTGTGTCGAGTATTTGTCACCTTCCGGCAAATACATGGTCGCACCGAGGTAGGGTCCGCGTGGAATGATTGTGACCTTGTGCAGCGGGTTAGTGTGCGGCAGTACCATATTGAGGTAAGCGTGGCCGGCTTCATGCCATGCGGTGCTGACGCGCTCCTTCTCTGACATGGCCAAGCTGCGGCGTTCGCGTCCCCAGCGGACCTTGTCGCGAGCTTCTTCGAGTTCGTCGAGCGTCACAGCGCTCAGCCCGCGACGCGCAGCAAGAAGAGCTGACTCGTTGACGAGGTTCGCAAGCTCCGCCCCCGAGAACCCGGGGGTGCCGCGGGCGACCTTCGCGAGATCGACATTCGCGGCGAGTTTGATCTTTTTGACATGTACGCGGAGGATTTCTTCGCGGCCATTCACGTCGGGCAAATTGATCGTGACCTGGCGATCAAAACGGCCCGGACGCAGCAACGCGGGATCGAGCACATCCGGACGGTTGGTGGCGGCGATGATGATCACGCCTTCCTGCGTGTCGAAGCCGTCCATCTCAACGAGCAATTGGTTGAGCGTTTGCTCGCGTTCATCGTGACCGCCGCCCATGCCGTGACCGCGGTGCCTGCCAACGGCGTCGATCTCATCAATGAAGATGAGGCAAGGCGCGTGTTTTTTGCCTTGTTCGAACATGTCACGGACACGCGATGCACCGACACCGACAAACATTTCGACGAAATCTGAGCCGGAGATCGAGAAAAACGGCACATCCGCTTCACCGGCGATCGCGCGCGCCAGCAAAGTCTTGCCCGTACCCGGCGAACCAACCATCAGCACGCCCTTTGGTATTGATCCGCCGAGCTTCTGAAACTTGCGCGGGTCCTTGAGGAAATCGACGATTTCAAACAGCTCCTCCTTCGCCTCTTGAATGCCAGCGACATCCTTAAAGGTCACCTTGTTACGATCCATTGAGAGCAGGCGTGCCTTGCTTTTGCCAAAAGACATCGCACCACGGCCCGCCGATTTCATTTGCTGGCGGAAAAGAAAGAACAACACACCGATCACCAACAAAAATGGCAGGAATGTGAAGAGGGCGTTTTTGAGATAGTCCGTCGTGCGGTTGTAAGTGGCCTTGCTCTGCACCAAAGCCTTGAGATCATCAGCCAGAATCGGTATCGAAACAGTCACCGTAAACGGCGTGGCTTCGAGCGTCTTGCCACTGGCATCGACGGGCGCGACCATGTTGGTGATCACCTCGCGGGTGCCGACCACTACTGCTTCACGGCTATCCGACTTGGCAAGAATGCGCAGTGGGTTTTGAAGATCATTTACTTGGATCTCACCAAGGGCCTTGGCCTTGCGCAGATCGGCGATCGAAATCGTTTGCACCGCATCACCACCCGGTTCGGCAGCACCCGCGGGAAGTATCTCCATACGGATGTCTTCGCCAAGAATCTGCTGCATTTGCTTACCCTGAAGATCGAGGTTGAGAACCACGCGAAAATTTGAGCGCTGCTTGACCGGCTCTTTTGGCGCTTGGAGTGCTGGAGCTTCCCAGCCGGTGATAGAGGCGTCGTAGGCCGTGTCGGTGGTCACGACCTTGAGCGGACGCTTGGCATCGTCGGTGATGATTCGACCTTGGTCCCAAGCCTGTCTGAATTGCGAATAGCTCAAAGTACGAGCTGTCTGCGAGATGTTGGGGCCAAACAAGGCGAGGCCGAACACGGCCGCAGCGCCAAGCGCGAGAATGAAAAAACGCCAGTTGAAACCGTTGGAATCGCTTGAGGGACGGTTCGGTGGAGTAGGCGGCGGGCTCGAATTCGGTGAATCGGACATGGTGGGAGGGAGGGCGGTGGTCCAAGCCGTGGTGATTCACATTCGCGAGCCCCATGCGGCCTGACAGCACTCAATCATAGCCCATGAAGACCAAATGCAAACCCCTTTTTTGACCGCTCTTGCCGCCGGGTCGCCTCTCTGCCTAAATCTTCGCCGTGAATATCCACGCGCTGTTCAAGCATCCACGCATTGCCGCCCTCGGCAGATGGCGCGTGTTTCGCTGGTTGAGATCGATTCCCGGCATCGGTCGCATTCGCGCGCTTCGCCCCGGTGTTGATGCCCAGGTCGGGGCTTTGGTCGATGCTTTTGCTGCATTTGCCACGCTGGACGGTGAACTCAACACGTTTGAAGCGGATCTCATCCTCGACATGCTGCGCAACGCATTTCCGGAAGCCGACCACGGCTGGCTCAACCGTCGTCTGCAACGCGCGGTAGCGAATCCGAGGCCCCTGCAGAACCTAGCGACCGAACTTCGCGACGGATATGACGAGTCATCGAAACTCGCACTTGGACTGCAACTTTACACACTGGTCGATGCCGCCGGACGCTCAGAACGCAACCGCGCGAGCTTTGAAATTTTCATGCGCCGATTAGGCCGGCCCGAGCTTGGCACCTCAATCCTTCTCGAAATGCGTGGCGATGGAGAGAATCCCACCAGCGACGAACTTCCTTTCGAGCGGTTGATCTTCGGAGTGAATGGTGCCGATGTCGTTCTGCCACCTGCGGCATCGAGTCATGAATTCCGCGTTTACCGTGCGGATGACCTCATTCTCGTACGCAACACAGGCCCAGAGCCATTGTGGATCCGCGGGCGCTCGCTAGAAACTGGCTCATTCCTTCGAATGCGCGAGCGCCAAACGCTGGTGGTTCCTGGTTGGACCATCAGTTTCGAAGATCTGCTATTTTTCCTCGATGTGAAACGCACCGGCAACGCACCGGCGATTTACATCGAACCTGGCGAAAATGGCATTATCGCCGAACGCACCCGCAGCCGGCAGAGCGAATTGCGCGTCCGTTTCGGTCTCGCAGCGGAAGTCGATGTTCTCAGAAACACCAAACTTCGTGCAGCGAATCATGGCGTCTTGAAAGTTGGCGACCGCGTCACATGCCTCAACCATGAACGCCTCGCCGACGAATCCGGCTTCAGCCTATCGATCAACGACCTTCGCCGCAGCGCCACGCAATCTGCCCGCCGATTCCGTCTCGCGGGAGATCGGCAAGAGTACCTGGTCTCGAACGACGCATCGACACTTTCCAGCGGTGATCTTCTGCTTGGTCCAAAACTTTCGCCTAAGGCGGTCTTGTTCATCCGCTATGACTCGCAGCGCCAGGAGGGCGAATTGCAAATCCGCGAAAGCCATGGACCGATCCTTGTCGATGGTGTGCCTGTTCGTGTTTCGGCACCGTTGCGAGATGGATCATTAATACGCTTGTCAGGCAGCCAATCGGTGCGCTGCCGTTTTCGCGAGGGATTTCTCGATGAAGAAAGGACTCTCATCGAGTCGCTGCATGTTGAGGATCTGATTCATGATTTCGGACCCGATTCAAGAGCTCTCGACCATCTCAACTTTGAGGTGAAACGGGGCGAAATGCTTTGCATCATCGGACCCAGCGGCAGCGGCAAAAGCACATTGCTAACGGTTCTTTCAGGCCAGCGCGAACCAACCCGTGGCAACGTCCGACTCAACGGCATCTCACTCTATGAACGCCGCGAGGCACTCGTGCCTTTCATCGCGCATATGCCGCAGGAAGAGGCGCTAAGCCCCCAACTGACCGTGCGCGAACATCTGCGCCATGCGGTCACAATTCGCCGCCCGGCCCTCTCGTTGGCGGAGCACGAACGCCGTGTCGACAGCATGCTCGCCGAACTGGGACTTCAATCCATCGCCCGCCGCCGCGTGGGATCACCCGGCGAAAAAACCATCTCCGGCGGTGAACGCAGCCGGCTCAACCTCGGCATCGATCTCGGCAGCCGCGCCGAGGTGTTTCTCTTCGACGAGCCGATCTCCGGACTTTCCTCAAAAGACTCGGAGCATGTCGCTGAAACACTTCGTTCATTGGCTCGCGAAAAAATTGTCATTGCGTCGCTGCATCGACCCGGCTCGCAAGTGCTCAGGCTTTTCGACAAGGTGCTGCTGCTCGATGCGGGCGGACGTCTCGCATTTTTTGGCACTCCCGCGAGCATGGTCGGATACTTCCGCGCAGCCTGCGAGGAACTCGCGATCGTGCATCCGGCGGTCACCTCGAAATCACCACTCGGCACCGACTTTGTTTTCGATGTGCTCGAAACGCCGCTCAGCAGCATCGGGGGTGGCGCGAACACGGGCGCAGCAAGACGCTTTCCACCATCTTTCTGGCAGGAGCGCTTTGAAAGCGTCGACCTGATGCAGTCGCTTCAATCAAACCCCGTGCCGATCTCGCTGCTTGGCGAAGCAACACCAGACCGTCCTTTGCCTTTGCCGCCGAAACCCGCGCGCCGCTTTCACGCGGTGATCGCTATCTTCGCAACCCATTTCTTGCGCTCGTTTTTATCAAAACTCCGCAACCGTGGCACGATCTACAGCACATTCCTTGAAGCTCCCCTGCTCGCGGCACTGATCGCGAACACGCTCCGTTCATCACCTCGCGGCGGATATGAATTCACCTCCGCACTACATATCCCCGCCTACCTTTTCCTCAGCGCTACAGTGGCGATGTTCCTCGGTCTCACCAACTCAGCGACCGAAGTTTTGCGCGATCGCTCAATCCTCCGCCGCGAGCGCAACTGCCAACCCGGTGCCGCGTCCTATGTGATCGCGAAGTTCGTTGCTCTCGCAATCGTCGCATCCGTCCAGTGTTTCGTGTATCTGCTCGTCGGCAACCATTTCCTCGAAATCGAGGGCATGCTCTTTCACCAGTGGCAGTGGATGACCCTTACCGCATGGACTGGCACTGCGATGGCTTTGGTGATCTCTTCGATCGTCAACACCGAACGAGCAGCCCTCACCTGCGTACCTCTTTTGCTTGTGCCGCAAATGCTTCTCGCTGGCGCCTTGGTATCCTATCGCGAGATGAATCACGGCCTTTTCTCTGAGGCAAAACAAATCCGCGAACGGGGCGGCATCCCGGTGCCGGCGCACTTCATGCCGCTGCGCTATGCGTATGAGGGCATGATCGTCTCACAAGCGGTCAGCAATCCCTTCGAGCTCGAACGACTGCGCCTCCAGCACCGCATCGACGATGTTCGAAAGAAGCCGAGAAACCTCAGCCCACGCGAAACGGAATCCTTTGAACTTGCCAAGGAAGGTCTGCGCCGACTGCTGGCATCCGGCGCAACCAACAAGGCTGAGGCCGCAGAACTCATCACCCGCATTCGACGCATTGCCACGACGGGCAAACGCATCGAGGTCGAAACCATGAAGGTCTGGCCAGATGATAAAGAAGCTCGCCCAGCATCCGAATTTTTCGTCAACGAACGCATCGACTTGCTGATTCGCGAGGCGGAGTCCTTCCGTAATGATTACCGTGATAAGGACTATCGTATGATTTTCCACGCGCTCAAAAAACCCCTGCCATGGGCCGGTGAGAAAAAAGCCACCGCCAACGGCGATGTCGACGATTCACACGAAATCGATACACGCTACTTCTGCGCGATCTCACTTTTCTCGATCATAGCCATTTGTGGCGTCATCTCGACAGTCGTGATTTCACGACAAAACCGTTCGACCAGTTGAGCAATCAAGTGGATGTCGCTCAGTCATCACCAATCTCAAGCAGTAATGCGCTGCATGGTGGCATATCGGGAAGCGCCAAGCCATCCAGTTCAAGCTGGCCTGGTGCAAAGCTGCCGGACCAATCCGAATCGAGACGGTCGGAGAATTTCCAAATCGCATCGCCGGAGCGGCCGATAAAATTGCGTGCATCTTCGGGAATCCGAATGCTGGCCTCGCGGATCGTCTCGCTGCCATGAAAGTTGGCCACCACCAGAGAAGCCCGACCACTAGCCCGATCGCTGCGAAGAAATGCGTAAAGCCAGTGCCCTGACACCAACTCGTCGCCAATCCGTCCAAACTTCGGATTCTCCTTGTTGGCGTGATTCAGACCATAGAACTCACCATCGGCAAAAGCCTTGTCCTTCGTCGCTTGCAGCAACTTGGAGTACCACTGGCGTATTGCCGATTGCTCGGGGTTCAAACGGCCACCGTCAAATTTTCCATCATTTACCCACTTGGTGAATTCGGGCATTGACCAGTAATCAAAGATGCTCGTTCGCGCATCATCGCCACCGAAACCTTCGGCACCATCTGCCGGTTCGCCAACTTCCTGGCCGTTGTATATCATGATCGGCCCTCGACCGAGAGCAAACAAAACGGCGCAAACCGGTCGACCGACATTCATTCCAAGCCCACCCCATTCCTTCAATGAGGCCAGCCTTACCTCGTCATGATTCTCGGCGTAACGCAGCGATTTGTGGAATCGCTCACCGGTGAATATGAGGGAGTCAAGGTCATTCGCCCACTTGCCTGAATCATAAAGCCCTTCAAGCACATCGTAGGACGGATCGTCGTAAACCGCATCGAATCCGGCGTTCAGCAATTCATCCAACACATGACCATCGGTCAATTTCGACAGATCATTATCATAGGCCTCCGCCGCAAAAAACACATCGTTGCTGCGACTGCGGCAACGCGTCACCACCCAACGCCAAAACTCCATCGGCACCATGTGTGCCATGTCGACGCGAAACCCATCGATGCCCATCTCCTGCCAGTAAGCAAGCACGGCATCCATTGTTCGCCAGGTCTTCGGCACTTGGTCCAATCCAGCATCTACCCCGGGCAAATGCCCAGTGGAACGTCCCCGCGTGAAGTCATGACCATAGTTCAGCTTTGCTGTTTCGTACCAATCATGGATCGACGGCGACCATGAAATGACATTGTTGCCGGTGACTCTTCCAAATTCCCTTTCCTGATCAATCATGCCATCGCAGCCGGGTTTGCCTATCGTAGGCAATTTTAATGGAGCACCACCACCCGGGTGATCCGGGTGCAGATAAAAGAAATGATTGTCGCGATCAAAAAAAACATCACGGCGGTCATCCGCACCAAACGTATGCTCCGGCCTGACATCGGAACTGTAAGACCTCGCTACATGATTCGGAACAAAGTCGATGATCACTTTGAATCCATGCCTCCGACAACGCTCGAGAAGATCCTTGAATTCGTCCATTCGTTTCTCGGAATCTATCGCGTAGTCTGGGCAAACATCGAAATAGTCCTTGATCGCATAGGGACTGCCTGCGATGCCCTTGAGGATATCGGCATCATCCGCCGCGCGGTTCGGATAGGCAGTGCCGCTGGCCTGCTCGAGCACACCGGTCAGCCAAATGTGCGTGAAACCCATCGCTGCGATTGATTCGAGCGCGGCGTCGTTGATCTGCGAAAATTTTCCGCAGCCGTTTTCAGCGATTGTGCCGCTGGGTTTGCGGGTCTCGTTGGTGTTGCCAAATGTCCGGACGAAAAGTTGGTAAATGACCGGACGTTTCGCTTCGTGGCATTGCACCAATTGGCTCATGACAGGAAATAACACCAATTGCAAATACCTGCCAAGTCATGCTTGTGCGTTTTGTTGAATTTTAAAGCGTAACACTAATTTGCGATCAGCCTTTCAGCGGATAAGAAAATACAAAATCCATGTGATCATTTCTCATTTGTTTTCTCTTCCCTCATGACCGCAAGTGCATCGTAAAGCGCAAACAACAGCGTCAATAAGGTAAGCAAGGCGCAAGTCCCCCACCATAGCAGGAAGACCACCGGACCAGACGATAGCGAATTTTCAATGATCCACAAACCAGCAACAATCATGCCTAACGATGCAAAAAGGAAAATACCCAGCCAACGGCGACGCGCAGGGCGTTTACTCAGGATTCCGCTCGCGATCCGCTTACTGTCATTCCAATCGTGATTTTCGTGCATCGCCTACCTATGCCATATCGGTCCAAGGAAATCGATATACCAAATCCAGAGCTTCCAGCCACCAAAAGCCCAAGTCAGCGCACCCATCGCAAGAAATGGCCCGAATGGCAGTTGCCTGCCTAAGCCGATGCGACCAATCAATGCCGCGAACAAGGCGTAGATCGAGGAGGCAAAAAGGGAAAAGAGCACACCCGACCAACCAAAAAACGCGCCGATCATTCCCATCAGGTGCACATCTCCAAAGCCCATCGCCTCGCGCGGGATCACGACCGATATCGCCGTGCCGGAAAGCGATCGCAGCTTTTTGATCGAATGCTTCGTGCCATCGGGCAAATCGATTTCCGTCTCACGAATCACCAGCGTGCCACCGCCATGCCGCTCGCCATCGACGCGAATCACGCCGGTCTCAATGATCAATCGGTCGCTCTTGCGCGAAAACAAATCCCACCACGGGATCGACTCGCCATCGATTACAAAGCTCAATGGATCACTCTCGCCCGCAGGTTCCTTGAGCTCCCATGCGGTCGGTGTTTGAAACTTCATCGCCTTTTTGCCAAAGGCCAATTTCCCCAGCTCGACCACCAGCCAAAGCCCGAAAAATCCCGCGGCCCAACCGATCCCCGATTGGATCAGGGCCTCGCGCCATGAATCGCAACCACCAGCCATTCGCGGAAAATCCGGCCACACGATGGCAGCCAAAACACCAACCGCAGATCCCGCCCAGGTGAGCGACACGGGGATCATCAAATGATCGGCATCGATGAAGCTGATCGCGACCAACAAAGCCACCAGTACCCAGAGAAATACCGCCGCCTGCGGCGGAAAAAATTTCCACGCTGCCAAAAACCCCAGCGCCGTGAGCAACTCGACCATCGGATAGCGCACCGAAATCACGCACCCGCACTTCGCGCATCGTCCGCGCAACCACAGCCAGCTCAGCACCGGAATGTTCAACCACATCGGGATCGGCTCGCGACACTTGGGGCAAAACGATCGCCTCGGCTTGTTCACCGACATCCCCAAGGGCACGCGATAAATGACGACATTCAGAAACGACCCGATGCAGGCGCCGATCCAAATGACCGGAATCAGCCAAAGCCAATGATCGAACGCGGGAAGCTGCAAAGTGAGACTATTCAATCCGCCGTGCTGAGCCTGACAAGAACAATGCCCACCATCAAATCATGCACCCAATCGCATGAAAGATGTAGGAATCGACCGATATTTCACATCTGAGCTTGTTTTCCCGTGAGAATAGGTGATTGCCTTGTTTCCCGACCGCCCAGGCCTATCGCTTTTCCGCGCCGGATTTTTTTACACGCTTCATGGACACGCCTCCTTTCTCAGAACTCGGATTGCCACCCGCTTTGCTCTCCGCCATCGAAACGCTCGGTTACGAGCGCCCATCGCCGATTCAAGCCATGAGCATCCCTCCGGCTCTCGAAGGTCACGACCTGCTTGGCCTTTCCGCGACCGGCTCGGGCAAAACCGCCGCATTCTCGCTGCCGGCCCTTGCCTCGGTCGATACCGCCGCACGCTGGCCGCAGGTACTGATCCTTTGCCCGACTCGCGAACTCGCCGTTCAAGTCTGCGAAGAAGTTCACCGCCTCGGTGCAAAAATGAAAAACCTACACGCCACGCCGGTTTACGGCGGAGCTCCGATGGACCGCCAGCTCCGTGCCCTTCGCGATGGTGCGCATGTGGTGGTCGGAACTCCCGGCCGTTTGCTCGATCATCTTCGACGCGGATCCTTTGATCCCTCGCGCGTTCGCATGGCCATCCTCGATGAAGCCGACCGCATGCTCGATATGGGCTTCAAGGAGGAAATGGACGAATTGCT
>CAZXHZ010000057.1:0-1909 GCA_964639755.1 uncultured Luteolibacter sp. | reverse complement strand
CTTATGGTTTGTTGGGTCCGGGAAAGGGGATAGAGCATGCGATCCGTGCAATGCCGGAAATCATTGAGCGCCATCCCGAAGCGCTTTATGTCATTCTTGGCGCAACGCATCCGAATCTTCTGGAAAGGGAAGGAGAGGCGTATCGTGAGAGTCTTGAGGATCTGGCTGACGGGCTTGGTGTCAGGGGGCACATGTCATTTGAAAACCGTTTTGTGACGTTGGAAGAGCTTGGTAGATTCATTGGGGCCACCGATGTTTATCTGACGCCGTATTTGAACGAAGCGCAGATTACCTCTGGCACGTTGGCACATGTTTTTGGTGCCGGTCGGGCCATTGTTTCGACGCCTTACTGGCATGCGCGTGAATTGTTGGGGGACGGCTTGGGAGTCTTGGTTCCTTTTCGAAATTCGACGGCGATTGCCGATGGTGTTTGCGGGCTACTTGAAGAGCCGGAGCGGGCGGACATCATGCGCATTCGTGCCTACGAGCGAAGCAGATCCTGTGTTTGGCCCGAGGTTGCGGTGCAATACATGCGGATTTTCGACCAAGTCGAAGAAATGAGCGATCATGTAAATTTGCATCGGGTGGAAACCATGTCTCTCGGACTCATGCCGGAAATTTTTTCGGGCCTGAAGATTGATCATTTGAAGCGTCTCACCGACGACACGGGCATCCTTCAGCATGCGATCTACAATGTGCCGAACTATCGTGAAGGTTATTGCACGGACGACAACGCGCGGGCCTTTATTTTGTGCAACCGGATTGAATCGTATTTTCCGGGAAGGTTGATGCCGGAGATTGACCAACTGGCGACGCGATATTTGGCGTTTCTTGCGGCGGCACTTGATGAAACGACCGGTCGATTCCGCAACTTCATGAATCATGAGCGCCGTTGGCTTGAGCCCTTTGGCAGCGAAGACAGCCATGGCCGTGCCGTATGGGCGGTAGGAATGGGGGCGTCACGCTCGGCCGACAGCGGACGCCGCAAACTTTCGGCGCAGTTGTTTGAAAACTCGATCACCGCAGTCAATGGCTTCACATCGCCTCGGGCATGGGCATTCGCTTTGCTTGGGATCCACGAATACGGACAAACGGTTGCGAAATTCAACAGATTCCATTCCATATGCGAATCACTCAGCGAGAAGTTGCTGGGTCTTTGGCATGCATGTTCCGCTCCGAATTGGCCGTGGTTCGAGTCGAATGTGACATACGAAAACGCGAGAATCTGCCAGGCGTTGATCGTTACTGGTGAGACTCTTTCCGATGAGCGATCTTTGGGGATCGGTTTTTCGAGTCTTGAGTGGTTGTGTGCGCAGCATCGTATGGATGACGGGTGTTTCCAGCCGACTGGAACCAACGGTTTTCACCATCGTGATGGTGAGCGTGCGGTCTTCGACCAGCAACCAGTAGAGGCTCAGGCGATGGTTTCCGCATGCATTGAAGCGTTTCGTGTGAGTGGGGATGAGGCATGGCTCTACGAGGCAAATCGCGCTTTCAAATGGTTTCTGGGCGCCAACGAGCTTGGCATTCCCCTCCACGATGAGGTTTCCGGCGGTTGTCGCGACGGGCTTCACTGCGACCGTGTGAATGAAAACCAAGGTGCGGAATCAACCCTCGCATTTTTGATAGCTGCCACCGAAATCGCAGCGGCGCAAAGACCGCTTTCCCATATCCACGCATCCTGATGAAACCTCTGATCCTGTGTCGTCACGACATTATCATGCAGCCCGAGAGTTCGCGGGTGATCATTCGCCCGTTCATACCATTGGAGAAAACGCGCATCACCACCATCATTGGCCGCGCCTTGTTGCTGAGCGAGAAGGAGGTGGAGGCCGAGTTGAAGATGATCCGCGAGGAATTTCATGCCCGTCACTTCGATATCGAGGAGGTGATGTTGTATCATTTCCAA
>CAZXHZ010000056.1:0-4809 GCA_964639755.1 uncultured Luteolibacter sp. | reverse complement strand
TAACCACTGATTTCACTGATTTACTGATTTACGATGGCAGATATCAGCGCTCCACTGACAACCATCAAACACCCAAAAAGTTCTCTTCAATTCGTGAAATTTCGTGTGTTTCGTGGTTAGAAATCTCCCTCTTCAATCAGTCCATCAGTGAAATCTGTGGTCAATCCTCACTCCCAAAACCCACGGATCCGCCCCATGTCGCGGCGGTCTTTTTTGGTCGGCCGGCCACGCGGTGCATCGCGTCGCGCTTCGTGCCACAGCCGTTGCTCTTCGAAGACCGATGGATCCGTCGTTTCCTCATAACATAGCCGTGCCTCGGGCGACGCGACACGACGCTCGATCAGGCCGCTGACCCGTACCACGCGCGTGCCCGGCCCTTCGGCAAAAGGCAACTCCAACACATCACCCGCACGCAATGCTGTTGCCGGTTTCAACTCATGCCCGGCACGCCGCACCTTTCCCGCCTCGCACATCTCCGCCGCCACACCACGCGTTTTGAAAAACCGCACGGCCCACAGCCACTTGTCGGCCCTGACGCTTTCAGACATGGAGCAGTTCTATCAGCAAAACGAAAAAATGACAGCCCGCTTGTGAAGATCCGCCGCAAGCGCCATCAATCCCCGCTCTTGAGCACCTTGATGAAGGCGTCCTGCGGGATGTTGACCTTGCCAAACATCTTCATCTTCTTTTTGCCCTCTTTCTGCTTCTCGAGCAGTTTGCGTTTGCGGGTGATGTCTCCGCCGTAGCATTTCGCGGTCACATTCTTGCGCATCGCCGAAATCGATTCGCGAGCGACGATTTTGCCTCCAACTGCGGCTTGGATCGCGACAACGAAGAGGTGCGCGGGAATGACTTCCTTGAGCCGCATCGCCAACGCGCGACCGTAGGATTCGGCCTTGTCGCGGTGGACGATGGTCGAGAAGGCCTCGACCGGATCACCGGCGATGAGCATGTCCATCTTGACCATTTTCGCGGCGCGATAGCCGGCGTGCTCATAGTCCATCGAGCCGTAGCCACGGGTCATCGACTTGAGCTTGTCGTTGAAGTCGACGAGGATTTCCGCCAGCGGCAGCACGCAGGAAAGCATCACGCGCATGTCGTCGATGGTTTCGGTGTTGGTGACATCGCCGCGTTTTTCGAGCACGAGCTGCATCATGTCGCCGATGTACTCGCCGGGCACCATGATGTAGACATTGACGACTGGCTCTCGGATTTCCTGGATCGTCTGGGTCTCGGGGAAAAGGGTCGGGTTGTCGACGATCAGCTCGGTGCCGTCGGTGAGCGTGACCTGATAAATGACCGACGGGTAGGTCGAGATCACATCCATGTCGAACTCGCGGCGCAGGCGTTCTTGGATGATCTCCATGTGCAGCAGCCCAAGGAAACCGCAGCGGAAACCGAATCCGAGTGCGGTGGAACTCTCCTGTTGATAAGTGAATGCCGGATCATTGATCTGCAGCTTGCCCATGGCGGTCTTGAGCGCCTCGTAATCCGAGGAATCGACCGGATAAATCCCCGAGAATACCATCGGCTGGATTTCCTTGTAGCCCGGCAGGGCCTCCGGGCATGGGTGCGTCGAATCGGTCATCGTGTCGCCGATTTTCACCTCGCTCGCCGACTTCATGTTTGCGATCACATAGCCGACATCGCCGGGCACCAGTTTGTCGCGCGCGCTCATCTTCGGCGTGAAGACGCCGACTTCCTTGACCTCGTAAACCTTGTCGGTGGCAAAGAGCCTTACGCGCTGACCTTTTTTCACCGAGCCGGAAAACACGCGCACATAGGAAACCACGCCGCGGTAGGTATCGTAGAGGGAGTCGAATACCGAACAACGCAGCAAGCCATCGGGATAATCCTTTGGCGCCGGAATGCGTGCGACGATCGCTTCAAGGATATCGTCGATACCGATGCCACCTTTGGCCGATGCCGGGATGCAATCCTCCGCCGGAATGCACAGGATGTCCTCGAGTTGCTTTTTGCACTTCGGTACATCGGCCGCGGGGAGGTCGATCTTGTTGAGAACCGGGATGATGGTGAGGTTTTGTTCCGTCGCGAGATGCAGGTTGGCGACGGTCTGCGCCTCGACGCCTTGGGCCGCATCGACCATGAGGATAGCTCCCTCGCAGGCTGCGAGCGAACGCGAGACTTCGTACGAAAAATCCACATGGCCCGGCGTGTCGAGCAGGTTGAGTTTGTAAGTTTTTCCATCCTTTGCCTTGTACTCCATCGCCACCGGATGGGACTTGATGGTGATCCCCTTCTCGCGCTCGAGATCCATCGCATCGAGCAGCTGATCCTGCTTTTCACGCTGGGTGATAGTGCTCGTCGCCTCCAAGAGGCGATCGGAAAGCGTGGTCTTGCCGTGATCGATGTGGGCGATGATCGAAAAATTACGGGTCAACTCGGTGGACATAGCGGAAAAATGGATGCGGCGGCGCGCGGCGAGAGAATGCAGGAATCCGCCGACATGGCACGAAAAATCCGGGCCGCAGCGGCATCATCCACTGCGCCTCATGGCCCAGCGATGGACTGCCCCGCATGCAAAATTCTCGCAATGAGGCGGATTTTCGGTAGTTTTCCCGCATGGACGAACAGATCGCCAACGACGCGCGCTTTGCCAAAATGAAATGCTCCATGCGTACGAGCCCATAAAAGATGGCGAATCCTTTTGAAAAAAACCCTCATGCCCGATCGCCAAGGCTCATTGCTCGTCATCTCTCCAGCGCGTTGGGATGAGGCGTGTTTTTCGGTGCCATCAGTGAGGGCCTTGATCACTGCCCGGGTTGATCCGCTTGTTCTCTGTGCCGAAGAGATGCGCGAATTCTGGCGAAGCATCCCGGGACTCGAGGTGATGACGCACGCGCCCAATGCGAAGCAAAAATCCATCGCCGCAGATCTTTCAGCGAAAAATTTTCACAGCGTATTGATGTGGGAAGCCTCCCCTGCGGCCGATGCCACGCGCCTTGCCAAGATTGGCAACCGCATCGGGCCGGCGATCAAGCCGCTGAAAAAAATCCTCACGCAAGCGCTCACGATCGACGAGGCGGTGACGCATCATCGCGTGCGATTTTATCTTCAGACCACCATGCAAATGGGCGTGGAAAGTTATCTTCCAGAATTTTTCACACCGCTGGGACCGCCCGCCGCATCACGCCGCGAGCAAATTTTGCTGTGCCCAGACTCCGACTTTGGCAGCAGTCATGAGTGGCCGCTCGACCGTTGGCTGGAGATCGCACGGGAGCTGATCGATGCTGGCGAAAAACTTCTGTTGATCCGCAACAATGCCGGCCGCGAGTTGGCTGCGCGTATGGCGAAAGTATTGGGCGATGCGATCGAATGCGAAGACATCGTTGCTGCGCATGAAGCCTTTTCACTGTTCACCGATCACCGGTTCTTCATCGGCGCCGATGGATCCATGCCACATCTTGCATCGCACTTTGGTGCGACCTGCATTGTACTTTTCGGGCCGAACGATGCCCAATGGAAACGCCCGCTCGGCAAACGCCATACGGTGTTGCGTCACCATGTCGAATGCGCGCCCTGCCTGCTGGCAAAGTGCCCGCTCGATCTGCGTTGCCAGAACGAATTGGAAACTTCACGCGTGGCGAGAGCCATCCGTGAAACGATCGGCGCAAAGGAATAATCAAGGCGCGACGGCCAGACGTTCGGGGCTTGTGTCGCGCTCAAAGAGGAATCCGTTTTCTTTGTAGGTCTTAAGACGGAAGTGCGTCGCGGTCGAAAGCACGCCTTCGAGCGAACTGAGTTTTTCCGACACGAAACTGGCAACATCACGGAGGTCGTTGCCCTCGACGACCACCATCAGGTCGTAGCCGCCGCTTGCCAGGTAGCAAGAAACCACCTGATCGAAGCGCGCAATGCGCATGGCAAGGCGATCGAAACCACCGCCGCGCTCGGGCGTGACCTTCACCTCGATGAATGCCGACACCGCCGTATCGCCGGCCGACTCGGGATCGATCACCGCATGATATCCAAGAATCGTGCCATCCTTTTCCCACGATGCCACGCGCTTGGCCACTGCCTCTTTGTCGAGCGAAAGCAAATCGGCCAGTTCCTGATGAGTGAAACGGGCTTTGCGGCGTAGCAATTCAAGCAAGGGGTCGGTGGACATGGCTCTGTTGAGTTGGATGATCAGTGCCCTTTCAAATTAGGGAACACAGGCACTTTGCATAATTACACGGATGAGTGGAAACCGAAAACTTCGCGATTTTTTCCAATGCTCGAGTGAAATGTCGATCAATCCAGCGTATCGCGCAGGCGCTGGATGAGCTCGGCATCCTCATCGCGCGCTGCGCAGCACAGTGCCTCGGTGAGTTCATCAAGCCAAAGGCAAAGCAGGCTTCCGGGCGCAACACTTCCCCGCAAACGCTCGCGACCTTCGCGGGTGATCTCACCATCAGCGAGCAGGGCGGACTGCAAGTGAAGTTGGCCACCATCCACGCAATCGACGATTACAGGATGACCCTCCTCATGAATGCGGCAGAGAAAACGCCCGGGGTAATCAACGATCTCGACATCGAACTCCATGCGTTGGCCGACGAGCAAAAAAATCAAGCAGAGGCCAAGTGAATGGGATCGCCCCTCAGCCAAAACCCACGCGAGATCGCAGTTCGATGGATCCCATTCTCCATCATCAGCCGCGACAAAGCGTTCGTTGCCGAAAAGAAAAGTCCCTAGTTCGAAGGGCGACACGACCGGATGCTCCCATGCCTCCTCGACCAACAAATCAAGCGCATCGGAAAGCGATTGCCGCATCGTGATGCCGTCATGCAGGAAATCGGAGATCAGCCG
>CAZXHZ010000055.1:0-10089 GCA_964639755.1 uncultured Luteolibacter sp. | reverse complement strand
GCGGGCATGGACATGGGCATCGTCAATGCCGGCATGCTCGAAGTGTACGACGAGATTCCGAAAGAACTGCTCGAACATGTCGAGGATGTGCTGCTCAACCGCCGACCCGATGCAACCGAGCGTTTGCTGGAACTGGCCGAGCGCTTCAAGGGTCAGGGCGGCAAGAAGGTCGAGGAAGATCTTTCGTGGCGCGAAGAGCCGGTCGAGAAACGCCTCGAACATGCCTTGCTGAAAGGCATCGACAAATTCATCGACGAGGACACCGAGGAGGCCCGCAAAAAATATGGCAGGCCACTCAAGGTCATCGAAGGCCCGCTGATGGATGGCATGGGCGTCGTCGGCGACCTCTTCGGCGCTGGCAAGATGTTCCTGCCGCAGGTGGTCAAGTCGGCGCGCGTGATGAAAAAAGCGGTCGCATGGCTCACGCCCTACATGGAGGAAGAAAAAGCCGAGCACCTCGCAGGCGACATTGCGGCGATCAAGGCGGAGAATCCCGCGCTCAGCGACGATGAAGCCCTGCGCCTTGCCGAACGCGGACGCTCGGCCGGCCGTTTCCTCATCGCCACCGTGAAGGGCGATGTGCACGACATCGGCAAAAACATCGTTGGCGTCGTGCTTGCGTGCAACGGCTTCGAAGTCACCGACCTCGGCGTGATGGTCCCCTGCGACAAAATTTTGGACAAGGCCATCGAGATCGGCGCGGATGTCATCGGCCTCTCGGGGCTGATCACTCCATCGCTCGACGAGATGGTGCATGTCGCCAAAGAGATGGAGCGTCGTGGATTCAAGATTCCCCTGCTCATTGGTGGCGCGACCACCTCCGCCGCGCACACGGCCATCAAGATCGCCGAGCATTACTCCGGCCCGATCGTGCATGTGCTCGACGCCTCACGCTCGGTGCCCGTCACCACCTCGTTGCTCTCAGCCGACCAACGCGCCGCATTCGTGCGCGACAACCTCGCGAAACAAAAATCACTGCGCGAAAATTTCATCAGCGGACCGAAAAAAGAAACCCTCACGCTCGAGCAAGCCCGCGACGCAGCGCCAAAATACGATTGGGCCAACTACACTCCACCCGTGCCGGAATTCATCGGCACGCGGACGCTTGAGATGCCGTTGCAAGACCTCGTTGATTACATCGACTGGACGCCATTCTTTCATGCGTGGGAGTTGCGCGGCGTGTGGGATCGCGAGCACAAGGTGCTCAAAACGAAAAATGCCGAAGGCGCGGCGGAAGCAGCAAAGCTTCATCAGGACGCGCTCGGCTGGATCGATCGCATCATCGCCCAGAAGCGTTTCTCCGCGCGCGGCATCTACGGATTCTTCCCCGCGAATTCGGCTGGCGATGACATCATCGTCTGGACCGATGAAACACGCACAACCGAGCGCACGCGCTTCCACAGCCTGCGCCAACAAATCAAAAAGGACTCCGGAAAACCCAACGTCGCATTGGCCGATTGGGTGATGCCCCGTGGCACGGACCACATCGGTGGATTTGTCGTGGGGATCCATGGTGCTGATGAATTTGCCGCATTGCTCGAGAAGGACAACGATCCCTACGGGTCGATCATGATCAAGGCGATCGCCGACCGCTTTGCCGAGGCCTTTGCCGAATGCCTGCATCACAGGGCGCGCATCGACTGGGGTTACGAGGCCCAAGGCGAGCTGACGAATGATCAGCTCATTCATGAAAACTACCGCGGCATCCGCCCGGCACCCGGATATCCGGCACAGCCCGATCACACGGAAAAGCCCTTACTGTTTGAACTGCTCGGTGCGACCGTGGCCACTGGCGTGTCGCTCACCGAAAGCTGCGCGATGCACCCGGGCGCGGCGGTTTGCGGGCTTTATTTCTCGCACCCCGAGAGCCATTACTTCGCGATCTCCGAGCTGCAAAAGGATCAGGTCGAGGACTATGCGAAACGCAAGGGCATGACCCTTGCCGAGGCGGAGAAATGGCTTGGCCCGTGGCTGGGATACATTCCGTGATTTGATTCTCGACGCACGTGGTGGTGGCACTCAGTGTGCGCGGGAAACCATGAAAACATTCATCAAACTCTGCGCCGCGATGCTGGCGCTCCACACCTCGGGTCATGTTTTCGCCGGCGGAGAAGGCTGGCTCACCGACATCGATGCCGCCAAAAAAACCGCAGCGGAATCAAAAAAGGACCTGCTCATCGACTTCACTGGCTCCGACTGGTGCGGCTGGTGCATCAAGCTCAATGACGAGGTCTTCAAGCACGATGCATTCAAGGCGGGCGTGAAGGACAGCTTCGTGCTCGTGGAGATCGATTTCCCGCGCGAGAAAGGCAAATTGTCCGAAGATGCGCGAAAGCGGAATACCGAGCTTGGAGAAAAGTACGCCGTGCAAGGATACCCGACGATTCTGCTCTGCGATGCCGAAGGCAAACCCTTTGCCGCAACCGGTTATGAAAAAGGTGGACCGGAAAAATATGTCGACCACCTCAACGAGCTTCGCAAAAACAAGTCCAAGCGCGACGAGGCATTCGCCAAGGCCGCCAAGGCAAGTGGCGTCGAAAAAGCCAAGGTTTTGATCGCCGCGCTCGATGCCATGGAGCTCGATGAAAATGTTGTTGCCAATTTCTACGGCGACATCACCGAGCAGATCCGCGCCGCGGACCCCAAGGACGAGACCGGCTTTGCGAAAAAGGCCGAGACCGGCAAGCGCCTCGAAGCGTTCCAAAAATCTCTGCAGGAGTTCGATGCCAAGCGCGATCACGAGGGCGCGCTCGCCTTGGTCGACAAAACCCTCAAAGAAGGCGGATTCGATGCCGAAGTCACCACGCAGATCATGATGACCCGCGCCGCGATTTTCGCTTCGACCGGTAAATTTGACGAAGCCCTCAAGGCTGTCGATGAAGCCAAGGCTTTTGCTCCGAACAGCAAGATGGTGCCAATGATCGAGCAGTTCCGCAAACGCATCGAGCAAGGCAAAGAAGAAGCTACCAAGAAAGCCCCCGAAGCGGGCGAGGAAAAGAAGGCCGATTAACGCGGCTCTTTTAGATCAACCGCCATAGATGCACATCGAGGTTATCAACACCGGCACCGAGTTGCTGCTTGGAAACACCATCAACACGCACGGCGCATGGTTTGGCCGCGAACTTTTCAAGCTCGGCTTGCGCATCGCTCGCCAGACGACCGTGCCCGACGGCGCAGCGATCCGTGAAGCGATCGAGGAAGCGATCGGGCGCAGCGATGCAATCATCGTGACCGGTGGTCTTGGACCGACCAGCGACGACCTCACTCGCGAGATCACCGCCGAGGTGCTTGGGTTGGAGTTGATCACCGACGAGGCCGCGCTGCGGTCACTTGAAGGATTTTTTGCCCATCGCAACAAGCCGATGGCGCAGGCCAACCTAAAGCAAGCCTTGGTGCCTGTCGGCGCCGATGTGCTACCCAACCCGAATGGCACCGCACCCGGCGTTTATGTGCCGCCGCGCCTCAATGGTCAGGCAAACTGTGCGATCTTTCTGCTGCCTGGTCCGCCGCGCGAACTTTACCCGATGTTTGACAACGAAGTCGCGCCTCGCCTCAAGGCAATGGCCGCCATCGATGAAGTGCACGGCAGCCTCGAGTTGAAATTCACCGGCATCGGCGAAAGCGATTTCCATCAAGGCATCGACGTGCAACTCGCGAGCATTCCCGATCTCGAGTTCGGCTACTGCGCGCACATCGGCGAAGTCGACCTGCGCCTGATCGGCACGCCCCAAGCGCTCGCGAGCGGCAGTGCCATCGCCTTGGAAAAGTTTGGCTCGTTCTTGATCAGTGACGATGGCTCATCGCTCGAGGCCACGGTGGTGCGCGTGTTGAAAGAACGCGGACTGACGCTGGCGACGGCCGAAAGTTGCACTGGCGGCCTGATCGCACATCGCATCACCAATGTGCCCGGCGCCAGCGCGGTGTTTGGCCATGGCTTTGTCACCTATGCCAATGGCGCGAAGTCCGCCTCGCTGAATGTTTCGCCCGACGACCTTGCGATGCACGGCGCGGTGAGCGAAGTGGTCGCCAAGCAAATGGCCGTGGGCACGCTGCAAGCATCCGGCGCGGACATTGCCGTCGCGGTCACCGGCATCGCCGGGCCTGATGGCGGCACGGCGGAAAAACCCGTTGGCACCGCATGGATCGGTCTCGCATCGTCAAATCACGATGCGATCGCGTTCAAAGTTTTCCACCCGCGCAACCGTCGCGACTTCAAGCTCGCCGTCAGCCAAGCGGCACTCGAGGCGGTGAGGCGGCGGGTCCTTGGGCTGGGCTGAGCCTCGCGTGCGTACGCGCGGGCGCGCGCCTTGGAAAAAATTTTTGCCCCGCAAGTGGGGCAAATTTCACCAAACCTCTTGCAAAACCGGCAGGGTTGGCACTAGTCCCTCAATCCACATTCGCAACACCGCTTGCAATCGCCATGGGAAAAATACTCATCATCGCCGAAAAACCCAGCGTCATGACCGACCTCAGCCGCGCGCTGGCCAAGCCGCTCGGCAAATTTGAAAAGCATGGCGCCGCCCGCGATGCCTACTTCGAAAATGACAAGGCAGTCATAACCTCCGCCGTCGGCCACCTGGTCGAACTGAAGATGCCGACCGGGCCGAATGGCAAAAACCTGCCATGGAATTTCGGCGTGCTGCCGGCGATTCCGAAAAATTTCGAGCTCGAAGCCAAGCCCGAGACCGAGGCGCGCCTAAAACAGGTACTCAAGCTAGCCAAGCGCAAAGACATCGACCTCATCGTCAACGCCTGCGACGCCGGCCGCGAGGGCGAGCTGATCTTCCGCTACATCGTCGAGTACGGCGGCATCCAAAAACCCGTGAAGCGTTTGTGGATGCAGTCGATGACGCAAAATGCGATTGCCGAGGCATGGGACAAACTGCGCGATGGAAAGCAAATGGAGTCCCTCGCCGATGCCGCGAAATGCCGCTCGGAATCCGACTGGCTCGTCGGCCTCAACGCCACCCGAGCGCTTACCTGTTTCAACTCGCGCCATGGCGGATTCAACATCACCGCCGCGGGCCGCGTGCAAACTCCGACGCTCGCGATCCTCGCCGCCCGCGAGGCCGAGATTCAAGCCTTCAAGTCGAGCGCCTACTTCGAGGTGCACGCGACCTTCGGCGTGAAGGACGGCGACTACCTCGGCAAATGGATCGATGAGAAGTGGAAAAAATCCGATGCCAACCCGCACGGCAGACCCGAGCGGATTTGGGATCAGGAAATTGCCGAGACGATCAAGTCGCGCTGCGAAGGCAAGACCGGCAGCGTCAGCGAAGAGAAAAAAGCGCAGTCGCAGATCGCGCCGCAACTCTACGACCTCACCACCTTGCAACGCGAAGCGGGCTTCTCCGCCAAAGGCACGCTGAGCATCGCACAAGCGCTTTACGAAAAGCACAAGGTCATCACCTATCCGCGTACCGATTCACGCTATCTGCCCGAAGACTACCTTCCCAATGTGCGCGAGACGCTTGGGGAAATTGCGGGCAGCGACCTCGACTGCGCACGCCATGCCAAAGCGGTGCTCAATGGCGGCAATGAAAACGGACCAAAGCTGGCAAAGCTCAAGCGCGTGTTCGACGACAAAAAAGTTTCCGACCACTTTGCCATCATCCCGACCGGAAAATTTTCCAAGCTCAGCGACACCGAGCAAAAAGTTTACGACATGATCGTGAAGCGCTTCATCGCGGTGTTTTATCCACCGGCGGAGTATGAGCAAACCACACGCCTCACACGGATCTCGCATGGCGATGTGACGGACACCTTCAAGACCGAAGGCCGCGTGCTGGTGAAGCCCGGCTATCTTGAGGTCTATGGCAAACGCGCCGGCGTTGCATCGGGCAAGGACGAGCTCACCGCCGTGAGCGCCAGTGAAACGGCCAAGGTCGAATCGATCGAGGTACTGCACGAGGAAACCAAACCACCCGCGCGCTTCACCGAATCGACGCTGCTCTCGGCGATGGAGGGCGCGGGCAAGCTCATCGACGACGAAGCACTGCGCGAAGCGATGTCCGAACGCGGCCTCGGCACACCCGCCACCCGCGCGTCGATCATCGAAGGTCTCATTTCCCAAAAGTACATTGCCCGCGAAGGTCGCGATTTGCATGTGAGCAACAGCGGCATACGGCTCATCGAGTTGGTACGCGACATGAAAATCGAAGGACTTTATTCGCCCAAGCTCACCGGCGATTGGGAGCACAAGCTGCATCGCATGGAACAGGGTGAGCTCGAACGCGATGATTTCATGCGCGAGATCAATGCCTACACCGAAGAGATCGTCGGAAAGGCAAAGGGCCGCGCCGAGGATGCGAAGAACCAATCGTTTCCCGACCTCAAGGTCGATTGCCCGATCTGCGGCGCTAAAGGTCTGCGCCAAACCGATGCCACCTACGAGTGCCGTCAGCCAGAATGCAAATTCAAGGCAAAGAAACACATCGCGGGGCGCTTGCTCAACGAGGCCGAGGCGGCCGAGCTTTTCACCAAAAAATTTGTCGGCCCGCTCACCGGATTCAAATCGAAGTTCAACAAACCCTTCGATGCCGGACTCGAACTCGATACGAAATTCAAGGTCAACTTCGTCTTCGACAACGACGAGAAGGACACTGCGGCAGAACTCACCGAAGAACAGGTCATCGGCGAAGTCGAACTTGTCGATGGCCGTCGCGTGAAAATTTACCAATCCGAAAAGGCATACCACCTGCCCGAAGTCATCACGAAAAAGGAGCCCAACGGCATTCGCATCGGCAAGTCAATCTTGCAACACGAGATCACGCCCGAACAGGCGATCAAGCTGGTGAGCGCCGGCAAGACCGACCTCATCAAGGGCTTTGTTTCGAACAGAACGAAACGCAAGTTCGACGCCTTCCTCACCTTCGATGCGAAGGAGGGCAAAGTTGGCTTCGACTTTCCACCACGCCCAGCAAAGAAAGACGCAACGAAAAAAGCAGCGAGCAAAGACGCTGACGAATGATGGCGCTGCAAACCGCGATCAGCTCCGCCGCTTGCCCATCGCCTTAATTTCATCTGCGCTTTGGTTCACAAAAGCGGAAGCGCCCAACGGGTGATGATCGCCGATCAAATGATGCTTGCCCTGACGATAAAAATCGACGAGCTGGGAACCCGCGCGCACGGCCAGCTCCATGGTTGAAGGATTTGATTGATGAAGAAAATTTGCTTCGTGACCGAGCGAGGATTCTTCGCGTTCGATGTGATCGAGCAGGATGTGGATTTTCTGCAGAGCAAGCGCACCGTCGTGATCGCGGTGCTGAAATTCGCTGTAGTTGCGCTGCAATGCCTTGTATTCGACCTTCAAGGCATTGAGCCGACGGTCGAGCGAACGCGAGGCGGGCTCGCCGATGTCGTGGAGTTCGCTACTGAGTTTTTCGAGTTTCTCACCGGCGTTGGCGATTTGGGCATCGAGATGGTTTGCGGTATGGTCATTCATGGCAGATCGGGGTTTGTCCAATCTGCAATTTACTCCCGCATCCAACTCACGCAACCAGTTTTCCAACCCGTCATGACGCGCATTTTCAAGCAGCAACGATGTTGAGCAGCTTGCCCGGCACAAAGATGATCTTGCGAATGGTTTTGCCATCCGTGTGCTCGAGTACCTTCGGGCTTTGCAGTGCCAGCGACTTGACCGTTTCTTCGTCGGCATCCTTGGCCACCGTGAGGCGCTCGCGAAGTTTGCCATTCACCTGCACGACAATCTCGATCTCGTTGCGCACCAACGCGACAGGATTGTATGTCGGCCATGCGGTCTCTGAGAGAAGAGAAGAGCGGCGACCGGTGATCGCCGCCACGCGCTCGTGGATTTCCTCGGTGAGGTGTGGGGCGAAGGGATTCAAAACTGTCAGGAACTGGATGAATTCCTTAAGCGGCACCACCTCTGCCTGGGTGAAGGCATTGGTGCAAATCATCATCTGCGAAATCGCGGTGTTGAAGCTGAGCTTCTCGATGTCCTCGCCGGTTTTCTTAATCGTCTCGTGCACCACGCGCAGGAGCTCCTTGTCCGTGCATTCGGTGTCCTTGATCTTGGCGGAAACCTGATAGCTGCCATCGCTTTCCTCGAAGGCGATGCGCCAAACGCGCGCAAGGAATCGCGAGACGCCTTCGACGCCCTTCATCTGCCATGGCTTCACCTGCTCGAGCGGCCCCATGAACATTTCGTACAGCCGCAAGGCATCGGCGCCGTACTCGCGCACGACATCATCGGGGTTCACGACATTGCCGCGCGACTTCGACATCTTTTGTCCGTCCTCGCCGAGGATGAGGCCTTGGTTGACGAGTTTTTGGAATGGCTCGGGCGTGCCGACATGACCGAGGTCGAAGAGAACCTTGTGCCAAAAGCGCGCGTAAAGCAGGTGCAGCACCGCATGTTCGGTGCCGCCGACATAGAGGTCGACCATGCCCGCAGAGCTATGCGCCGCGCGGTCTCTGCCAGACCAATATTGCTCGGCCTCTTTGGAAATGAAACGGTCCTTATTACTAGGATCGCAGTAGCGAAGGTAATACCAACACGAGCCAGCCCATTGCGGCATCGTGTTGGTCTCGCGGATCGAGCCATCGGGCAGCTGGACCCATTCGGTTGCCTTGTTGAGCAAAGGATCGGGAGTGCCACTGGGCTTGTAATCATCGAGCGGCGGTGCAAGCAGCGGTAGCTCGGAATCGGCAATGGCGTGGTGATGCCCATCCTTCCATACGATCGGAAAGGGCTCGCCCCAGTAGCGCTGACGCGAAAAAAGCCAGTCGCGGAGTTTGAATTGGATGCGACGCTTGCCTTTGCCGTTCGTTTCAAGCCAATCGATCATCTTCGCCTTGGCATCAGCCGTCGCAAGTCCGTCGAGAAAACCGGAATTGATGGCAGTGCCGGGGTCGGGGTACGGGAGCGCGGGCGTCCCGCTCGCATTATGATCGGCCACCACTTGAATCACCGGCAGCCCGAATTTTTGCGCGAATTCGAAGTCGCGTTCGTCATGTGCGGGCACGGCCATGATCGCGCCGGTGCCGTAGCCCATCATCACATAGTCGGCGATCCACACGGGAATTTCGGCACCATTTACCGGGTTGATCGCATGGGCTCCGGTGAAAACGCCCGACTTTTCCTTGTTGAGGTCACCGCGTTCAAGGTCGGACTTCGACGCGCAGGTTTTCCAATAAGACTCGACGGCCTCCTGTTGCGCGGGAGTGGTGATTTCCACAACGAGCGGATGCTCCGGCGCGAGCACCATATAGGTCGCGCCGAAGAGCGTGTCGGGGCGGGTGGTGAAAACGGTGATGTCTTTGTTGGCAACGCTAAAGACCACCTCGGCCCCCTCGCTGCGGCCGATCCAGTTTTTCTGAAGCAGCTTGATGCCCTCCGGCCAATCAAGACCATCGAGCTCATCGATGAGGCGCTGGGCGTACTTCGTGATGCGCAGCATCCACTGGCGCAGCGGCCGGCGCTCAACGGTGTGGCCTTTGGATTTCCACTCTTCGATCTCCTCGTTGGCGAGCACTGTGCCGAGATCGGGCGACCACCACACCGGCGTGTCGGCGACATAGGCGAGGCGCTCGGCATCGATCTGCTCTCGCGTCCAGCCTTTCGCTTCAAGCTCCGCAATCGGCCGCGCGCGGTTGCTTTCGGCATCAAAGTACGATGAATATAGTAAAAGGAAAATCCATTGCGTCCAGCGCACATACTCCGGGTCGGTGGTGGCGATTTCGCGATCCCAATCGTAGGCGAAGCCAAGCGACTTGAGCTGGCGGCGGAAATTCTCGATGTTCGCGGCGGTGGTCACGGCCGGGTGCTGGCCGGTCTTGATGGCGTACTGCTCGGCGGGCAGACCGAACGAGTCGTAGCCCATCGGGTGCAGCACATTGAAGCCATTCATGCGCTTGTAGCGGCCGATGATGTCGGTGGCGGTGTAACCTTCCGGGTGGCCGACATGGAGTCCCGCGCCGCTCGGATAGGGAAACATGTCGAGCACGTAGTATTTCGGCTTGGCCGGATCAAAGCCTTCGTCGCCGGGGCCGGCGGTGCGGAAGGTTTTTTCCGAATCCCAACGGGCCTGCCATTTGGGTTCGAAGTCGCGGAAAGGGTAAGGTTTG
>CAZXHZ010000054.1:0-1871 GCA_964639755.1 uncultured Luteolibacter sp. | reverse complement strand
ACACGGCTCGAGCGTGACATAAGCCGTCGCACCGCGAGTCGCATCGGGCCCGTGATTTCGCACGGCATCGGCGATCGCCTCGCGTTCGGCATGCGGCATGCCCGCGCGTTGATGCCACCCGCGACCGATGAGTTGACCCTCTTTCACCAACACCGCACCGACCGGCGGATTCGGCGCCGTCCTGCCAATCCCCTTGCGCGCTTCATCTAGCGCCAGGCCCATCCAATGCGCGTCGTTCATCCTTGGATCTGCAGTTTGAATTTCAAATTTCCACAACTCGCAGGAAAAGTCATGGATGACGCAATCGAATGCCTTGCCCTCATGTCAAAACTCTGAACCTCGAAATGCTCCAAGCAAGCAAAACCCGTCCTTCCTGTGGAAGGCCTCTTCAACCGGTAGGGCGCCGCGGCCTCGCGGCGCCGATTCTTTAAAGAAAGATTTCAAACCGCGAATGAACACGAATGGACGCGAAAATGAAAGATCGTGGATGACAAATAGGCAGGGACCTTTGTCCCCAAAGGTCCGCGCGAATGATCTGCCACTTCTTCGATAGGGGAGCGTCAGCGTCTCGCATCTTGCGGGACACCTCTTCAACCGTGGCGGCGCTGCGGGGCCGCATCGCCCTACCGGTTTAACAAGCAAGAGAATAAGTAGCTTCTTCTTCCCTCCAATAACTTATATTCAATAACGTCTAACTCCCTCTCCCCCTCCTCATCCCAGCTTAAGCGAGTCGCTGAATTTTTTGAACGCATCGATTTCCTCTTCGCTGGCAACACCTGCAACGATGTGCCCTGCGAGGCTGCGGATGAGAAAGTCTTGCTCCGGAGCCAAATTCAGTTTGCGAATCATGATGCGGGCAATGGCGGAAAAAGTATTGCCATTAAAATTCGTGAAGGGAGCGACACGGTGACATTTTCGACAAACATCGATTGTCTCGAACAGGCTTATTTCCTGTTGCCTCGCCTCTTCCCAAAGCTGCTTTCCGATTTCATGCCCGTCGCTGGTCGGGCCGTGATGGGCTGATTTCTGGCTGCACAGAACTTCGTTTTGGGCGACCACGAAGTCCCATGTAAAAGGTTCAAGCCATCGTTTGGCGGCGCTCATGAACCGGCCGAGTTGTCTGGTTTGATTTTGGCTTTTTTCAAAGCCTCCAGCTCTGCGACGCCGACACTTTTCAGATAACCTTTGCCCGTTTTGGCATAAACCGGCTCGGCAGAAAATCTGTCCTGAATGGCAAGTGCCTCTGCCATGACTTCCAGAAACAACGGATCATTCGCGAAGGCGTCCGGAGCTTCGGCTTTCTTATCCATGACTGGAAAATAGCCCAAAGATAAGAGGTTTCAAGAAGAAGTCGGCGCTGCGGGGCCGCATCGCCCTACCGGAGCGGACCTTTGCGGAGAAAGGTCCCTGCCTATGAAGAGTTGGCCTCTTCATTTTCTTCCTCATTCAAATCCCAAATTTATCATTCAGCATTTCCCTTCACCATCCGCACCTCGATCGGGGTGTCTGTGCTCAGGTGCATTTCGCGTTGGGGGAATGGCACGCCGATGCCGACTTCGGTGAAATTTTTCTCGATCATCAGGCGCAGGTCACTGGCGATCACTGACGAGTTTGCGCCGGCGCTCATGTCGATCCAGTAGTAGACGCTGAAGACCATGGCATTGTCGCCGAAGTCTTCGAACACCGCGTAGGGTGCGGGTTCTTTGCAGATGAGCCCATGCCTTGCGGCCGCCTGCGTGAGGATATCCATCACCTTTTGCGGCGAGGTACCGTATGCCACGCCGACCTTGATGCTGCGCCGCACGCGCGCGCTGGTGAGCGTCCAGTTGGTCACGCGGTTTTCCAGAAACAAGGAATTGGGGATCACCGTT
>CAZXHZ010000053.1:0-21520 GCA_964639755.1 uncultured Luteolibacter sp. | reverse complement strand
ATATCGATCGATGGCTCGGGGTTTTCCTTGATCGTGAGAAATGCCTTGCGCACGGCGATTTCAATTTTCGTCTCCGACCACGGCACGACATTGCCGTTGCGGCGGATGAGGCGCACGGGCAGCGTGCTGAGCCCGGCGTTGAGATCGACCGAGCCGTGCTTTTCGAGCGAACGGCGAAAGGCAAGCGACTTCGCGACATCGTAGGCTTCGTTCTCGAGCAAGGCCTTTTCGATGAGCAGGTAGAGATCGGATTCGGAAAGACGCAAGCGACCACCTTCATCGAGTGACTTGGTCAGCGAGTTGGCGACTGCGTGCGCGACATCGGAAACAAACTGGCGGTTCACATCCGAGAAGATCGACTTCTCGTCCTCGCTGCGCGCGATGAGAAGGTCGGCAAGCGAATCACCGATCGCATCGGCAACATCCTCGAGTGAAAATTGCGACTCGGCGTTGCCGCGGGTCACGATGATGTCGGAAATCGGTGCGCGCTTTTCCTTCGGAAGCACATCGCGCCACAAGAACATGCGGTCCGCGGGTGGCAATGCGAAACGGTCGGTGATGACTTGCTTGAGGACGATGTCTTCGGTGGGATCAATGGAACGGTACATGGGATTTGATTGGTGAAATTTTTTGTTTTGAAAATGCGTGACGGAACGATGCGAGGCGGGATGAGTGATGAATCACCCCCACCCCATCTCGGATCAAAGCTCGTCGTCGTCGACAGCTGCGAGAGCTGAGGCCTTTTGGTATTCGGTGACGCGGCCTTCGAAGAAATTGGTTTCCTTCTTGATGTCCATCATCTCGGCGAGCCATGGAAACGGGTTGGTCGCGCTGGGGTTGAGCGGCGCGAGCCCGCATGAAGCAAGACGGCGGTCGGCGATGTAATCGATGTAGGTTTCGAAGTCGGTCGAGTTGAGTCCGAGCGCGGAAACCGGCAGGCAGTCGCGGATGAATTGTTTCTCGAGCGTGATGCCGTCCTTCATCGTGTCGCGGAGGTCTTCCTTGAACTCCTCGGTCCAGATGTCGGGGTTCTCGTTGATGAGGTCCATGAGCAGGTTGCGGAAGACCTCGATGTGATTGGATTCATCGCGCAGCGTGTAGCGGAACATCGAGCCGATGCCGGGGAATTTGTTTTGGCGATAGAGCGAAAGGATCATGCCGAAGAGGCCGTAGAACTGCGTGCCTTCCATCACCTGGCCGAAGAGGAAAATGTTCTTGGCGAGCGCCTGTTTGTTTTCGGTGATGGTGAGGTCGACATCGCGGCGCAGCGCGCGTGAATTCGAAACGACGAAGTGGTTCTTCGCCTTGATGGTCGGGATGTCCTCAAACATCGCTTCGCACTCGTGCGGGTTGAGGCCGAGCGAAGAGAGCATGTACACCAGCGAATCGGCATGGATGTTTTCCTCATGCGCGTGACGGCCAAGCACCAGCTTGAGCTCCGGCGCGGTGACCACTTCGCGAACGACATGCAGGATGTTGTCGCCGACAATGCCTTCGGCAGCGGAGAAATAACCAATGCCCATTTTGATGATCCAGCGTTCGACATCGCTGATCTCATTGGAGCGCCACTGTTCGACATCCTTTTGCATGGTCACATCCTCCGGCTCCCAGTGGTTGTTCTTCATCGTTTTGTAGAGGTCGTACGCCCACTGATATTTGAGTGGCAAAATGTTGAAGAACATCGTGTCGCGACCATTGATCACGCTCTTCGCGGCGATGGCCTGCTCGGCCTTTTCCCGATCGAGGTGAAAGGTGCGGTTTCCAAGGGTGACGGTGGTGGTGACGGAGTTGGCGGACATGGTTGGTTAAGCTGTTTTTTGGGGGTGGAGGAAAATTTTGCAGCAATCGAAATCAAATTGAATTTTTTGACCCGTGAAGCGTCTGAAATCCCATTTGAAATTGACTCTTGGGTCAATGCAATTTTGCTCATGTGGTATCCACAAATTATTCACAATACAACATATTGAGGTTTTAGAAATGCATATACATTGTAAAACAGCCTTGTTACGAAGCTCTTAGGGCGCGACTGGCCAACCGGCCATTCTAGCCCTAGGGGCTGAAAAAAAATTCATCCACTGGACCAATTATGACACGTTTGGAAAATTTGAAAAAATTCTTAAACATTTCCGAAATTTCGCAGCCCCGCCTCCATTCCGACCCAGAAATACTTGGATTCGCGTGATTAAAAATTTTAGGCCCGCCTTGGGCCGCCGGCAATTGCGGCTTGGCGTAAGGCAAATCAGTACTAAAATCGGCTTGTGAGCGAGCGATTGAAAATTGATCTGGCAACGCTGCCGGAAGAGGGAAAAGGCTATGATGGGGAACTGGATGCCGGTATTTTTGACCTGCCGGAAGGCGATGCAAAGGCCATCGGGCCCTTGAAATACAGCGTTTGGACCCAGCGTTTCGGCTCCGAACTGCTGCTCACAGGAAGCCTCCAGGCGCCCTTTGAGTTTACCTGCGTGCGAACACTGCACCCTTTTGTTCAGACCATCCGGCTAGAAAATGCGGCCATTTCCATCGAAATCGATCAGGCGGGCGAAATTGATGCTAGCGAAGCCCTGCGCGAGGAGATTCTGATCCATTTCCCGATCGATCCCCGCTGCGAGGACGGGGATGTGCCCCAGCACTGCGAAATCGATCCCCGATATTTATCGGTGGACAAACCCGCAAAAGATACTGTACCCACTCCGCCCCGCGGTGCGGGAGCCGATCGATGGTCGGCCCTCGACCAACTCAAGGACCTCAAGGACCAACCCTAACACGAAGCAAGACCATGGCCGTTCCAAAGCGCCGCCAATCCAAAAGCCGTCAGAAAATGCGCCGTGGCGCAAAGCGCTGGCGTGCACCCATCTTCAAGAATTGCCCCGAATGCGGCAGCAAAGTGCCATCGCACATCGCTTGCCCGTCATGCGGATATTATCGCGACCGCCAGGTACTCGATGTCGAGGCTCTCTGAGCCCGGCACGGATAATTTTTCCGGATCGGCCACCGCGCGTTTCATCCTTCGGGAGTCGGGCGCCGCGACAGGATCAAGAACCCGGATTTCCCAACGCATCACAAATTTCCTGACCATATGAAAGTCGCTTTAGACGCCATGGGTGGGGATCATGCACCTGCCGTGAACATCGGCGGAGCGATCGATGCGTTGAGATATTATCCAAAGCTTCAGCACCTTTATCTCGTCGGCGACGAGAGCCAGTTGAAACTGGAATGCGCGAAACAGGGTCTCGATCTCGGTGATACGAGAGTGAGCATCGTGCACGCGGCCGAAGCGATCAGCATGTCGGAACCGGGCGCCAAATCGGTGCGCCGCAAAAAGCAATCGTCGATCAACATCGCCATGGAAATGGTGAAGGAAGGTCGTGCCGATGCATTTGTTTCCGCAGGCAACACTGGCGCCGCCGTGGCCTCGGCGACATTGAAGCTGCGCACACTGCCCGGCGTCGACCGCGCGGGTATTGCCACTGCGATTCCCAACGAGCATGGTCTTTGCCACATCCTTGATGCCGGCGCCAATCCAGAAGCGAAACCCGAGCATCTTGTCGCTTACGCGGTGATGGGCACGGCCTTCGCACGCAATGTGCTCGGTGTGAAAAATCCTCGAGTCGGCCTCATGTCGAATGGCGAAGAGGACGAAAAGGGAACCACCTTCACGAAAGAAACTTTCAAGCTTCTCAAAGAAACTCCCGGCATCGAATTCGTCGGCAATGTTGAAGGGCGCGACCTTTTCGAAACCGAGCTCGATGTGGTGCTTTGCGACGGCTTCGTCGGCAATGTCATGCTCAAGACCGTCGAGGCCACCGCCAAGGCGGTTTCAAAATGGCTCAAGGCCGAGATCAAGGGCAACCCGCTGCGACTTTGCGGCGCAATGCTCGCCCAAGGCGCCTTCAAAGCGCTCAAGGAAAAGAGCAGCTACGAGACCTATGGTGGCAGCCCGCTGCTCGGAGTGAATGGCGTGGTCATCATCGCCCACGGATCATCATCCGCACTCGCGATCCGCAACGCCGTGCGCGTCGCCATGGAAACCGTTTCCGTAAAGGTCAACACCCGCATCGAGGAAGCAATGGCAAGCCTCGCGACCAAAGAGGTCGCCGCCGAGTGATCGCAAGACGCACGCGCAACAAGCGCCGCGTGATCAACGGGGAAAATTCGCGCTTGTGAGCGCACGCGGCTGGTTCCAATCTCACGCCGCATGAGTGAGTTGAATTCCGAAGCCGATGTGTGCATCGCAGGTACCGGCAGTTACCTTCCCGAACGGGTCCTCACCAACGAAGAACTCGCGGCAAAGGTGGATACCAGCGACGAGTGGATCGTCACCCGCACCGGCATTCGTGAGCGACACATCGCCGCCGAAGGAGAACACACTTCGCACATGGCAAGCCACGCCGCACGACGCGCGCTCGAGCAAGCCAACATGCAGGCTTCCGACATCGAACTGATCATCGTCGCCACCATCACACCCGACACACCAACGCCGGCCACCGCGTGCCATGTGCAGCAGCAGATCGGCGCAAGCCGCGCGGTCGCCTTCGACATTTCTGCCGCGTGCTCGGGATTTCTTTACGCGATGAAAATCGCCAAGCGCCTGATCTCAGATGGCGCGTTTCAAAATGCCCTGATCATTGGCGCTGAAAAACTTTCGACCGTCACCAACTGGCAGGATCGCACGACCTGCGTGCTCTTCGGCGATGGTGCGGGAGCCGCCGTGCTGCGCCGCTCGCAACCAGGCGAAGGCGCAATCGTCGCGACCGAAATGGGCACCGACGGCAACCTCACCCATCTTCTCGAAATTCCCGGCGGCGGCAGCGCGTGCCCGATCACCGCGGCCAATGTGCACGAAAACCTCGCGACCCTCAGCATGCAGGGCAAAGAGGTCTTCAAACACGCCGTCACCCGCATGAAAGAGGCGGCGGAAAAAGTCATCGAACGCGCTGGATGGAAGCCAGAGGAAATCGCCTGCGTCATTCCGCATCAGGCAAACCTGCGCATCATTGACGCGATCGCCGATCGCCTCGCGGTGCCAAACGAGCGCGTCTTCGTGAATCTCGACAAGTACGGCAACACCTCTGCCGCCGCAGTCGCCATCGCGCTCGACGAAGCCAACCGCAAAGGCGCCTTCCATCGCGGCGACCGCATCGTGCTGGTGGTTTTTGGCGCCGGCCTCACATGGGCCGCGGCCGCCATCCGCTGGTAAAAATCTTGCGGCTCGGGCTAAGATCAGCGCCGAAAGGCGCCTTAAAATCTTCGCTGCGGAAGAAGTACGAGGACTGGGACTCGAACCCAGGACCAATTGGTTAAAAGCCAACTGCTCTACCAACTGAGCTATCCTCGCATTGATGCTCCGGCAGGCGGGGCAGAAGGGTTAGTGGACATCCGGTCGGCTTGCAAGTGGATAATCGAAATTTTCCTGCAATCATTTCTGAGCCCCATGGCGGCGTGACAAAACAGGCTTGAAAGTCCGCTCCACAACGCACGCAAGCCTGCTTGACGCCATCGCCAACGCATGCGGATATTTCACCAATGGCATGGCGCATTGATGAAGCGGTCGTCCGCGGCGAGATCGACAACACCGTCGAAGGACAAACCACCGGCCGCATCTGGCTGGCTGGCCGCGACGAACCTTTGACCCTCGAGCTCGTGGGAGATTGCTGGCGCGACCTCGCCGGCACACGGCTCGCATTTCAAAACCCCTCGCCCGTGGCAGGAGAAGATTCGGCGGAAATCGAAACGCACCAAAAAGGAATCATCGGCGACATGACCGCCTCAAGGAAGGCCCGCGTGCCGCTCGTCGGCGATGGCGAAATGCGCGAGATCCACAAAAGCGGCGGCGAGATCCCCTGCGAATGGAAAAATGTTCTCTACCTCGAGTGGTTCAGCGAAATCAACGGCCGTGTGGTGATCGAAACCACGGAGTTCAAACTCGACGTTTCACCACACGAGTGGACCATGGACGTGGATGGCGAAGAGGCACAAAAACTCGCCAATCTCAACGCGATGCGCGACTTCATGGCGCAGGTCATCCGCCGCCGCGAGCCAAGCGAAGATGCGGATGATTATTCCGACAGCATGGATGAGTTTGCTTGGGAGAAACGCCTCAAAGAGTCCGACCGGCTCACCGACGCGTACCAGGAGGTGCTCGAAAAATACATGGAGGACAGCGACTGCGAGCGCAAAGAGGCATTCGTCATGGGCTGGGATGGCTTGCTGGAGGAAATGGCCGAGCGAGATGAAGCCAGCACGCGTGACGATTCGGATGAGCCCGCCATCAATGCGGGTGGGCGTCTTGATTTCGATGACATCGCCGATGAGGCGGATTTCTCGGACGATGGTGACCCCTTTGGCAAATACGAGAGGCACCCGCTTCAGGCACGCGCCCAAGAGCTGGCGCTGCGTGCGATGGATGTGGTCTCCGGCGAATCCAGCCAAGGCTCGCCATCCTATTTGCTCATCTCGAATTTGCTGCAGGTCAGCGGCAAGCTGGCCGGCGCGCTCAACGATCGCAGCAGCGGCTACGAACCCGAGGCCGGTTATGTGTTGGCGATTTTGAAACGCTGCCTCAATTGGCTCAACGAATCGGTCGGTGCATGCCAGGAGCTCATGACCAGCGAGGAGGATGCCGACCAACTCGCGGCCCTCGCCCACATCCGCAGCACGATCTTTGAAATACGCGACGGCATCACCGAACTTCGCCGCGAACTCAAATGACAGGAAGCCGGCTTGCAGGGATCGCCACAAGCGACTAGTCTCCGCCCATGTCCCACGCGACCCAGACTCGGTTTCTCGAGATCGGCAGCCCCTTCCCGCTTCGGGATGGCGGCACTTTGCCGCAGGTCCGCATCGCCTATGAAACATGGGGCGAACTGAATGCCGACAAGTCGAATGCGATCCTCGTTTGCCACGCGCTCTCCGGCTCGCATCACGCCGCCGGCCGCAATCCCTCGATCGAAGGCGTGGGCTCGCTCTGGCAGGAGGAACTGCACGCCGGTTGGTGGGAAGACATGATCGGCACCGGCAAGGCGATCGATACCAACAAACATTTTGTCATTTGCGCCAACTACCTCGGCGGCTGCTACGGCAGCACCGGACCGGGATCGATCAATCCGGAAAGCGGCCGTCACTGGGGTTCCTCATTTCCCGCCGTCACCGCCACCGATCAGGTCCATGCCCTCGCGCTCCTGCTCGACGAGCTTGGCATCGGCACGCTGCATGCGGTCGTTGGCCCATCGGTCGGCGGCCTTGTCGCGCTCACCTTTGCCACCCGCCTGCCCGAGCGCGTTCGAAATGTGATCGCCATCGCATCGGGATTCAAAACCACGGTGCTCAATCGCCTGATCCTTTTCGAGCAAATCCTCGCGATCGAAAACGACCCGCACTTCAACGGCGGCGACTACTACGAAGGCGAAGCACCGACCTACGGTCTCGCGCTGGCCCGCATGATTTCGCACAAAACATTCGTCCATCTCAATTCGATCGAACGCCGCGCCCGCAAGGATGTCGTCCAGCCCGACGATGTGCTCGCATGGTACAAGGTACGCGACCAATTCCAGAGCTACATGCTCCATCAGGGGAAAAAATTCGTGCAGCGCTTCGATGCCAACACTTACCTTCGCATCATCGATCTGTGGTCGCGCTACGACGCCACGCTCGAAGGCGACGCCGAGACGCCAGCCGTTCTTTTCCAACGCTCCCGCGCAGCCAATCAACGCTGGCTTGTCTTCTCGATCGATTCGGACTTCTGTTTCTACCCCGAAGAACAGGCCGAACTGGTCAGACACCTTGAACGCGCAAAAGTCGACTGCATGCACATCACCGTGCACTCGGAAAAAGGCCACGATTCCTTCCTGCTCGAACCCAATCTCTATACTCCGCACATCGCGTGGATGCTGGGGAGGTGAATTCAATAATCCGCAACCGGGCTGTTTGAAGCGGGCTCTTGGGAGAAATCGAATTCCGCGGCGAGTTTGGCAATCTTGGCGCAAGTGTTTTGCCATTTTTGGGCGGACCATGCGGCGGGCGGGCGCAACACCTGACGGCGAAAGCGCTCAACGCGATCCTGCGCTTCGTGCCGCATCCCGAGGGGAAGCTCAGAGATGGCCCTGGCGGCGGCATCTGCCGTGTCATTGCGATGGCAAATCATCGCCAGATCATTGCCGGCGCGGATCGCCAATTTCACATCCTCACCGCGTCCGTAACGCTTGGTGATGGCGCCCATGTCGAGATCGTCGGTCATGACAAGATGACGATCAAAACCAAGTTGATCGCGCAAGAAACGCCGGATGATTTTGAGCGAAAGCGATGCGGGATATTCGGCGTCGATGTTGGGAAACTCGATGTGCGCGAGCATGATCGAATCAAGCTCGGGCATTAACGCAGTGTAAGGGATCACATCCTCGCGCAGCAACTCATCGAGCGTGGCAGGCGATGATGGCAGGTCGTGATGCGGATCGGAAACGGCACGGCCGCACGCAGGGAAATGCTTGCCGCAGCTTGCGATCGAGCGCCGGCGCATCCAGCGGTTCCATTGACCCGCAAAATCAATCACCCGTTGCGAATCCCACCCCCAACAGCGTCCGCGCAATGCATTTGCAAGCCCCGGGAAATGATCGAGATCCAGCACCGGCGCGAAGTTGAGGTTGCAACCGAGAAGCTGCAATAAATCGCCGGTCAATGCGCCCGCATCGGCAATTTTCCCCATGTCGCCGCGAGTTGCCAAAGCCTCGGCCGATGGCAGCAAGGGTGCGATTTCCTTGGTTCGCGTGACCCGCCCGCCTTCCTGGTCGATACCGATGATCGGCGTTTCAACGGACAGATCGCGCAGATCATCGGTAAGTTTGCGCGTCTGCTCTGGTGAAACGATGTTGCGCGAAAAAATAATGTAGCCGGCCGGCTGCAAACGACGGAACAGAGTCGCTTCTTCAGGCGTCAGTTCCGGACCCTCAAGCCCAAGCAGCAGCAACGATCCATCGCTCATTGCCAACACTCAAGCATCCTGCCACATGCTTGTCCACCCGTGACGCACAAGACTTTGGGAAGTCATAAAATGCTGGCAGCCGAATTGGGAATTGCGCTGCCGAAATACCTGCCACGATGTGTCTCGACATGATGAATTCAAAACCATGGCGCTGAAAAATAGCAATCAGCTCAGCTCCAGTTCAAGATATGCCTCAACCTCGCGGGTTGGGTCGTTGGCACGCATCAGAGCCTCGCCGATGAGTACCGCATTGGCGCCGGCCTCGAGCACACGCATCGCATCTTCAGGCGTCTTAATTCCACTTTCGGAAACAAGCAAGACATCATCAGGCACCTCCTCAGCTAGTTCTTCGGTTGTGGCAAGATCAACTTCGAAGGTTTTCAAATTCCGGTTGTTGATGCCAATAAGATCGGCGCCAAGCTCAAGCGCCCGTTCCATTTCGGGAAGATCGTGCACTTCGACGAGGACATCGAGCATCAGGGACTTCGCCTCATCGTAGAGACGCCGTAAATTGTCATCATCGAGCGCCGCGACAATAAGCAAAATCGCATCCGCGCCGGACACTGCCGCTTCATGAATCTGCACCTCATGAATGGTGAAGTCTTTGCGCAGAAGAGGCGCATCGGAAAATCGCGAAATCTGCGTGAGGTAGCTCAACGAACCTTGAAAATATTTTTCATCGGTCAAAATCGAAAGGCAAGATGCCCCGCCATCCAGATATCTCTGCGCCTGACGCACGGGATCAAAATCGGGATCAATCAGTCCAACCGAAGGCGAAGCCTTCTTCACTTCCGCAATCACACCGAGACGCGTCGGCCCGCGATCGATCGCGGCGCGAAAACCGCCAAAGTCATTGCGTTGAAGGGCCGCGCTGCGCAAGTGGGCGGCACGAGGCATCAGGGCTTCAACCTCAAGACGCTTGGTGGCGATGATCTCTGCAAGCTTGTCGGACATGGCGTGCCCAAGGAAATCCCAGACTATGGGGCAAAGGAACAGGGAAATTTTGCAAATTTTGGCTTGCCGCGTTCGCCCACCGATGCAAAAAACCCCGCACGCAATCAGCGTCGCGGGCGTAGCTCAGTGGTAGAGCGCCACCTTGCCAAGGTGGATGTCGTGAGTTCGAATCTCATCGCCCGCTCCATTTCTCCATCAACTCGGGAATGGCTTCAACCCCACGGCACTTGCCGAAGAATTACCCGCCAATTTCACGCCCTCATGTTTGTTTGGTCGAAACTCTCCGCGGAAAAATGGCTCGACGCATGGGAGGAACGCTTCGCAAACAGCCCCAACTTGGTCGTTGAGTATTTGAAGGGCGGCCGCTCAATCCGCCTGCGTTTGTTCTGCGAAACCGAAAATCAGGCGCTCGCCGTCGCAAAGCAGTTCGGCGGCAGCATTCGCAAGCTAAATAAGGCCGACTGGCAAAAGCCCCCCATCGCACCCCGCCCCATCAAGGTGCGCGATGCAATCCTGCTTACTGCCGAAACCAGCCCGCCGCAAATCAAGGCTCTGCGCAAAACCCACCCACGCCGCAAAATCATCTCGATACCTCCGGAAATGGCCTTTGGCACCGGCGACCATGCCACCACTTCGACCTGCTTGCGCATGCTGGTCGATATCGCTCGTGAAAGAAAAAATTCCACCTGGACGGTCGCCGACCTCGGCGCTGGAACTGGCGTGCTCGCCATTGCCGCGAAACATCTTGGAGCCGACGAGACCTTTGCTTGCGATTTTGATCCCTTTGCCGTCTCAGTCGCCCAGCGCAATGCTGAGCGCAACGGCACGCCAGACATCATCATCAAGGAACAGGATGTGTTGAAATGGAAGCCACGCGCAAAAGGCTATGATGTTGTGCTCGCCAACATTTTCTCCACCGTGCTCATTCAAGCATGGCCGGTGATCGCAAAATCACTCGCCCGCAACGGTGACCTCGTCGTTTCCGGCATCCTCGCCACCCAGGCATGGGATGTTTTCAAAGCCGCCGCCGCCAACGGACTCGGCTTCACCTCGGTCATCACCAAAGGCAAATGGGTCACCGCACGCGGCGGACACATGAGCGATCTGATCACAGAGGGGTGAAAATACAGCGGCGGGCTGCGATCAAAGCTACTTTAGATTTTTAGCACAGCGGAATCCAACGTGACTCGAACCAGTGTCGGGCGAGGTGCCTCGACGGGCACTTGGGCGATAGCTTTCGCAATAGTCACGATGACATAGAAACGACCCTCCCTTGATCACGCGCTCTTGCGTCTGATACGGATGGGCGGGATTGTAACTCGAATTCGGGCCCTGCGGGTTGTGGCACGATGGTTCGAGTTTGCTGCGAGCATGACTGTCGGGACGGTACCAGTCACTCACCCAATTCCAGACATTTCCACCCATGTCGTACAAACCATAACCATTGGCGGGATAACTCATCACGGGTGAAGTGCCGGCGAAACCATCCTCCTTGGTGTTTTTGTAGGGAAAATCTCCGGTCCATGTGTTGGTCATGAATTTTTCGTCCTGCTTGAAGTCGTCACCCCACGCATATCGTTTGCCAACAAGCCCACCGCGTGCAGCAAATTCCCATTCCGCCTCGGTGGGCAATCTCTTGCCTGCCCATTTCGCATAAGCCATCGCATCATCCCACGATACCTGCACCACCGGATGTTGTTCGCGACCTTCAAGATTGCTTTGAGGGCCTTCGGGGTGCTGCCAGTCGGCGCCAAGTGTCCAACGCCACCACGCGCTTATTTCACTCAAATCGACAGGCCCTTCGGTCGGCGTGAAAACCAACGCGCCGGGCTGCAGCATCTCATCCAGGGGCTTGGGCGTGCCTGCTGCGACTTGTTTTTTCAACTCTTCCCAATCAACCGCTTTCTCAGCCGTGGTCTTGTAGCCCGTAGCCTCAACAAACTTGCGAAACTGAGCGTTGGTCACGGGATGTTGATCAATCCAAAACCCATCAACCCGCACTTTGACGACAGGCCGTTCATTCATGCGACTGCACGGCAACTCGCTGCCCATGAGGAACTCGCCGCCTTCGATCCTGACCATGCCCGCGGGGGCTTGCGAGGCATCAATACGGTCTTGAGCCCGCATCACTCCATGCAGACAAAGCATCAAAGCAACCGTATGAAGAAATTGGTAAATTTTCATGGAACACGAAAACTTTGGCAGCAAACTCGAAAAGTAAACAGCATGATTTTGTGATTTGGATTCCATTCACTTCTGGCACTTCGGGCACCAGTAAGTCGAGCGCTGGCCCATGACCGAATGTCGTATCGGGGTTCCGCAAACGCGGCATGGCTCGCCTTTGCGTTCATAGACATAAAGTTTTTGGCGAAAGTAACCGGGCTTGCCATCGGAGTGCAGAAAGTCACGCAAGGTGGTGCCACCTTCGGCAATCGCATCGCCCAGCACTTCGCGGATCGACTGTGCAAGTTTGGCAAGACGCGGTTTTGAAACGCGGTTCGCTTTGGTGCGCGGTAAAATACCCGCACGAAACAAGGCCTCCGAAGCATAAATGTTGCCGACGCCGACCACCACTTTCGCATCCATGATCACGAGTTTGATCGCTGCCGAGCGTTTCGCACAGGCATCCTGCAAGTGCTTTGCAGTGAAGCCAGATTCCAACGGCTCGGGGCCGAGATGCTTCAACAAGGCATGTGCCATCGGATCCCCACGCAACAAGAGCACCAACCCGAAACGGCGCGGATCATGAAAGCGCAGCTGTTTGCCATTCGCCAGCGTGATGCCGACATGATCATGCGTCTTCCAGTCATCCACCGGCGAAATCACGCGCAGACTGCCAGACATGCCAAGGTGAATGAGCAAAGTGCCCGCACCTTCGATCACAAGCAGCAAGTACTTCGATCTGCGGCGCACGGCGGAAATTTTCTTTCCCTCGATCCCGGCGATCGATTTGGAAACCGGCTGACGCAGGTCGCGCCGGCGCAGGATCACCTCCTTGATGAGCACACCGACAACATGTGGCTCGATACCCCTGCGGGTGGTCTCAACTTCGGGGAGTTCGGGCATGTCGGTGGGCGCTGAGGCTTCAAACATGCTACGCAGCACAGCGTTCAAATCAAGATCGGTACTTGCCAGCCGCAAACATCAACGGCATAGCCATTTCATGCATCAGGCATTCATTCTCGGCGCCGGTCTGGGCACTCGCTTGAGACCGCTCACCGACCGCCTGCCCAAGCCGCTGGTGCCATTGTTTCACCAACCCATCGCAGCGTGGACGATCAACGCCTGCGCCAAACTCGGCATCCGGCGCTTCGCCATCAACACCCATCACCTCCCCGAGGCATGGGATGATTTCGCCAAGCACTCCGAAGGCAATGACATCACATTTTTCCATGAACCCATCCTGTTGGAAACCGGCGGCGGGCTTCGCAACATCAGCGAGTGGGTCGGCGACTCACCACTCCTCGTCCACAATGGCGACATCTTTTCGACCATGCCGCTCGATGCACTGCTCGCCGCCCACAAGGCCTCCGGCCTTCCCGTGACGCTGGCGCTTCGCTCGCAAGGCAGTGCCACCCACATCGCGCTCGACACCTCCGGCAGCAGAGTCATCGACATCCACAAAAAACTCGGCCGCTCAGCAGGCACGCATGTCTTCAGCGGCATCTATTGCGTGAACCCGGAATTCATCCGCCAAATCCCGGCGAATGAAAAAATTTCGGTAATCCCATTCTTCCTCGAGCTCGCCAAACAAAACCAACTCGGTGCCATCACGCTCGACGAAGGCATGTGGCTCGACCTCGGCGATCGCGAATCTTATCTCCGCGCACACCGCGAGCTCGAACTTGCTCCGCGCGTGCATCCCGACGCGGCGATCGAGCCCGACGCCAGCGTTATCGACTCGGTGATCGGGCCCGGCGCAATCATTGAATCCGGCGCGGTCGTGCGCGACACGGTCGTTTGGCCGAATGCAAAAATTGCGCGCGGTGCCGACCTCATGCGCTGCATCGTATGCTCAGCCGATCCGGTCGCAGGCGTCCATTCCGATGCCGATCTTTGAAGGCGCACTTGCGTACACGCCCGATACGAATAAAAAATTACGACCATGGAGCAGGTGCTGAACCAATTGCCGAGAACCGCGATGGCCGGCGAATTTGTGCCGAAACATTACTTCCGCAAAATCATCCCTGCGGAAATCCTTCGCGATGGCAGGCCGCTTGAAATTGATCTCGGCTGCGGTGATGGATCCTTTCTGATGGAAATGGCCCGCCATCATCAGGATCGCGATTTTATCGGCGTCGAACGCCTGCTCGGCCGCGTCCGCAAGGTCTGCAAAAAAATTTCACGCGCCGGCCTCGACAATGCACGGGTACTGCGACTCGAGAGCCGCTACGTTGTCGAGTGGTTGCTGCCGCAAAATTCCATCTCACGCCTCCACCTGCTTTGCCCCGACCCGTGGCCAAAACTCCGACACCATCGCCGGCGACTCGTGAATGAAGATTTCCTGCAAGCTGTTCGCAATGCGCTCGTGCCCGGCGGGGAGTTTCTTTTCATGACCGATCACGAAGAATACTTCCAATGGGCGGAAGAAAAAGTGATGTCATTCGGCGGATTTGAACGGCTCGAGTGGCAGGAGGATTCGTTCTTCTATCCGAAGACCGATTTCCAAAAACTCTGGGAAAGCGAGGGCAAAGCGATGTGGCGTTTGCGCTCCCGCAAATCGGTCGATTGAGCGGCGTGTAATCGTTTCTGAAAAATCAACGCCGCTTCAGCACGATCGGCTCGGCCCGTAAAAATCCCGCGAGACACAAATCACCATTATCGTCGACCGTGATCGTCACCCCGCCCACAGCACATTGATCGATGGCCTCAATGCCTTGCGATTTCCAATAGTTGAGCGTTTCGGCGGAGCGATGTTCCTCGGATGGAAAAGTTGGATTGGAGAAAACGATGACACGTGGTGCAACCGCATGCAGAAACCCATCGCCAAGCGAGAGATCATTGCGATGACAACCGGCCACGATCACATCGGCCGCGACATCGGCACCCGCTTCAAGCACTTGGTTTTCCGTCGAGGTACCAGCATCGCTGGTGAAGAGGATTTTCCACCCGCGCCAGTGCAATCGATACACCGCCACCCGATCATCGGCCCGCGCATTTTGCTCAAGCGGATCCGGCGCATGCACGACCTCAAGCCGTGCTCCATCCGGCAAATCCATTGAGCCAACTTCACCTGCCAAGCGCATGCGCATCCCCGAATGATTTGCCATCCATGATCGATAGCCACTGCTGCGCGAATACTTCACCGGCATCACTGCCTCATGAATCGGAAAGGCATCCCATACAGCCGCTCCACCACCAAGATGACGGCCATCGGGATGGGTCAGCACCACCGTATTCGGGCGCATTCCCAGCTGTCGCAATGACGGCATCACGGTGTGGCGAAATCCATTTCGATCCCCGCAATCGAGCAACACCGCTTCACCCGACTCGCCATAGAAACATGCGCTGCCTGCACCATGCTCGAGAGCATAAACCAAAAGCCCGGGCTGCATGATTTTTCGAAGTTCCAAATGACCTCCCGGAATCGCCGCAAAAAATTCGGCAGATTTAATCGATGCCCTCGCGACAAGGGCGTTGGCCTGATTCAACCCGCGCGCCACTGGCGCGGCCATCGGTGAAATGGCTAGAGCCAGCAATGAGATGCAAAGCAACACGAAGACCAAAGGCACCAGTGCCAAACCGGCAAGCAGCGAGACCGGCGTGACCATGCCAAAATGAACCAGTGTCAATGGCGCTGATCCGATCGCCGCCGCTGTCGAGACGGCGAGTGATTGCGCGGTGGCCTGGCGTAGTGACAAAAACCAGCGACGCGTGCGGCTCATTTGATCGAGCGGCAGATACAACTCGGAAGCGGACAACCAACGCAACGATCGCGCAAACCACGAAGTTCCCACCGCAATCGCCGCGACCACACCATACGACAACTGAACACCGGCCTGATACAACATGCGCCCGTCCCACAACAACCCCACGAGCAACACCGCACCCAACGCATTGAGAAGGTCGGGCTTGCGGCGAAAGATAAAGGCCCCAAGAAACACCGCCGCCATCCATGCCGAGCGCAAGGCCGGCGCGCTGTTTCCGGTGATCCATGAATAACCAAAGATCAGAGGCAACAAAACAAGCACCGCGCGCCGCCGCGAAACACCAAGTCGCCCCAGCACAAACCAACCGATGCTTCCCACCATCGCCACGTGCAGGCCGCTCACCGAAAACACATGCAGCGTGCCACTCTCGCGAAACGCCGCCACCAAAGAATCCGCATCGCGCGGCGACTCACCAATCACCACGGCGCGAATCACCATCGCCTCACGCGAGTCCTCGTCGAGACCAACCGTCACGCCTTCTCGAAATGCATGGCGAATCTGCGCACCCAACGCTGCATACCAAGGCGTCGATGCATCATCAAGCATGCCATCCACTTGAAAAACCGCCGCCACATCTTGGCTTCTCAACCATTTCGCGCGATCAAATTCACCGGGATTTCTCGGCTCCAAAAGGGCTTGAAAATTTCCCGCCGCTTTTAACACCGATCCTTCCACCCGCATCTCTCCCCTACTCTGCCACAACACTTTAGCACCTTTATGCGACCCCTCAAGAACACAAGCCTTTGCCCACCAAAACCGCTCGCCACCATCGCTGTCTTCCAATAAACGCACACTCAAATTCGCGCTGCCCGCCAATGACATCGATCTCTCGAACTTTTGTTGATGATCGAGTCTCCATGTCAAAATCCCGGCTGCCATGGCCGCGCACAGAAACCATGCCAATCCGCGCCTCCATGTCCCGGACCATGTGCCAAAGAGCCCTGCTGCCAAGGTCGCCGCGATCACCATCCAGATCCCACACTCAACCGTAATGACGCCGACCATCGCCACCAATGCCGCCGCAAACAAAGGCCTGCGCCCGATGCGATCATTCAGCCAGACGCGCATGCCGGACGCTTTTTCATGCATGTCGATACCCCTCGAAAAAAATTTCATGCAGCATCGCCCGCCGCGCCGTTACTGGGTTTGGACGTCGTATTCATCCGTTCAATAAATTCCTGCTCCTGCGCCACGATCATGGCCTTCTCCGCATCTTGTGCCAACTCCTGCAACCTGTGCCTGGCATTCGCCGCATGACGCGTGCCCGGGTAAAGATCAACCACTTGCTGCATGATCGCGGCTACCATCACACGATCGACGTCAATTTCTTCATGAAGTTCGGCAAGGCGAAACATGAAATAAGCCGCATCATCAACAGGCCATGGTGCGGATTCGATAGCGCTTCGTAAAGTTTCAATCGCCGACTGCGGATCATTCAGATTATCCCTCTGGATTTTGACAATTTCCATCCAAGACATCCGGTTATCGGGCTCAGCCTGGATCGCCTCACGAAACGCTTCGACTGCCGCTTCGTATTCGCCTTGAGCAAGCAATGATCTTGCTTCGCGCATCACATCGTCGCCAATCATCTCGCCACTATCGTAAATTGCATGGGTAAAGCGCTGCGCGATGGCTGGCAATACATGAACCGAAAAAAGAATACCGACCACTCCAGCACTCAGAAATGTAAGCAGGATTCCCTTGAAGGTCTGCTGTCCTTCAAGACCAACGAGTTCGCTCTCGAGTTCCGCCACTTTCCCTTCGGGGTCGCCCGCATCTTTGATTTTGGATACCTGCTCAACCCTCTCTGCGATGCGATGATTCGTGCTGGCGTACCAAAACCAGCATGCTCCGCACAACACCGCCAAAAAAATGTAGAGAGACCTTTTGCTCATTAAGCAATATTGCTCTCCGTCAGATCACAGCGAAAGCAAAAATTTCACCGGCTCACAGCCGTTTGGCATTGCGACCCTCATCGATGAGCTTCCAAAAATGCTTCGATCCGGCCAGCGCCTCATCCTCACCAAGCGGCATTTTTGAGCGGAACAAAAAATCTGAAAATGTCCCCTTGTGCAACACGCGGTGGACGACGACTGCGGAGTCCTTGATCTCGAAGTACAGCCGGTAATCCTTCGCACGATAGCGATAAAGCAATCGGCCATCACGCTCGATCCTGCCGAATCGCTCGCCATCAAGCTGGTCAAGATCCTGCCGACCCACCTTGAACTCATCCAAAAGCTCCAATTGCTCGATCGTCCCAAGACTCGAAAGCTCGGCCGCGCTGATTTCGTTGAACACAATTTGCAACACGCGGCAAAATTACACCCCTCCCCAAGCCGCGAAAAGCCCAAAGAAGGGAGCTTAAGCCAACTCGCTGCGCGACCGCCGACTTTGCGCTTTCCACACCCACGCTTTCGCGGTTCGCTGTCAGGGGTTCATGAGATGCTTTTACTCACAGGAGTTGGAACGGGTGACCCCCGACGCCCATGCGTTTCCTGCCGAAAAATTTCGGGCCTCGAAGGATATGCTGCTCGAAGGCGGCATCCTCACGCCCGAGGAAATCATTGAAGTCGGCAGCGCCAGTGTCGGCCTGATCGAACGCGTCCACGCGCCCGACTACGTCCGCGCCATCGAATCCGGGCGACTTGGTCTCAAGGAACAAATCCTGCTCGGCTTGCCCGCGGGGCCCGGACTCTTTGCACGCAGTGCTGGTGAAGTCGAAGCCACTCGTCTCGCATGCCAAGCCGCGCTCACCGAGGGCATCGGCGTCTGCCTCGCCGGCGGCAAGCATCACGCCTATCGCGACCGCGGCATCGACCAATCGGTGTTCAATGATGTCGCCATCGCAATCCGCGACCTGCAATCACGCCAACCCAACATCCGCATCATGGTGGTCGATACCGATGCCCATCGCGGCAGCGGCACGGCCACGCTTCTCGCCGGGGATCCGCGCGTTTTCACCTACTCGATCCATGTGAGACACAACTCACCCACCCAACCACAAAGCGCCGGCACGCTCGATGTCGAAACCGTGCGCTATGTCGAAGGCACGATGTATCTGAACCAACTTTTCAGCAGCCTCGCCGGCGCGCTCGATGCCTTTTCGCCCGATCTCGTGATCTGGATCTCCGGCGCGGACAACCATCAGGACGACCGCCACGGCCAAATGTATCTCTCAGCCGAGGACCTTCGCCACCGCGACGAAGTGTTGCTCGGCGCGTTCATCAAAAATCGCATCCCCGTCGCCGTGCTTTATGGCGGCGGCAGCAACCGTCAGCCGGAGTTCACCGCCCGCCTGCATCACAACACGATTGCGACCGCAAAAAAAATTGCCTCGATCCACCGCGGGCTTTGATACGAAGAAAAATTTCCTCAAGGGTCCAGCAAGGCGCGCACCATCGAAGCATCGAGCCTGCTGACAATGTCCGCATCGGCGAGCAAGTCGTTCGCGAGCTTGGCCTTCTCTTGCTGCAGCTGGTGGATGCGTTGCTCGACGGTATCCTGACAGAGCAGCTTGTGCACAAAGACCGGCTTGTCCTGGCCAATGCGATAAGCACGGTCGGTCGCTTGGGCCTCGGCCGCGGGATTCCACCACGGATCGTAATGAATCACCGTGTCGGCCGCAGTGAGGTTGAGCCCTGTGCCGCCAGCTTTGAGCGAAATGAGAAACAAAGGGACTTTTCCGCTTTGAAAATCCTCAACCAGTTTTCCCCGATCCTTCGATGCTCCCGTGAGTTTGAGGTAAGGGATATCTTCGCGAACCAGATGCGCCTCAATCAATGCCAGCATGCTGGTGAACTGCGAGAATATCAAAATCCGCCGACCTTCCTCGATCAGCACCGCCAGCAACTCGGTGAGGAAATCGAGCTTCGCCGATTCGTGAACCGTGTTGGCAAACTCATCCGGCAGAAGCCGTGGATCGCAACAAATTTGGCGCAGCTTGAGCAAAGCATCGAGAAAGACAATCTGGAAGTCACTGCCGCCACGCGCGACGATTGCCTCACGCACCCGCTTGTTCATGGTCGCCCGCACGGTCTCATATAGGTCCTTCTGCGCGGTGTGCAGTTCGATGAGATGCACCAACTCGGTTTTGGGCGGCAGCTCCTTGGCAACCTGATCCTTCGTGCGACGCAAAATGAGCGGCGCGACACGCTGTTTGAGCACGGCGTTGCGCTCAACATCGCCATCCTTTTCGATCGGCTTGCGAAAGCGGGTGTTAAAAGCCTCTTCAGAACCGAGAAATCCGGGCACCAGAAATTTCATCAGGCTCCACAACTCGCCAAGGTGATTCTCGACCGGCGTGCCGGAAAGACAAAGGCGATGCCGCGAATCAAGCCTGCAGGCCGCCTGTGCGACCTTTGCCCGAGGGTTTTTGATGTTCTGAGCTTCGTCGAGAACGACCATATGGTACGAGAATCCTAGTAGTTTCTCGATGTCGCGATGCAGCAAGGCAAAGGAGGTCAGCACGAGGTCCGCATGAGGAATCGAACGCAGGTACTTCAAACGGTCCGGACCATTGAGCACGAGCACGCGCAGACCCGGCGTGAACTTCAGCGCCTCGGCCCGCCAGTTTGGAACCACCGAAGTTGGCGCGACCACCAAGCTTGGCATGCCACGCGAGCGGCCCGATTCCTTTTCTGCAAGGATGTGCGCGAGCGTCTGCAAGGTTTTGCCCAGCCCCATGTCGTCGGCCAAAATGCCGTGCAACCTATGGCTCGCAAGAAATTGCATCCAGCGAAATCCCGCAAGCTGGTAGTCACGCAAAGTCGCGCGCAGGCCCTCAGCAGGCGGCAAGGCATCAATGCCGGAAAAATTCCGCAGTTTCGTCGAGAGTTCGGCAAGAGCGGGCGGCGCATCGATGCCAAGATCGCCAAGCCCCGCGAGTGACGCGGCGTCGAGGGCATGAATCCGCGTTTTCGAAGGAAATTTCGGATCAATCAGCGTCGCAAGATGACGCAAAATCCGCCTCACCCGCCCGATCGGAAGCTTCAACGCATCGCCATTCGGCAAGGGCGCGTAAATGTGCCCGAGATCCGGCCGATCAAGGGTTTCTTCAAGAAAATCATTCTCCAGCAACTCCGCAAGAATCGGCAAAAGATCGTGACGCTCACCACCGACATCAAAGCCAACCGAAAGGCTGAACCATCCGCCTTCCACCGGCGCAAGCTCGCTGTCCCAATGCAAGGGATCGGCCTCGAAGACCCGGTGACCGACATTGTCAGCCACACTCACCCGCCAGCCCAAGCCTTCCAAACGCGCAATCATCTCGCCACGGAACTGATGCCAACAGGCATCCACCGGCACACGGCCGGGATCGGGAAACCAACGGTCACACGGCGCTTCGTCGCGGGCGTCGCGTGATTTGAGGTTGATGAGAAATCGCCAGGCCGAATTCGACTGCAATGAGGAGAGCCCGGTATCGATCAGTTGCTGCGCGGCAGCATTTTCTGCAGCGGCATTATGTTCGATCAAGGCCCTGCGGCCATCCGCCAAAACCACCTCGCTGGTCCAGCGAGGCATGGTGCCGCGCAAGGAACTACGATGACCATCGTAATTCACTATCGCCTCGGCAAAGATCCATTCCGAGGTGTCGGCCTGCCCCAACGACTGCAACAACAGCCGCGAGGTCCGGTCGGCCGCCTCGCGCGTGACATGCAGCTCA
>CAZXHZ010000052.1:0-9592 GCA_964639755.1 uncultured Luteolibacter sp. | reverse complement strand
GGCCGTGCCGCAGGCGAGCCACATCATCAACATCCAGGGCGACGAACCGATGATCGATCCGGGTCTCATCGATGAGTTGGCGCAGGCGATGCTCGCGGATCCGACCCTCGACATGGCGACGGCGGCCAATCCGCTTGATCCGGCCGACCCGGTTGTGGCTGATCCAAATGTGGTGAAAGTCGTGACCGCGCTTGATGGCCGTGCGCTTTATTTTTCGCGGTCGCCACTGCCGTATTTTCGCAACGTCGTACCGGGTCTTGCGGTGCTTCGCCACAAGGGTATCTACGCTTACAGCCGCACGTTTCTCGAACGCTTTGTCTCATGGCCGCCATCGCCGCTTGAACAGGCCGAGTCTCTCGAGCAGCTTCGCGCTTTGGAAAACGGCGCATCGATCAAGGTCCTTCATACCAACGACACCTCTCCCGGCGTGGATACCCCCGAACAAGCCGCGGAAATCGAACGCATCCTTTCATCAACCGCTCACTGATCCATTCGCACCTCACACTTTATGAAATACATTTTTGTCACCGGCGGCGTCGTTTCCTCACTCGGCAAAGGGCTTGCCGCAGCCTCCATCGGCACGCTGCTCGAGCACCGCGGGCTCAAGGTGCTGATGCAGAAATTTGATCCTTATCTCAATGTTGACCCCGGCACCATGTCGCCTTACCAACACGGCGAGGTTTATGTGCTAGACGATGGCGCGGAGACCGATCTCGACCTTGGTCACTACGAGCGATTCACCTCAGGCGTGTTGTCGCGGATGAACAACCTTACCTCGGGTCAGGTTTTTGACTCGGTGATCCGTAAAGAGCGGCGCGGTGAGTATCTGGGCAAGACCGTCCAGTTCATTCCTCATGTGACCGATGAGATCAAGGCGCGCATTTACCAAGTCGCGGAAAAAAATCCGGATGTCGATGTGCTCATCACTGAAATCGGCGGCACGGTGGGCGATATGGAGGGTCTGCTTTTCCTCGAAGCGTTGAGGCAATACGCACTCGAGGTCGGAAAGGAAAATGTCTGTTTCATTCATGTCACGCTGCTGCCGTACATCAAGGCGGCGGGTGAGGCGAAGACCAAGCCCACCCAGCAGTCGGTCGCCAAGCTGCGCGAGATCGGCATTCAGCCGGATATCATCATTTGCCGCACCGAGACTGACCTCGATGAGGATAACCGCCGCAAGATCGCGATGTTCTGCAATGTCGAGCGCAAGAATGTTGTCGCCTTTCGCGATGTCGACCACTCGATTTACGAATGCCCACTCGACCTGCGCCGCGACAAGATCGACCGACTCGTTGTCGACAAGATTGGCCTTGGTCACACGCCATCGCCGGCACTTGAGAGTTGGGAGCGCTTTGTGCAGCGGGTGATCCATCCAAAGCACAAGGTTACGATCGCGGTGGCCGGAAAATACATCGAACTGCAGGATGCTTACAAATCGATCTACGAGTCGCTGATCCATGCCGGCGCGCATCACGATACCAAGGTGCATGTCGTGCGGGTCGATACCGAGGAGATCGAGGACAAGGGCGCGCGCGAGGTCATCGGATTGGTCGATGGTATTTTGGTGCCTGGCGGTTTTGGCGATCGCGGTACCGAAGGGAAAATCCTTGCTGCGAAGTACGCGCGCGAGAAACGCATTCCGTATTTCGGTATTTGCCTTGGCATGCAAATCGCGACCATCGAGTTTGCGCGTAATGTCTGTGGGCTCAAGGGAGCGAACTCCACCGAGTTCGACAAGGCCACGCAGCATCCGGTGATCTGCCTGCAAGAAGAGCAGAAAGGCGTCGAGGACATGGGTGCGACCATGCGATTGGGAGCCTCGGAAGCTATCCTCTTTGCTGGAACACGCGCCGCCCAGCTTTATGGCAATGCGGAGCGCATCCAGGAGCGCCATCGCCACCGCTACGAGTTTAATTCGGACTACCAGGAGCGCCTACAGGAAAAGGGCCTTGTCATTTCATCCGTATCTGCGGACGAGGGCTTGGTGGAAATTGTCGAGTTGCCGGATCATCCGTTTTACATCGGAGCGCAGTTTCACCCGGAATTCCAATCGAAGCCGAATCGCCCGCATCCGCTTTTCTCCGGATTTGTAGCCGCGGCACTCGAGCATGCGCAGCGCGAGGGGTAAAAAAAGTTTCAAGTGATCAGTTGGCAGAGAAGAGGGCCATCAGTCAGCGGTCAGCAGGAAGAATATGAAGAAAAGTCTTCTTCAACCGTGGCGGCGCTTTTCAAGCGCCATGCCCCTCTCAATCCAGATATTTGACCACTGATGGCGCTGAATTGCTGATTTTTGATGATTGGAAATCAGCGCCGTAGGAACCGCTTCTTTTCAATCAGTCCATCAGCGAAATCAGTGGTTCAATCAAAGGCTTGATCAATGCCATACGACGTAATTCCTTTTGATAAGGGAACTTCGGGTAAGCCGATTGGCTCGCCTCACACCTTCATCAGGTCGGCTTCCTTTGCGATGGCGAGTTCGTCGACCCGTTTGGTGTACTTGTTGGTCAGGGTCTGGACTTCTTCTTCGAAGTCCTTTTGTCCGTCCTCGGTGATGAGGTTGTTGGTCTTCATTTTTTTGGCGGCGTCCATGCCGTCCTTGCGGGCGGCGCGGAGGCGGACCTTGGCTTCCTCGGCGAGTTGCTTGATGAGCTTGACCATGTCGCGGCGGCGTTCCTCGGAGAGTTCGGGGATCGGGACGCGCAGTGAGCGATCGGCGGCGGCGGGGTTGAGGCCGAGTTTGCATTCGCGGATCGCGCGTTCGATGTCGCGGGTGGTTGAGGGGTCGAAAGGTTGGACCATGAGCATGCGCGGCTCGGGCGTGCTGATGACCGCGAGGCTCTTGAGTTTGCTCACGGCGCCGTAGGCCTGGACATGGACATCGAGGTTTTCGATCAGTGCGGGGCTGGCCTTACCGGTGCGCACGCCGGCGAATTCATGGGTGAGGTAATCCACACATTTTTGCATGGCTTCTTCGACTTCGAGGATGGCGGTATCCGGGTCCATGATGATTTGAAGGTTGGATGTTGAATGGGAAATTTGCTTGGGCAAAAATTTTTATTCACCGTGAACGAGTGTGCCGATCGGTTGGCCGCGCAGTGCGTGGGAGAGGTTGCCGTGCGGGCCGAGGTCGAAGACGATGATTGGGATGTGGTTGTCCATGCAGAGGCTGAACGCGGTGGTGTCCATCACATTGAGCCGTTGTGAAATGCACTGGTGGAAGGTGACCGACTCGAAGCGGTTGGCGGCTGGGTTCTTGTGTGGATCGCAATCGTAAACGCCGTCGACTTGGGTTGCCTTGAGGATCACATCGGCGCCCATTTCGCTGGCGCGGAGTGCAGCGGTTGTGTCGGTTGAGAAAAACGGATTACCGGTTCCGGCGCCGAAGATCACGACTTTGCCATCGGCGAGTTGGCGTTCGGCGCGGCGGCGGATGAATGGCTCGGCGACATTTTTCATTTCGATCGCCGACTGCACGACGCATTCCACTCCATGGTGGCTAAGCGCGCCTTCGATGGCGAGTGCGTTCATCACGGTGGCGAGCATGCCGACATAATCGGCGGTGGCGCGATCCATGCCGCGGGCCGAGGCGCTGGCGCCGCGCCAGAAATTTCCGCCGCCGACGACGATGCCGAGTTGCAGGCCGAGGCTTACGGCTTCTTTGATTTCGCGCGCGATGCGATCGACGATTTCCGGCGAGATGTTGTCCTGCGATCCTTTTTCGCGGAGTGCTTCGCCGCTGAGTTTGAGGATGGCGCGTTTGAAGGGGCGGGGGTCTTTGGTGCTGGATTTCATGCGTGGCGTGGCTGGGCGATCAAAGGCGATGAGGTGATTGCTTGCAAACGCAAAACCGCAGGATCATTGAGTGCCCGATCCCGGGGCGAGCGTGAAGCGTGAAGCAAGATCGCGCAGGTGGGATTTTGCGTCGTCGGCACCCACGATCGCGAGATTCACATTCAGCGGTTTTTTGAGCGGTAGCTGGTAGGCCTCGAGGGTTTTGCGCAGGGCGCCGATCGCGAGCTTGAGGATTTGGCGGGCCGTGAGGTCGACCTCCGGCGGGATGGTGAGCTCGGAGACATCGATGCGGGTGTCGAGGCCTTCCGATGTCATTTCCGCATGGACGGTGATGTTGCATAGCACCAGCAGGTTGGCTTCCTGGACTTTGTAGTTCGGGTTGTTGCTGGGTAAAAGGTGCGGACTGCGGATCGCTTCGACTAGGGTTTCGGGAAAATCTCCGCTCATTGCCATCGGTCGCGATGTGATGCAGGCTTGGAGAGATTCGCCGGTATCCGACACCGCCTCATCGACATCGGTTCCCTGAAGGCTGATTGGTTCGAAGATCGGCACCACCGAAATCGTGCTGGCTAGCGCCTTGGTGCAGAGAAGTGCCGCGACCAGCAGGATAGAAGGCATTTTCATGAAATCATCATGCACCCAAAGAGTGATCATGGCGAGGGCAAAGCCATAGCTCCGAGCTTGCCAAGCGGGACGCGCGTGGTTTGTGATGGGGCATGGACCAACTGGCCAAGGCAAAATGCGTGATCGACATCGAAGTTGATGGATTGAAGCGCATGGCGGAGCGTCTTGATGGCAACTTTCCGCAGGCGGTCGAGATGTTGCGCGAAACTCTTGTGCGCCGTGGCAAAATCGTCGTGGTCGGCGTCGGCAAATCGGGCAACATTGGTCAGAAAATTGCCGCGACCTTCAACTCGACCGGGGCCACCGCGGTGGTGCTCGATTCGCAAAATGCCCTGCATGGTGATCTTGGTTTGCTCAATGACGGCGATGCGGTACTCGCGCTTTCCTACTCCGGCGAAACCCGCGAGCTGCTCGACCTTATGCCGTTCATTCGGCGCTTCGATGTCGGCGTTGTCGCAATCACTGGAAAGACCGATTCGACACTTGCTCAGCTGGCCGATTGCTCTTTGGACACTTCGGTCGAGCGCGAAGCCTGCCCGTTGAATCTTGCGCCGACATCCTCATCGACGGCGATGCTGGTGATGGGCGATGCATTGGCGATGGTGCTGCTCGAGGCGCGTGGATTCAGCGAGGAGGACTTTGCAAGATTTCACCCCGGCGGATCCTTGGGCCGGGCCTTGTTGACGAGGGTATCCGACATCATGCGTAGCGACGCCCAGCTACCGGTCGTCGGTGAAAATGCCGATGTCTTTGCCGCGCTTGACGCGATGAAAAATGCGCGGGCTGGCGCCTGCCTGATCCTTGATTCGCGAGGCTGCTTGGCGGGAATTTTCACTCATGGTGATTTTGCGCGCTGCTTCCGCGCAGATCCGCTGCTTGGCGACAAGCTGGTGGCGGGGCTTATGACCAAAAATCCGGTTACGGTGAACTCCGATGCCCTTGCGGTCGAGGTCTTGCGGACGCTGGGCGAGAATCGCATCGATGACATTGTGGTGCTGGATGAGGCTGGAAAACCCGTGGGTTTGATCGACACGCAGGATTTGGCGCGTTTGAAAATCGTCTGATTTTTCGCGGGCCTTTTCATCTAACAGAATTTGAAAAAATCCGCGTTTGACCCGTTGCGCGGTGGGGACTGCTGTTCTAGGTTGAATCAAAGGATAACGCCATGGGACTCGATAAAATCACCCGCAAACTTCAGGAAGCCTTGCAGGCCGCACAAGGGATCGCTTCGAAATCGGCGCACGCGGAACTCAAGAGCGCGCATGTGCTTTTGGCCTTGTTGCAGCAGGAGGGCGGCATTGCGGTGCCGATCTTGCAGAAGGCCGGGGTCGACATCACGACGCTGAAGGCGGCGGTAGCATCCGCGCTGGGCCGCGAGCCGAGCGTGCAAGGGGCTTCGACGCAGCCACAGATCAGCGTTGGGCTACGTGCGACGCTTGATGCGGCCGATGAGGTGCGCGAGTCATTGGGCGATGAGTTTTTGAGCGTCGAGCATTTCCTGCTCGGGTCGTTGAAGGGTGATTCGCCTGCGGGCAAGTTGCTCAAGGAAGCCGGACTCGATGAAAAGAAGGCGCGCGATGCGGTGAAGGAGATACGCGGATCGCAGAAAGTGACCGATGAGAATCCTGAGGGGAAATACCAGACGCTCGAGAAGTACGGCACCGACCTGACCGCCCGGGCGCGTGCGGGCAAGATTGATCCAGTGATCGGGCGCGATCATGAGATTCGGCGCGTGCTGCAGGTGCTTTCGCGCAGGACCAAGAACAATCCGGTGCTCATCGGCGAGCCGGGCGTCGGCAAGACGGCGATTGTTGAAGGTCTCGCGCGGCGGATCGTTTCTGGCGATGTGCCAGACTCGATGAAGAACAAACGTGTCATCGCGATGGATCTGGGCGGCATGCTTGCCGGTGCAAAGTACCGCGGTGAGTTTGAGGATCGTTTGAAGGCCTTTCTCAAGGAAGTGACCGAGGCCGAGGGCAGGATCATTTTGTTCATCGACGAGTTGCACACGATTGTCGGTGCCGGTGCGAGCGAGGGCGCGGTCGACGCGTCGAATTTGCTCAAGCCGCAACTTGCGCGCGGCGAGCTGCACACCATCGGCGCGACCACGCTGGATGAATACCGCAAGCACATCGAGAAGGATGCCGCGCTCGAGCGGCGCTTCCAGCCGGTGATGGTAGGCGAGCCTTCGGTGGAAGATACCGTGGCGATTTTGCGCGGACTCAAGGAACGCTACGAAGTTCACCATGGCGTGCGCATTCAGGATGGCGCGCTGGTCGCGGCGGCGGCCTTGTCCGACCGCTACATTTCGGACCGCTTTCTGCCCGACAAGGCGGTCGACCTGGTCGATGAGGCGGCATCGCGGCTCAAGATCGAACTCGACTCGATGCCAACGGAGATCGACGCACTTGAGCGTCAGATCATGCAGCTCGAGATGGAGAAAAAAGCCCTCGAAAAGGAAACCGACAAAGCCTCGGCCGCGAGGTTGGGCAAGGTGGTTGAGGAGCAATCGAATCTGCGCGAGCAGACGTCGGGCCTGATGGCGCAGTGGCGCAATGAAAAGGCGGTGATCGATGAGGTGCGTGCGTCGCAGGAAAAGATCGAAGCTCTCAAGGGCGATGCCGAGCGGGCGCAGCGCATTGGCGACCTGACGCGGGCGTCGCAGATCACTTATGGGGATTTGCCCGATGCGATGAAGTCGCTTGAGGTGGCGAAGGACCAACTCGTCGTGCTGCAGAAGAATGGCGCGATGTTGAAAGAAGAGGTCACCGAAGAGGATATCGCGCGTGTCGTTTCGTCGTGGACCGGAATTCCGGTTAACCGCCTGCAAGAGGGTGAAAAGCAGAAGCTCGTGCAGATGGAAGAACGTCTTGGCGCGCGCGTGGTGGGCCAAAAGCGTGCGATCTCGGCGGTGTCGAATGCTGTGCGTCGGGCGAGGGCCGGACTGCAGGATGAGAGCCGTCCGATCGGTTCGTTTTTGTTTCTCGGCCCGACGGGTGTGGGCAAGACCGAGCTGTCGAAGGCCTTGGCGGAGTTTTTATTCGATGATGAGGGCGCGATGGTGCGCATCGACATGTCCGAATACATGGAGAAGCACAGCGTTGCGCGATTGATCGGCGCGCCTCCGGGTTATGTCGGCTACGAAGAAGGCGGGCAGCTTTCCGAACATGTTCGGCGCAAACCTTACTCGGTTGTGCTTTTCGATGAGGTGGAAAAAGCCCATCACGATGTGTTCAATGTCCTGCTGCAGGTGCTCGATGATGGTCGCATCACCGATGGTCAGGGTCGCACGGTCGACTTTCGCAACACGGTGATCATTCTCACCTCAAACATCGGCTCGCAGTACATACTCCACGAAGAGAATGCCGAGCAGCGCGAGGCCAAGGTCAATGAAGCGCTGCGAGCGCACTTCCGGCCGGAGTTTCTCAATCGCATTGATGAGATCATCATCTTCGACCGCCTTTTGCGCGAGGAAATCGCGACCATTGTCGATCTTCAACTCGATCGAGTGCGTAAGCGCTTGGCCAAGCAGGGTTTGGCGCTGGCGCTGACCGAAGACGCGAAGGAATTCGTTGGCAATCAGGGATACGATCCTGTCTACGGGGCCCGTCCGCTCAAGCGAGCGATCCAGCATCTGTTGCTTGATCCGCTGAGCCTCGATGTGCTGGATGGAAAATTTTCCGATGGCGATGTCATTCGCGCGGAACTCGATCACGGGTCGATCGTTTTTACCAAAGCTTGAGCATGCCATGTGGGCATAAAAAAACCCGGTCGCTCGAATGAGAGACCGGGTTTTTTCAAGGGGGTTCGAATTACTTCGAGGAAGCCGGTGCTGGAGCAGGAGCCGGAGCTGCGGAAGGGCAGCATGAAGCGGCGAACAGCGATGCAACAGCGGCAACGATAGCGATTTTAACGATTTTCATATTTGGTTGTTCGGTTGTTGTTTGCAACCGGAATACCCCGGTTGATGTTGCGAAAACTAACAGATCCTAAATATCTGGCAAGCACGGAATTGTGGGGCTTGATTTTGGTCAAAATGCCAGAAATCACAGAACATCGCGGACAAATGCAGCTTTTTCGAAGATTGCGAAGGCCGCGGCTTCCTCGCCCGTGCCGATGAATCTCGGCGGGATGCCGAGCTGGCTGTGGATGGTCACCGCGATGCCACCTTTGCCCGAGCCGTCGAGCTTGGTGACGATGAGTCCATCGAGCGGACAGGCTTTGTGGAATTCCTTCGCTTGTTGGAGCGCGTTGCCGCCGGTCGTGGCATCGACGACGAGGAGAGTAAGGTGTGGCGCGCTGTCATCTTGCTTGGCGATGGTGCGGCGGATTTTTCCCAGCTCTTCCATTAGGTTGTGGCGGGTGTGGATGCGGCCGGCAGTGTCGCAGAGGAGCACGTGCGTACCGTTGGCAATGGCCTTTTGATGGGCGTTGAAGCACACCGATGAGGGATCGGCATTCGGGTTGCCGGCGATCACCGGGATGCCGAGACGATCGCCCCAGCGTTGGAGCTGTTCGACAGCTGCGGCGCGGAAGGTGTCGGCGGCGGCGAGTAACACCGAGTGTCCGCGCGATTGCAACCAGCGTGCGAGCTTCGCCGATGAGGTGGTTTTGCCGGTGCCGTTCACGCCGACGACGAGGATTACGAAAGGTTTGCCATCGGGCCTCGGTGCGGGCGCGGGAAAATCTTCGGGCAGCATCTGAGCTAGGTGCTTGCGGGTGGTTTCGACGACATCGTCGGCGGAAATTTCGCGGCCGAGGTCGCGGAGTTCGTCGATGATTTTCGTGCTCGTATTGATGCCGAGGTCGGCGCTGATCAGATCGGCCTCGAGTTCGTCCCAATCGATTTCCGCGCGGTTGGCGATTTTGTTGAAGAGGGATTTGAAAAAACCTGCCATGTGCTTGCTGGCGGGGAGCTAAGGGCAAATCATGCGGTGCGGGGAGCACAAAATGTGCGGGAAATCGGTGCGATCGCGGATTTGATCTTTGCGCCGGGCTTTCAATTTCTACTCTTGGCGGGTGCAGAAGATCCGCGTGCTTTCCGACATTCTGGCCAGCCAAGTCGCGGCGGGCGAGGTCGTCGAGCGTCCGGCTTCGGTGGTGAAGGAGCTCGTCGAGAACAGCATTGATGCCGGGGCGGGTGAGATTCGGGTGGATATCGATCAGGGCGGGGTGG
>CAZXHZ010000051.1:0-3944 GCA_964639755.1 uncultured Luteolibacter sp. | reverse complement strand
TGCGAGGTAAAATTTGAGGCTCTTGGTCTCGACGCAAGTCTTGCCCGGCACATAGCGGATCACGATTTTCGCGCTGTCGGGCTGACCAGTCACCGGACACAGCGAAGTGAACTCCGGGCAGTTGAGCGTGACCCAGTATCGACGGCCGGGACGGTGGTTGGGAAACACCTCGAGGCGCGCCTCAGATGGCGACGAAGGCAAACGCGTCTCAGGTTTGCCAAGCAGGTAAAGGTCGTTGAGGTCGTCGCGTCCGGACATGGGTGCATTGTCCGAATCGCGGCGCAAAGGTCGACTCGATTTTTTCGGCCGGCGAATCAAAGTCCCGCAAACCTGCGCGACACCTCACTCCAGTTGATCACATTCCACCAGGCGTTGATGTAGTCTGCACGGCGGTTCTGGTAGTTCAGGTAGTAAGCGTGCTCCCAAACATCGAGACCAAGCAGAGGCGTGCCGAGATCGCCGTCTGGGACGATGTATGTCATCAACGGATTGTCCTGATTGGGCGTGCTTGTGATGCGAAGCTCTCCGTTGGACGCAATCAACCAGGCCCACCCTGATCCGAAGCGTTTGGTGGCCGCCTCATTAAAACTTTTTTTGAAAGCATCCATCGATCCGAATGTCGATTCGATTGCCTTTGTCAATTCTGCCGATGGTTTGCCCGAGGACTTGGCGGGTGCGAGCGTCTGCCAGAAAAAGGAATGGTTCCAATGCCCTCCGCCATGGTTGCGCAAGGGAGTCCTCACGGATTCATCGCTGATATCGTACAGCTTGGACAAAAGTTCCTCGATGGGCTTGCCTTTCAACTCAGGGGCCTTTTCGAGCGCCGCATTGAGTCCTGCGACATAAGCTGCATGGTGCTTGTCATGATGAATTTCCATCGTGCGAGCATCGATATGCGGCTCAAGTGCCTTCGGAGCAAAGGGCAGATCCGGCAGAGAAAATGCTGCGGCTGTTTGTGCGGATGCTTGAACAGGAAGCATGACTGCTCCGGCGGCGAGAGTGCCAAGTTTGACAAATTGACGGCGATCAATGTTTGTTATGGGCGTATCCATAGCTGTTTTTTAAACGCTTAAATTAGGAAATCAAATACCTAATTACTTTTCGAAAACCTTTGTGGCGATGATTCTCAAACCATCCAGCGTGAGATCGGCATCAACCGCTTGGATTTCGGGCAACCCTCTGGAGATCAATTCCGCATCACCGCCGGTGGCAACGATCTTCGGTGCGCCATCAAGTTCGGCACGAATTTTTGCGATGATTTCGCGCACCAGCCCGCGGTAGCCAAATACGGCACCCACCTGCATCGCATGCTCTGTAGATTTACCAATCGCCGAGGCGGGCTCCTCGAGTTCGATCGCTGGTAAGAGCGCTGTTTTCTGTGGCAAGTATCCCGACATCGCACCGAGGCCGGGTGCGATCACACCACCGCAGTACGCAGGCTTGGATGAAATGACATCGAAGGTCACCGCGGTTCCGAAATCGATCACGATCGCCGGTGCGCCGTGACGCGCCAACACGCCCACCGCGTTGGCGAGCCGATCAGCACCGATATTTTGCGGCTCAGGGTAATCGATGGCCATGCCAAGCGGACTCGCATGAGCAAGAAAATGGCAGGGCACGCGATGCTCAAAATAAGCATGCAACACTGCCGCCTTGGCCGGCACAACCGACCCGATGATGACTGCGGAAAAATCGAGCGACGAAGTAAGTCGATCAAGCGAATCGGACGATATGTCCGGCGTTGCCAGCACACCGCGCCATTCGCTCAGGCCGTCGTGATCGCCGAGTGCGAATTTTGTCCGCGTGTTGGAGTTGTCGATGATCAGCCAAGCCATGATTCACCAATGATGGGTTGTGAAACGCCGATTGCCAGCGCGTGCGATCTGCGGCAAGCCTTCGTTTGATTTGAGTACAAGCTTGCCGTCATTGATGCGAAGTTCAAGACGCCCGGCGAGGTCGATCGACTCGAGCCAAAATTTCAGTCGCGGACGCTCGCTACCCGCCTGCGCGGCGTAATGAAAATCAGCCGGCGCAAATTCACGCCCCGCCGCGGTTTCGAGTTTCACCGCTCGGGTCGGATCAAAGCCTTCGCCATCATGGGTTTTCAAAAACACCTCGACCCAATAATAGCCGTGATCCTCGGAAACTTCGACCCCCTCGATTTCACAGCCAGCCTTAGGATCAACCCGCCATGCATACGGCCTCAGCCACGCCCATGCGGCAAAGCACGCGGCTCCAAGCACCGCCAAAAGCAAAATTGTCTGAACGCGCAGGTGATTCACGACCGCAGGTAAACCTGAAACCCGCCAAAGAGACCACAGATTTTTGAAAGCATGGATCTTTTACAAACGAAAACGGGTGGACTGCTTCCAGCCCACCCGTTTTGTAAAACCCATTCAGACAAATCAGTGTTCGTAGCCTTGCTCGCCGTGCTCCGCGAGATCGAGACCCGCGGTCTCTACTTCGGGATCAGGGCGCAGACCCAGCGTAAACTTGATGATGTAGGCAATGATGGCGGTGGCAACCACGCTCCAGACAATGGTAAGACCCACGGCCTTGAATTGCTCCATCAGAAGACCATCCTTGAGCGGGCCAACCACTGAGTTCGCTTTTTCGTCGGCAAAAACACCTGTGAGAATCGCACCCAGAGTACCACCCACACCATGCACACCGAAGGTGTCGAGTGCGTCGTCGTAACCGAGCAGTTTCTTGAGGTAAGCCACGGCGAGGAAGGGAACAACACCGGCGAGAACTCCGATGATCACCGATGAGGTTGCAGTCACGAAGCCTGCACCGGGAGTGATGACCACCAGGCCAGCCACGATGCCCGAGCAGAATCCAAGCACGCTTGGCTTGCCCTTGAAGATCCACTCGATCGCTGCCCAGGCCAGACCGGCGGTCGCTGCGGCAAGAGTGGTGGTGGTGAAGGCGTTCGAGGCGATCGCATCAGCACCGAGTGCGGATCCGGCATTGAAGCCATACCAGCCGACCCAGAGCATGCCGGTACCGATCATGCAAAGCACCATGCTGTGGGGAGCCATTTGCTCCTTACCGAAGCCGATGCGCTTGCCGAGGATCATGCATAGCACCAGGGCGCTCCATCCGGAGGTCATGTGAACCACCGTGCCACCCGCGAAGTCGATGGCTTTGATGCCGGCATTGGGGTTGAGCGGTCCGCACATGAGACCAGTGGTCGACCACACCATGTGAGCAAACGGGAAATAGACGGCAAACATCCAGAGCACCACGAAAGCCATGATCGAGATGAATTTCATGCGCTCGGCGATTGCTCCAATGATGAGCGCGGGAGTGATGATGGCAAAAGTAAGCTGGAACATCGCCCACATGCTATCGGAAATCCAGTAATAGCCTGCACCGACATTTCCTGGCTCAACCCCTTTAAACAAAGCGTTGCTCAGATCACCGAAGAATGGACTCTTGGCATCAACCCCGAAGGACAAGCTGTAGCCGCAGAGCCACCAGAGCGGAGTGACGACGCAGGCAATCCCCAAGCACTGGGCCAGCACCGAAAGCACATTCTTGCGGCGAACCAGACCACCGTAGAACAGCGCCAGACCGGGCAGAGTCATGAAAAGCACTAAGGCGGTGCTGACCATTTGCCAGGCGTTGGCTCCCGGACCGGGGCCGGCGACGAGTGAGGTGGCGCCGCTGGCTTTTTCTGGACGGGCCACATTGTTCATGTAGGCCTCGATATCCGCCAGGCGCTCCTCGACGGTGGGTGATGCTGGGGCTGCCGATTCGGCTGCAGGCGCTTGGGCCGCCACCTCGGTGGGTGCGGCTGTCGCGTCCTGCGCGTAAGCGGAACCCGCGAAGGGGATCACGGCAAATCCAATTGCCGCAGCCAACAAGGCCCGCACTTTATTTAGATAATGACTGCTCATATTGCGTAGGGTTGATCAGATGTTTGGTTGCCGGGACCCAAA
>CAZXHZ010000050.1:0-32557 GCA_964639755.1 uncultured Luteolibacter sp. | reverse complement strand
GGCGGCGGAACCTTCGACCTATCGATCCTCGAAATGCAGGAGGGCGTTTTCCAAGTCCTTGCCACGCATGGCGACACACGACTCGGCGGCGACGACCTAGACGCGCTCATCATCGATCATGTATTGCACAAGCATGAGCTGAGCGAAATTTCCGCCATTCAACGCATGCGCCTGATGGAAGAAGCGGAGCGCGTGAAATACCAACTCTCTGCGGATGACATTGCCACCTTTAGCCTGCCATTTTTCGATAACGATCGCAGCATCGAATTGCCAATCACGCGTGCGGAACTCGATATCATCGCCGCACCGTGGATCGCACGCAGCATCCGTTGCTGCGCCAAGGCATTGGCCGACGCACAACTTTGTGCCAGCGACCTCGATGCGATAATCCTCGTCGGTGGCAGCACGCGCATGCCGGCCGTGCGCGATGCGGTGGAAAAGTTTCTTGGTAAAAAACCCGACACATCACAGCACCCGGACGAAGCCATCGCACTCGGCGCCACCATCCAAGGCGGTATCCTCAGCGGTGCGCTCGGTAAAATGGTCCTGCTCGATGTCACTCCACTCAGCCTCGGCATCGAAACCCTCGGCGGCCTGATGAATGTGCTCATCCCACGCAACACGACCATTCCATGCAAAGCCGGCGAGGCATTCACCAACGCGACTGATGGACAGTCCGCGATGAAACTCCGCGTGCTCCAAGGCGAACGCGAAATGGCAAACGACAACTGGGAACTCGGCAATTTCGACATCGGTTTTCAACCCGTACCCAAAGGCCAGGCAAAAGTCGGCGTGCAATTCAAGATCGACGAAAACGGCATACTCGAGGTACTTGCCCGCGATATCACCACCGGCATGGATACGGTGGTCACGATGGGCAAGACCGCAGTTGATGTCGACGATGCAGCGGTCGAAGCCATGGTTGGCGAATCGGTCGAACATGCCTTCGAAGACATGGCGATGCGCGTCTTCACCGAAGCCCGACTGAAGGCCGAGGAGTTGATCCCTGCTGTGGAAAATGCGTTAAATCAAGGTTTTGCAAACAATACGGAGAAAACCGAAATCATCAGCGCGCTCGATGCTGTCCGCAATTCCATGAAATCAGGCGCCGCGAACTCCCTCAAAGCGTCGGTGCAGCGGCTTGATCTTGCTACCGAGGCGATGGCTGCACGAATCGTTGAAGAGGCGATGTTCAAAGCCCTCGACCGAAAATCTGAAAAAGTTCCAGAACCCGGTTGAATTAAGCGTGTCGACCAAGCATAGTCGCATTGAAAATATCAATCAACTTGGCAGAACACCGTTCCTCACAATGAATCCAAAGCATGACTCCAATGTGAGCGGTAAAAAATTTTCGTGGTTTCACTGTGGCCATTGCGGATCCTTTTTCCAATCGGACACGGCAAAGAAATTTGGTCGCCGATGCAGCAACTGCGGATTTGACCCCAATCCCATTTCATCGCTTGAAAACAAATCCTCAATTCCGTTCACAAAGTCCATTCCCAACCTCAAAAGCGGAATCGGACAACATGCCAAACGACAATCTGCCTTGGATAAACCGAAAAATCGTAATTTCGGTTATTCGATTGTAAAGATCATGGCTGCATGGATGCTTTTTATCGGATTGCTCATCTTTGGCGCCAATATGATTTGGGTGGAAAACAAACCTAAAGAGACGACTGATTATGAGGAAAAATTGGCGTTGATAGCCCAACAACAGGACGCTGAGTTTCTTAGGGAATCTCAGCCATCATGCAAAAAAACACTTATTGAATTCCTTTCCACAACCCTGCCCGAAGTACGCAGCCAATTCGTTATCTCACCAATCACCGCCGTGATGCGGATGACGAGATACAAGGATATCAGTTCCATCATATCTCTCGATTCAATGAATCTCGATGATTCACAGTGGGCGGTGGTGAGGATTGGTGACGAACAGGCAATCGAAAGCACATGGAAAGACAAGAACGGCAAAAGATACGAAGCTTTTTTCAGAAAGCACGAAAGTGCATGGCTGCTCGATTGGGAGCATTTCACCAGATACAGCGACATGCCCTTTTCGGTGTTCCTTGCGGAGAATGGTGATGCAGAGGGCGAATTCCGCTTGCTGGCACGCGAGCGTTTGGCAGAAGAACGCAAAAACATGTCCACGATCAGCGTGGTTTTTTACTCACCAACAAACGGCCGATTGAATGAAACCGGCATGCAATCACCTGAGTTTCTTGTCGAAAGAAATTCACCAGAAGGTCGACTGCTTCTTGCGGCTTTCGATGCACTCAAGCGCAAGGAAAGACCATTTGGCGCCAAAGGAATAACTCAAGATCCCGAATCAATGATTCGTACGCGCGTAAAAATTCGACGCAGCGGTGAACAGGACACGAGAAAATTCCAACTGGTCGAATTGAAAGCCTGCCATTGGTATTCGAGCGATAAGCCGGGGTTTGAGGTTGGCAAAGGCACGATCACAAACCACTAGGAGGATCTGGAAAGCGCATTTTGCATAAGATCAAGCGGATCAGTTTCGGGAAACCAGTGTTGGAATGCCAAGACGCCTTGCCTCAACAGCATGGAGAAGCCATTGGATGTCCGGCATCCAATCGTTTTTGCCAACGCCGTGAGCGGCGTAATATCTGGTTTGTAAATGGTGTCATAAACAAGATGCTTTTTTTGCAGGCATGGCGCAGGAAGAACACAAGGGTCCGCCCGATCGAGACCTACCGATGAAGTGTTTACGATAAGATCGCAATCGTGACAAAGGTCGACGATCTCCGGATCCTCCAATCCCACCAGATCAATTCGCACCCCATCACCAAGTAGCTTCAACCGCTCCCCAAGGTTTATGATTTTTTCCAAAGTGCGATTGGCGAGAACGAGATGTTTCACACCACTCAATAGACATTGGGTTGCTATCGCCTGACCTGCCCCACCTCCGGCACCGACGATGAACACCTTGAGGTCCGCAAGCTTCACGCCGAAATCATTTTCCACTGCCGCAACAAATCCCGGACCATCGGTGTTGTAACCGCATAGGCCATCCGCGGAAAAATGTACGGTATTGACCGCCCCCAAAGCCTTCGCGAGCGGATCCAGAAGATCACATGCCGACATCGCATCGAACTTGTGCGGCACGGTCACATTCGTGCCGATGAAGTCAAGGGCACGCATACGCTCAAAGACCCGTTTCACCATGCCCGGCATCACCTCAACCCGAATGTAACGGCAGTCGATATCATAAGCGTCCAGCGCAGCCTGATGCATACGCGGCGATGCGGAATGCGCGATGGGCCGTCCGATCACTGCAAGCCGAGCTGGCTTGTCACATCCCGCGTCGAGGATGTTGCGGCTCGCAAGGTCATCGATGCTGTAAACTTCTTTCATCATCACGAAACTGCCCCCTTTTTGTGAAACGCCCTCACCCTTTCAGTACAACGCAATTTACCCAAAATATTCAGGACATCGGCCATGTCGGGACCTTGACCGCGACCGGTAAGAGCCACGCGCAACGTGAACATCATCTGACCCGCCTTCGCTCCGGCATCCGCCGCGGCTTTGGAAAGCGCTGCCTTGGCGGCCTCGGCGGACCAGTCATCGATTTGCTCGAAAAGAACCGGGAGATTACCAAATACCTCGTGCACCGCAGGGTTTGATGCGGCTTTTGCCATGGCCTCCTCATCGTGGGAAAAATCATCCAGCAGCAAAAACTCCACCGCCTTGGGAACTTCGGTCAGAAGCCGCACCTTGTCCTTCACCGCCGCCATCGCCAATAAAAAGGAATCCGTGATCGGCATACCCGCCTGCTCAACAAATGGCCTTGCTGCACTGGAGAAACCCTCAACATCAAGTTTCACCAAGTGTTGCTGGTTGAACCATCGACATTTCTCAAGGTCGAACCGTGCCGGCGCTCGGTTCACCTGCTCCAGCGAAAATCGACTTATGAGTTCATTGATGTCAAATATCTCCTCATCATTTTTTGGCGACCATCCCAGCATCGCGATGAAGTTAACCACCGCCGATGCGAGAAATCCCTGCCGCGAATAATCCCCAACCGCCGCGCCTTCATCACGCTTGGACATCTTGCTGCCATTCGGATTCAAAATCAGCGGAATGTGCGCATATTTTGGCGGATCCATGCCAAAAGCCTCAATCAGTTGCAGGTGCTTGGGCGTGTTCATCAGATGATCTTCCCCGCGGATCACATGACTGATCCGCATTTCCAGATCATCAACGACATTGACGAAATGAAACACATAACTGCCATCCGATCGCTTTACCACCATGTCAGGCGTGTTGGATTCATCTCGATAATCGATCGTCACCTCGCCGCAGACAAGATCACGCATCACCACCGGCTGGCGTTTGAAACGAAAGCGCCACGCACCATCATCCTCATATACCCTGTCAGCATCGACGAGTTTCGCAAACCAGCGGTCATATATTGCGCGACGCTCGCTTTGAAAATAAGGACCAAAATCACCACCCACCTCCGGCCCTTCATCCCAATCCAAGCCAAGCCAGCGCATGCCGCCAAAAATCGCGTCCTTAGCTTCGTCGGTGTTTCTTGCCTCATCAGTGTCCTCAACCCGAAGCACAAAAACTCCGCCGTGATGACGGGCAAACAACCAGTTGAAAAGCGCGGTACGGGCACCACCCACATGAAGATAGCCGGTAGGTGATGGCGCGAATCGGGTGCAAACGGACATACAGAGGGTGTAACGCTGGCAATCGCTTCCGTCCAGCCACGATGCTCGGTTAGCATCAGATTTGGCATAATGTCTGCATATCTATCGCTTGCAGTACGGTCGAGTCGCGCCTATCCGTCCTTGCGTGTCCCGCACGGACCAAAGCGCGGACCAACTGCTACGGCAGGCAGTCCACCATCCCGATTTCCATGCACACCTCCACCCGATGGTCGTAGGTGATGGCCCCGTTGTGCTTGATCACTGCGCGAACGCCGCGCACGCGTTCATCTTGTCAGCCATTTGCAAGGCGATTCACGATGCAAGAATATCAACCGTATGGCTGGTCTGCGACCTGCCAAGACACCGTGAAAGAATGGCTGTTGAAATGGAACTCTGGGGTCTCAGTCCGCTGATCCTTCCAGAGCCTGCAAACATGCAAGGGACCGAAACGATGCCCGACCCGGAGGTCTCTGCAGAAAGGCATCTCATCTTGCGTGAGCTGGTCCAGCCTGGCGCTCACATTGTCATCTGCGACAGCAATGCATTCGGTCAGACTTGTCCGTCACCCACCGCGCTCGAATCCTCGATGCTCTCGTTGAGCGTGGGTGACCGACTCGATCTGGCTGACTTCACGAACTCCCTTGCCAGCCACCAATATGAGCGAGTTCCTCTCGTCGCATCCCGCGGTCACTTCGCACTTCGCGGCGGCATCATTGATGTTTTTCCATGGCAGGCAATCTCCCCTCTCAGGATTGAATTTTTTGACAACGAAATCGAATCGATCCGCGAGTTCGACATTGATAGCCAGACATCGACCCGCAAGCTTGAGCATGCGGATATTGCATGGTCGGAACCGACTTCTGATTTAACGCTGGCCGCTTATCGGCGGGCTGGCGATGTTGTGGTTTCGATCGATGCGGCAATTGGCGAGCCAGATGTCTTGATCCTTGAAGGCGCACAATCCGGCGGCGGCGAAGAGGACTTCACACTTGCCACATTTGAAAGCCCGATCGGAACTTTTGAAGCGGGCGATTTCATTCTCGATGAGATTCGCCGGGAACAATTTTTTCAACAGCTCAACACCTGGCAACGCGATAAATGGACGGTTGCAATGGTATTTGCCAATCAAGGCGAGCATGATCGTTTTGAAGAACTTTCAGGAAAAGATCTGTCGCGCGACCTGCAAATCTTCCCAATGCGCGGAGAACTCATGGCAGGATTCACAATGCCATTGGTGAAAATTGCCGTTCTATCTTCATCCGAACTCTTTGGCCGTTATCGCACGCCATCCGCCAAGCGCCGATCCATACTCGATCGCATAAGCAACTCCACCGGACGCCGTGCCATCGAGGAAATGACCGAAGGTGATCTCGCCGTGCATTACGAATATGGCATTGCCCGTTTTCGTGGCATCGTCAAAAACGAAGAAGGTGAGGAATTGTTGCTCGAATACCGCGATGGCGCGATGCTTGGAGTTCCGCTTGAACAAGCGCACCTCGTAGGAAAATATGTCGGCCTCGGCGGACGAGATCCCGTCCTCAACAAACTCGGCAGTACTGCATGGAAATCCACTCGCAAGTCAGCCGAAAAATCGATCCTCGACTACGCCGCACAGCTCCTGCGCGTCCAGGCTGAACGCAATCATGAACCCGGATTCGCCCAAGCACCCGACACCCGATGGATGTGGGAATTTGAACGCTCTTTCCACCACACCGAAACGCCGGACCAACGCCAAGCCATCGAAGATACCAAACGCGATTTGGAATCGCCCAGACCAATGGACCGCCTGATCTGTGGCGATGTGGGCTTTGGCAAAACAGAAGTGGCAATCCGAGCCGCGTTCAAAACGATCACAAGTGGCAAACAAGCGGCAGTCCTTGTGCCAACCACGGTTCTCGCCGAGCAACATTGGCGCACCTTTCGCGAACGCATGTCGGACTATCCGATCCGAATCGATCTGCTCAACCGATTTCGTTCGCCCGCCGAAATCCGCGATACGATCGCGGGGATCGCTGACGGGTCGGTCGATTTGGTCATAGGCACCCATCGTCTTATTTCAGGAGACGTGCGTTTCAAAAACCTCGGTCTGGTTGTCATCGATGAGGAACAACGCTTTGGCGTCGCCCACAAGGAGAAGTTCAAGCAACTGTTTCGCCAAGTCGATGTGCTCACGCTTTCGGCCACCCCGATCCCCCGCACTCTCTACATGGCTATGATGGGAGCACGCGACATGTCGACCATCGACACTCCCCCGCCTAACCGTCTCCCCGTCGCCACTTCGATCAGCCCCTATGACGAACGCATCATCCGCGATGCGATCCGCCGCGAAATAAAACGGGGAGGCCAGGTTTTCTTTCTCCACAATCGGGTTAAGTCGATTGAGAACATGCGTGAACGCATCGCCGCTCTCACACCTGAAGCACGCATCCTCGTCGGCCATGGACAAATGGACAAAGACGAGCTTGAACAAGTCATGCGATCTTTCGTGAAGGGCGAGGCCGATCTGCTGCTGGCAACGACGATCATCGAAACCGGAATCGACATACCGAACGCCAACACCATCATCATTGATCGTGCTGACCGCTTCGGGCTAGCCGATCTCTACCAACTGCGCGGCCGCGTCGGTCGCGCCGGCGAAAAAGCCCACGCGATCCTGCTCCTGCCACGCGACATGATCACCGCCGGAGATGCACGCAAGCGCATTCACGCGATCAAAGAACACACTGCCCTTGGATCTGGTTTCAAAATCGCCATGCGCGATCTTGAGATCCGTGGTGCCGGCAATCTGCTCGGAACCAAACAATCCGGCCACATTTCCCAGATCGGCTTTGACCTCTATTGCCAACTTCTCAAGCAATCAATCGAACGGCTCAAGGGCGGAAAACAAAAACACCGCACACCTTCGGCTTTCAAAGCGGATTTTGTCATCACCAACGAAACCGCCTGGCTCAGACAGGAAAAATCAACCGTTGGGCATTCCATTCCCGCCTTTCTTCCGTCATCATGGCTCGATGACACGCGCCTGCGTCTCAATGCTTACCGCGAACTTTCGGACGCGATGAGCATGAAGGCTATCGAGATGTTGCAAAACGCCTGGTTGGACCGTTTCGGCCGTTTGCCACAAGCCGTCGTTAACTTGCTTGAGGTCAGCCGCATCAAAATCATGGCCGCCAGTCACGGAATCAACTCAGTCGAGATCCAAGACCAGCGACTCATGCTCGAACGCAACGGAGGCTACATTTTTTTCGAAGGAAAACGCTTCCCCCGCTTGGAAAGCATCATGCCCGAAGCGCGCTTGGTCGAAACACTTTCACTGCTCAAAACGCTGTAAATTTTCGTATTATTTAACATATACGTAAAAATTGTGATATTTGTGCCAGTTTAGGCACTTGGGAATCTTGACTCAATGCCCGCACTCCCGTTAATAATCACCGCGTGCGAAGCATATTATTTCTTTTCGTGATCGCCGCCGCAACGCCTGGCGTCTCGGGGCAGACTTGGGAGCGCGAGGATGTCGGGTTTGACAGCATCCAAAGCAGGGCAAGAGACTTGGCCAACAAACCTTACTCCGCACCCAATCGCGATACTCTTCCTTCATGGATGAACCAGCTGACTTACGATCAGTACCGCGACATTCGTTTCAATCCCAACCAGGCTCTCTGGGCAGCTGAAAACCTGCCTTTTCGCGCCATGTTTTTCCACCCGGGTTATCTTTTTCGGGAGCCGGTAAGCCTCAACGAATTCACCAGCAGTCACCAGCAACGGATCCGCCTCGCCGAGGCCTATTTCAATTACGGTCCGCTGATTCAAAAGCACGGAGATCTTCCTGCTGACGGTGGCTTTGCCGGATTCCGCCTGCACACCCAACTGAACAAGCCCGATTATTTCGACGAACTCATCGCGTTCCAAGGCGCGAGCTATTGGCGCGCGCTTGGAAAGAACCAGCGCTGGGGGATTTCAGCTCGCGGCATCGCGGTGGATACCGGCTTGGAAGGCATCAACGAAGAATTTCCAAATTTTCGGGAGTTCTGGTTGCGGAAACCCGAACCTGGTGAAACCCACGCACGCTTTTATGCATTGCTCGACGGGCCTTCATACACAGGCGCGTATGCCTTCAAAGTTCATCCTGGAAATGAAACAATCGTCGAGGTTCGTGCGGTAATCTTCGCGCGCCGCGCGGTGCAACGCTTTGGCATCGCGCCAATGTCGAGCATGTTCTGGTTCGGCGAAAACTCCCGTCGTCGTTTTGATGATTTCCGCCCAGAGGTGCATGATTCAGATGGGCTTGCCATACGAATGGGGACTGGTGAAAGAATCTGGAGACCCATTTGCAATGATTCGGGTAAACTCGAGTACAGTTTTTTCAACATGGACAAATGTGACGGCTTCGGCCTCCTTCAGCGCGACCGGCGCTTCAGTGCTTACGAAGACGATGAGGCCGCCTATCACCTTCGTCCGTCACTCTGGATCGAACCAACTTCAGATTGGGGACCTGGACGCGTGATGTTGATGGAAATTCCCACCAACAACGAGCTTGCCGACAACACCGTCGCCTTGTGGGAGCCCGCGCGCACTCCGCAACCTGGCGATCGTGTCGAGTTTTCCTATCGTCAGCACTGGACCATGGATCCCGACCCTTCACAATCCATTGGTCATGTGGTTGCCACCCGCACCGGCATTCATGACTGGCAGCCCGGCCAGCGTACAATCATCATCGAGTTCAAGGGCACCAACCTTGAACAAGGCGGTGATATGCCCATCGTCCCACAAATACAAACGATCGGTGAAAACGCAGCAAAAGTCGTCATCCAAGGCACCAACCTCCAGCAAATTCCCGACGATCGCTGGCGTGTGTCGTTTCAAGTGGCACCATCCACCAATGACTCCAAGCTTTCCGACATCGGTCCTATCGAGCTTCGTTGCTGCCTGAAACGCGGTGACAACTACCTCACCGAAACATGGGTCCATCGCATCAATCCCTAGACAGACTGCCGCCCCTCAGCGACCAGGAACTGATCGAATGGGAGGAGGCCTATGCAGCTGTCGAGGCCTACCTGCAAGCGCTCCGGCTTCGCAATCGACTGCTTGTCGCCGAACTCGTTCGTGGCATTTTGTGGAGAGCGTCATCAAGACGCAGCAAGGAGCCGGACAAGCCCGCGCGACTTCTCGCGATGGAGGAAGCCCTTTCTGAAATCGCCAACTGGACCCAGGATGTTTTGGATGTTCCTCTGGAAAACCGCCGGCTCGCTGCCCGCGGTCGTCTTGCGCTCCTTCTCGCCGGCATGCCGGACAAATGGCAAAGCGTCTTCCTCACGCCAGCTCCATGGCCACCAGCCTTCGTTGAGGCCATGAAAAAATCCTACCTTGCCGCCGGTCCGCGCTTTGCCGCCCTAACGATGGTACCCAAGCCGCTCGAGCTCAACGCGATTGGCAGCGGCGCCGCCCAATGGTGGCAAACCATGGATCGCAAACCCATCGTTCGTTTCATGTTCACTGCCGTGCTGCTTGGCGTCATTGCGCTGGCCGCATGGTTTTTCCTGCTCGACTGATGGAAGCTCCAGACCTGTCACCACCTGATTCGGGAAACGTTTTTTTCAGCGCCAAAGCTACCCGTCTGCGGCGTGCCGTTTTTTTCGGTTCGGTGATTTTATTCAACCTGATTGCGAGCCTCTGGCTTGCCGACTTGTTCTGGCGCTTCGGCTTTCAGAAGGCCCACTTCCCGTTACTCGCGATTTTCACACTGCTCAACGGTCTGCTGACACTTGGCTCGTTTCACGCGATTTTCGGCGCCATTGACATGATGCGCGGATCTTATCGATCAGCCCGCATCACCAAGCTTGCCGATGGCCAATCCGGCCCTCTTGGCAAACGCCATGCGGTGGTGATGCCGGTATACAACGAGGACAGCACCAAAACATGTGCGAGAATCGAAGCGATCTATCGATCCATCGAGGCGGCAGGCCATTTGGAAAATTTCGATTTTTTCATACTCAGCGATACCCGCGATCTCAATCTCTGGCTGATGGAGGAAACCGCATGGACAAACCTTTGCAGGAAACTGGGCGGCTTCGGTCAGATCTACTACAGACGCCGTAGAACGAACGAAAATCGGAAAGCGGGAAACATCGGCGACTTTGTCCGCACATGGGGAGGCGGCTATGAGGCAATGCTTGTGCTCGATGCCGACAGCCTGATGGATGGCGCGGACATCGTGAAGATGGCCCGCGTCATGGAAAATTACCCAAGGCTCGGCATTCTTCAAACGCCCCCGAAACTCATCCGTGGATCGTCGGTTTTCACACGGCTCCAACAATTTGCCATGCGCCTTTATGGAGCGGTCTTCATACGCGGTCTCAATTTCTGGCAGCTCGGAGGAGGCAGCTACTGGGGCCATAACGCACTCATCAGGCTCAAGCCTTTCTCGGAGTTCTGCGAGCTACCCGCCCTTCCCGGTCGCGAACCCTTCGGCGGCCGCATCCTCAGTCACGATTTCGTTGAGGCCGCATTGATGGTTGCCGAAGGCTGGGAGGTCTGGCTCGCATGGGACATCGAAGGGACATACGAAGAGGCACCACCCACACTCGTCGATCACCTGATCCGCGACCGCCGTTGGTGTCAAGGCAACCTCCAGCACCTCTGGCTGATTTTTGCGCGCAAGCTTCCGTTCTCGGTACGAATGCATCTTTTCATGGGCATCATGGCTTACCTTGGCAGCCCATTGTGGTTTCTCTTCCTGCTCTTGGGAACCTGGGTCGCATGGGATCGCTCAACCAGCGAGCTGAGCCAGTTGCCGTTCGAAAGCTATGTCGAACGCTGGTTTGGCTTCAATGGCATCCAACAAAGCATTATCCTCACATCATTCATTTTTGCACTGCTTTTCCTCCCCAAAATCATCTCGATGTTTCGCGCCCTGCTTGTTGCCCAGTTGCGCAAATCATTCGGCGGCGTTTTCCGAATCATTGCGGGAGTCACCATGGAAAGCATCGTCTCCATCCTGCTCGCACCTTGCATCATGGCGTCACACACCCTCATGGTCATCAGCATTCTGTTCGGCCGTGCAGTCGGATGGGGAAATCAAAACCGGGAAACCGATGGCACATCCTGGGGGGATGCCATTCGTTTCCATGCATTTCCAACCATTCTCGGCATCGCGTGGACCTGCGTGGCATTGATGATCAACATGACATTCACCGCATGGATCTCCCCCATTCTTCTTGGGCTTTTGCTATCAGCACCGGTTTCCGTATGGACGAGTCGCGTGCGCTATGGACTCAAGCTTGCCAAGCACGGGATATTGAACACTCCGGAGGAAAACTTCCCTCCATCCGTGGTGACGCTTGCCCAAAATGCCAATGCGGCCATTGACCCCGCTCTGGACGCCACTTGCGAGGATCGTCACGGCATCATTGCCGCTGTGGTCGATCCTTATGTAAATGGAATGCATGTGTCGCTGCTTGAAAATGTTGAACTGCGCTCTGGCGAAGAAGCCCTTGCCGAACGATGCCTTGTGAACGGCCCTGCCAGCTTGAGTAAAGACGAACTTTCCGAGCTTCTTTATCTTGGCCCTGCCATGCTACTGATGCACCGCGCTGTGTGGTTGCGCTCAGCGGACAGCATCCATTCTGTTTGGACACAAGCCGTACAAAGCTACCGCAGGCGCCTCTACCAATCCGTCAATTAATCGATATCCCGAAATAATCCGATGCTTCAACCAAATCCACCGCTCAAGGAACTCGTGGCGCAAACCACATCCGCTTTTCTTAACTCGTTCAACACCAAGCCCTCCATCACCGTGGCTGCTCCTGGACGCGTCAACTTGATTGGCGAACACATCGATTACTGTGACGGATTCGTCCTGCCATTTGCGATTGACCGCTACATTGTGATATCCGGAACGCCAAACAAAACATCCACGGCGCGTGTTTCAACAACACTCGGCGACGCTATCGCGGAATTTGAAATATCAAATCCGATCCAAGAAGGGGAACCCAAATGGACGAATTACCTGCGCGGCGTGATCCGAGGATTTCAGGATCTCGGGCATACAGTGCCTGGGTTTGACGCATGCATCATATCTTCTGTTCCTGGTGGAGCGGGGCTTTCATCATCAGCCGCCTTGGAGTGCGCGACAGCAACCTTTCTCGAAGGACTTCTCGGCATCGATCTTGGAACTCGTGAAAAGGCTCTTCTCTGCCAAAAGGCGGAACATGATTTCGCTCATGTACCCTGCGGCATCATGGACCAATTTGCGTCGGCTTTCGGCAAACAGGACAAGCTGGTGCTTATTGATTGCATGACAGGAGGACCAAAACTCATTCCTTTTGCGAATCCCGAACTTACCGTTTTGGTATCCAACACAATGGTTCATCATGAATTGTCCGATGGTGGCTACGCTTTGCGGCGCAAACACACGGAGGACGCGCTCGCCATCATCAACAAGGGTTCATGGCGCGATGTGACGATGCGCGATGTTGAAAAACATTGGGAAAAAATGGGTGATCCCGTTAACCGCAGGGCACGTCATGTGGTGAGTGAAATTTCCCGCACCATCGAAGCGGCCAATGCCCTTGAAAGTGGTGATTATGAAAAACTTGGCCCCCTCATGGCCGCTTCCCATCAATCACTGCGCGACGATTTCGAGGTGTCATGCCATGAGCTCGATATTCTCGTCAAAATCGCCGAGACCATCGGTCGCAGCGGAGGGGTGATCGGAGCACGCATGACTGGTGGTGGCTTTGGGGGCTCTACTGTCACACTTTGCGAAACAGCGAGAGCCGATGAAATCGCAGGCAAGCTTGCTGCCGAGTATCATGAAAAAACCGGCATCTCCGCACAAATTTTCGCCTCGCGTCCGTCGATCGGAGCGCATAGGGTAATCTGATTTGCCGCACCCAATGCCTGCTCCACTGCACATACTTTTCGTCTGTACCGGAAACACATGCCGCAGTCCCATGGCGGAGGGCTTGTTTCGCAAGGCCATTCAAGGACGCAACGATCTTGTCACAAGTTCGGCAGGTGTCGCCGCGAGCAAAGGCTCTCCCGCGAGCAAAGAGACCCTCAAGATTCTTAAAAAGCGTAATGCCGATCTTGATGGCTTTAAAAGCCGGCAAATCACGGAGAAAATACTCGCAGATGCCAGTCATGTTTTCGCAATGACCGAAGGACATCTCGCAACCTTGGAAAGGCACTTCCCTTCCCATGCTGAAAAGTTTTTTCTTATCCGCGAATTCTCAGGCATTCCTGACAAACGCCAAGGCTTGGATGTGCCTGATCCGATCGGAATGGGACCGATCGCCTATGAAAAAGTGGCCGATGTGCTGGAATCCACGATTCCCACAATCATCGCCTACATCGACTCAACTCATCAATGATGAAAATGAGCTCGAATGCATGGGATCATCAAACCATCCCAAGCTTCATGCGACCCTCTTCCGAAATCATTTCCTGATTCCATGCAGGGTCCCATACAAGCTCAACTCGCGCCTCGTCGACACCGTTGATGGTCATGATCTTTGCCTGGGCATCTGCAGCGATCACAGGACCCATTCCGCAGCCCGGAGCCGTAAGAGTCATTTTGACCGAAACGATGGTTTTATCTCCTTCCTTTTCGACAACACAATCGTAGACGAGACCCAGGTTGACGATGTCCACCGGAATCTCGGGATCATACACCCCCTTGAGTTGACCCCATACCTGTTCCTCAATCGGCGCGTCCTTCAGGCGTTCTGATTCTTCCTGTTTTTTCTTCTCCTCCGCCATATCGACACCAAGCGCATCGGCGTCTTTCGAAGAAATGCGTGCAAGGCCTTGGCTGGTCGCCACCGTAAAAGTACCGCCGAGTGTTTGGGTGATGTAAACCTCGGTACCGGCAGGAAGCGTGAGCGCATCGCCACTTGGAATCTGAATCGCCGCTACTTCACGCGTCAGGAGGATTTTCTCGTGCATGCGGATATTTAAAACGATGACTCTTGGCTGCGCAAGCAGCGTCTTTTTTGCATCGGGCAATGGTTTTCAGCCGTTTGGGAAAATGTCTCCGGCATTCAAATTTTCTTCCTCATTCGCATCCCTCTGCTTCATTGAGCCCATGCGATCATTGTCCGCCACCTTGGGAATGTTGTTTCTTTTGGCCGCTTGCTCCCCCCTGTTTGCCGCAGGCAAGGCCGATAAAAAAGCTAGCGTATCGTTCCACATCGAGACCGAGGCGAGCGATAACCCGAAAATGATTTTTCCCCACACTCTCAACAACGGGCAAAAACGCTTCTTCAGACGCTTGCCTGAGATCAGTTTGAAGGATGTTGTTTCATACAGCCCGTTTCCTTCAGATTCGGGTGACGGATACGGGGCCGCATTCAGACTCAAGGAAAGCGCCTCAAGAAGACTCTCGGCCCTCACCAACATCAATCAGGAGCGCTGGCTGGTGGCCCAAGTAAACGGTCGATTGATAGACGCTGTTCTGATCGATCAACCAATCAATGATGGAGTCCTCGTGATATGGAAAGGTATCACAACTGCGGATCTTTCCAGCTTGGATGAATCCATCAAACGCGCAGGCGAGAAAAGCGACAAAAAGAACTAACGGGAATTAAGAAGATGATTCGCCTATTGTTCAATTGCCTCGCATTCTGCGGCATCCTACACGCTGCGCAGGATCTACGGCTCCCCACGGAAAACAGTCACCTGTTCAGCAACGAACCGGAACTTTTTTACATGCATGTGGATCGCAATTTTGAGGGGGTGATTAGCAAGCCATGGGAGGGTGGATCTTTCGGCTTTGTCCGAAATGCCTTCCGGTTTGAAAACGAGGTGCTGCTCACGAAATTCCACGAAGGCATCGACATCGCCCCCGTGAAGCGAGACCGCGCAGGCAATCCACTCGATCTGGTCTCCAGCATCTCCGCAGGCCGCGTCGTTCACATCAGCCCGTTGGCCGGACGCAGCAACTACGGCAAGTATGTTGTCATCGAACACGATTGGGACGGTTGCGCAATCTACTCGCTTTACGCCCACCTTGCAGAAATAACCTGTCAGCCAGGCGACAAAGTCAACGCCGGCTCAGTCATTGGCCGCATGGGTTACACCGGAGAGGGCATCGACCGCGTCCGAGCCCACCTCCACCTCGAGTTGGCCATGCTCATGAGCCCACGCTACCAGGACTGGCACGAACATTACGGCCGGGGCCTCAATACGCAGGGAAATTTTAACGGCATGAACCTCATCGGCACCGATATCGCACGCTTCTTTCTCGAACACCGAAGCAATTCCGAAATTCGTTTCAGCGACTTCGTCACCAAAACCCCGGCCTACTTCAAAGTGACCACGCCCGTCATAGGCATTCCCGATTTCGCCAAACGCCACCCATGGATTGTGAAAGGATCCACCGAAAATCAAAAATCCTGGGAAATCAGCTTCAGCACCACAGGTCAACCGATCAGTTTCACACCAAGCAGTCGCAAGGTAAATGCTCCGGTTGTGACCTCCGTAAAGCCCTCTGCCATACCCCACCGCTACCTCACGCGAAATCTTATCACCGGAATAGGCAACCAAGCGACTCTCACCAATCAAGGTCAACAACTCGTCGCCCTGCTCACCGATCAATTCCCACCGGCAAAACCCGGCAAATCTCACCCACCCAAATAATCTTCCAAGACTCACCCTTACGAGCATCTCCCGCGCCGTCTATCACCATTCAAATTTTATCCGCCGCACTCTTTTTGTAGAATTATCACATATCAATCCATGAACGACAACATTCTCGCCAAACTCCACTCCATGGGCCTCTCCCTTCCAGAAGTCCCCACTCCTGTCGCCGCCTATGTGAACTGCGTGCGCTCCGGCAATATGCTCTTTCTTTCCGGCGGACTCCCCATCGAAGGCTCCCGCAAGGTCGTCGGCAAAGTTCCCACCCAAGTCTCCATCGATGAAGCCAAGGAAGCGGCCCGCATGATCATGCTCAATCGCCTTGCCGTAATCCGCGATGCAATCGGCTCACTCGACAAGATCAAGCAAATCATCGCCCTCAACGGCTTTGTAAATTCCGAAGCGGATTTCTACGACCACCCGCAGGTCATCAATGGCGCTTCAGAGTTTTTAGTAGCGCTCCTTGGCGACAAAGGCAAACACTCCCGGACCGCCCTCGGTGCCGCCGCCCTCCCGCTCAATGTCGCCGTGGAAATCAACCTCACGGTTGAGGTTGAGGACTGAAGCGAGCTCTGAATCTCTTCACTTCAAACTGATCAATTGAATCCCGAAGCTTCCTTGATCGCGTAAGGAAATCGAATTGGCGGGCCAATCCAATCCGTTGTCATGTGAAGCGTGCGGCTTCTGTCGGTAGTTAGGTCTCTCTTCTGTCTTGGCCTGACGGGATTTTCGATATCGAACACCGATGCCCAAGAGCCCGACTTGGCATCGGATTTTTCCCATCAATGGACCCGCGAGCAAAAGGCGATCGCCATGAATCTTGGGATCGTTGCAGTCATTACCGGTTATGGGTTCGCGCAATGGGGTTGGGGTGAATCCGCCTTTGCTTACAACAGCGAGGGATGGTTTGAATCCAGTACGGACTCAGGCGGTGCCGACAAATTGGGCCACGCCTACACCAGTGCGGTGATCACCGCAATTACCTCGTCACTTTGCAAAGGATGGGGTTATGAAAATGATGATGCCGCACTGCTGGGCGCCTGCAGCAGCATGCTTGCCACGACCCTCATCGAGGTCGGCGACGGATTTTCCGATGAACACGGGTTCAGCTGGGAAGACCAGGCATTCAATGTTGCCGGCGTTGGATTAGAATACCTGCGCCAGCGTTTTCCCGAATTCGGAAAAAGAGTGCAGTTCCGTTGGGAATACTTCCCATCGACCAAAGTCCGCAGCGGCGAAGAAATGGACATCTTCACCGATTACGAAGGCTCTCGTTGGATGCTCGCCTTTCCACTCAAAGGCTGGATGCGTGAAAGATCATGGCTCGACTGGGTCGATGTGCTTGTCGGTTATGGAACCCGTGATTTCGAAGATCGCCAAGACCCTCTCTCCGACCGCGGCGATCGTCATCCCTTCATTGGCATCGGCATAAATTTCCCATTGATTCAGGAGCGACTCCACCTCGGCCACCCGAGCCGATTCTTTGATTACTTCCAAATCCCCGGCACCGCCGTTCCACTCCCGCCATGAAATTATAATAACCTGACTCTTCATCAGGTTTGGTATGGAACCGCTAAGCTAACCATTATGATCAAAATGGCGGAGAGGGTGGGATTTGAACCCACGGTGAGTATTACCCCACGTCCGATTTCGAATCGGGTGCCTTAGACCACTCAGCCACCTCTCCTTGCGCGGGCAGGTATTGTAGTGATTTGAGCGGGGCTTGTAAAGCCTGCAATTCGGTCAATCCGGGAAAACAATGGCACGCTGACCGTCGATGATCGTGCGATCGTGGACATGGTAGCGGATGCCCTTGGCGATGGCGACGCGCTCGCAGTTTCGGCCAAGCCGCACGAGATCATTGGGCGTATGGAAGTGGTGCACGCGTTCGACCTCCTGCTCGATGATCGGGCCGGCATCGAGATCGGCAGTGACGTAATGGCAAGTGGCACCGATGAGTTTCACCCCGCGTTCGTAGGCCTGATTGTAAGGATTGGCACCGATGAAGGCGGGCAGGAAACTGTGGTGGATGTTGATGATGCGACCTGCGAAATCTCGGCAGAAATCATCGGGCAGGATCTGCATGAAACGGGCGAGCACGATCAGCTCGACATTCTGTTGCTCGATCAGATGGCGGATTTTGGCGAAGCCGGAAGTGCGTTTATCGCCATCCATGTCGATCTCGTGAAAGGCGATGCCCGAGCGATCGGCGATCGGGCGGCAGTTGGGGCGGTTGCCGATGATCGAGGTGATCTCGATGGGCAGTTCGCCAAGCTCGGTGCGCCAGAGGATTTCGTTGAGGCAGTGGTCGGTCTTGGTGACCAACAAGGCAGTGCGCATGCGGTAGGGTAAGCGGCGGAAGTGCCACTCCGCCTGCAGCGATCTTCCAAGCGTGCCGAAGCCTTCGATGAAATCCTGCACCTCGACATCGAGGTCGCTGGTGTCGATTTCAAGCCGCGCAAAAAACCTGCCGCCGAGCGAGTCTGAGAACTGATTGAACTCGACCAAATTGCCGCGATGGCCAGCCACATAGTTGGCAATTTTTGCGACAATGCCCGCCTGATCGGGGCAGTTGAGTTTGAGGATCAATCCAGGACGAGACATGGACAAAGGTTTGATGATCGTTCCAGGTGCGTCAATCCCCACCCTCGTTTTCCCACTCTCGTTTTTGTCAGGGACTTACACCTTGGCCTTCATGACCGAGGCGATGATGTATCCAACGAAATGCAAAAGCTCCGGCAATGCCGCCGAGGAGGTCTGCGCTCCAATCGGCCATATTGGCGCCGTTGCGGCCGGGCGTGAAACACTGGTGCCATTCATCAAGCCACCCCAGCAGGCCGATGGAAATCGCAGAGGCGGGAATGATCCAATCCCAGCGAATTTTGCGGTGCAACACCACCAGCGTGAGAGTCGTGAACAGACCCGCGATGAGCATGCCGCCGCCTGCGAAAGCAAGAAAGTGCGCAACCTTGTCGATCTGCAATTTCAACTGCGGGTTCTTATCTCCCGGAATGGAGGACAAAAACCAGATCGTACGAATCCATGCCAACACGGCCATGAACCAGATCAAGGGATGACGAGGCAAACAAAGACGACTCACTGTTTGCGCATCTCCTCCTCGAGTCTCTCCGCCAGCCATTGCTTCATCATCGATTGGTAATTCAGAAATCTCGAACGCGCTATGCGCTTGATGCGTGAAAGCATGCGCGGGTCGAAGCGCAGGGTGATGGTCGTCGAATCGCGCGAGTCCGATTCATGAACCGATGCGGCCATCAGACGGCTATCAAGCTCATGGGTTTGCCAAAAACGCGCTTCCGCTGCTTCGTCGGAAAATTCCGGGATTTCAGACCAATTGTGGATGGCTTTCATGGGATGCCTTTGTGAGGAGGTAAAGATTTTCGATCAACGATAGTCGGCGTATTTGCGATCGTAAAATTTTCGTTCGGCTTCGGTCATTTCGCGCGTGGCGACGACGCGGGTGATTTTGCCGTCGGTCCAGAAAGCAGTGAACAGATAGCGATCCGAAACCGTGCGACCGAGTGAATAAAAACGCGAAGCCCCATCCTGTCGCTCGCAATCGGGAATGAAGCGCACCGCGAAGGGATCCTCCATCGCCTCCTCCAGCTCGCGCGGCTTGACATCATGCAGGTCGAACTGCACGTCGATCAGGTCGAGTTCCATGCCAGCAGATTGTGGGCAAAACGCCGTGAAGTAAAACAAAGACTTTCCCGCGAAAAACGATGCCTGGCAACCAATGGATCAGAGCGCATGCCCCATGCGCAGGCGCTTGGTTTCCAAATACTTCTCGTTGTGCAAGTTGGCGGGCAGTGAGAGCGGGATTTGCTCGGTGATTTCGAGGCCATAGCCTTCGAGACCAACAACTTTTTTCGGATTGTTGGTGAGCAGGCGTATTTTACGAATTCCGAGATCACAGAGAATTTGCGCGCCCATGCCGTACTCACGAAGATCAGCCGCGAAGCCCAATTTTTCGTTGGCCTCGATCGTATCCATGCCCTGTTCCTGGAGCTTGTAGGCGCGAATCTTGGCCGGCAGACCGATTCCCCTGCCCTCCTGGCGCAGGTAAAGCAGGACACCGCCCTCTTGTGAAATCCGTTCGAGTGCCGCCGCAAGTTGACCGCCACAATCGCAGCGCTGCGAATGGAACACATCGCCTGTGAGGCACTCGGAATGCACGCGCACGAGAGTTGGCACGTTCGGGTCGATTTCACCCCGCGTGAGGGCGAGGTGGTGACTCAAGTCGGTGGCGACCCGATAGAGATGGCAGTCGAACTCGCCGAAATCGGTGGGCATCTTGATGATTTCCTCGCGCAATACGAGTTTCTCCGAACGGCGGCGGTATTCGATGAGTTGCGCGATTGTGCAGGCTTTAAGTCCATGGCGGCACTGAAATTCACCAAGATCACCAACGCGTGCCATCGTGCCATCGTCATTGATGATTTCGCAGATCACCGCGGCTTCGGGCAGACCCGCCAGACGAGCGAGATCAACAGCAGCTTCAGTGTGCCCGGCGCGACGCAGCACGCCACCGGGTATAGCGAGAAGCGGAAATACATGACCTGGTCTTACGAAGTCGTCGGCTCCGGCCGATTTGTCGGCGAGCAAACGAATCGTGTGCGCACGGTCGGCGGCGGAAATACCGGTGCCCACGCCCTTGGCGGCATCGACGCTTACGGTAAACGCGGTCTTGTGTCCCTCGGTGTTGCGACGCGTCATTTGCGGCAGATCAAGCTCTTCGGTGCGTTCGGCAACCAAAGGCGCGCAAATCAGACCGCGGCCATGCACCGCCATGAAGTTCACCATTTCCGCAGTGCAAAGCGAAGCCGCACCGATCAGGTCGGCCTCATTTTCGCGCGACGGATCATCGGCGCAAATCACGAGCCTGCCCGCCGCAATCTCGGCGATGATCTCATCAATCGGGCTGAACTCGATGCTGGTTTGGGACATTGGAAATTTTTCGATGATTTTCGGAAAAGGCTGGCGCACACGCAGGGAAAGGCATGTAGGCACATCGGGCAATCACAGAATCTTCAATTGAGGAAAGGATCATCGGGCACCTCGGCAAGGATCCGATGCAGAGGCGATATCCGACCAAGGAATGTGCGCCACATGCCCTCGTCCTTGCCAACGCCCAGCATGTCCTTTGAAGGCTCGGTCGCGTACCAGGCATCGCGCATCATTTCACTTTCGAGCTGCCCCGGGCTCCATCCGGAGTAGCCCAGATAAGCACTGACCATGCAGCCCGCACGGCGCGACTGAAGGGAGGCTTCTTCCGCCGATATGCGCATCGCCCAGTTGAGCCCGCGCTTGGGCGTCCACCAAAGGGAGCAAAACATCAGCTGATCCGACATCACCGGCCCGCCGGCAAACACGGGAATTTTTTTCAAAAGTTCAAACTGTTCCCCGTACAGAAGATCACCAACGACTTTTCCCGTCGGGCGATTCAAAACCAAGCCATACGCGCCATCATTCCGGTTGTGCAAACTCACCAGAAGCACCGTGCGCCGGAACTCGTCCCGCAATACCGGAGCAGCAAGCAGCAACTTGCCGCGCAAGGAATGTGGGGGCGTTTGGAAATCAGACAACACGCGGCAAAAATAGCCGCATCATACGAATTCGCCAACTGGGGAATTTGGGGAAATATGTTTTTCTCTGGTGTCCGGCCAGTGAGTCAGCATTCTTCGCGCATGGCGATGACCCGATTTCAAAAATTGGCCACTGCGGCTTTGGTTTCGCTGCTTTTCCTGATCTTTGTTGGCGCGGTGGTGCGTGTTTCAGGCTCCGGCATGGGTTGCCCGGACTGGCCAACCTGCTGGGGCTGTCTTATCCCACCGACGAGCGCCGATCAGGTGGATTTTGAAAAACTTCAGATCGAAAAATTCCAACGAAAGGCCGAACGCATGGGCCGCGATCCATCAACCATCAGCGTCGAAAACCTGCGTGCAGAATTCAACCCACGACATGTTTGGACGGAATTCATCAACCGACTTTGCAGCCTGCCGGTTGGTTTTTTCACGCTCGCCACATTCGTCGCATCTTTCTGGCAAAGGTCGAAACGACCGCTGGTTTTCTGCATGGCATTCGCTTCGGTGCTGGTGGTTCTGATCAATGCATGGATGGGCGCAAGGGTTGTTTACAGCGGACTCAAACCCGGCGTGCTCACCGCCCACCTTGCGCTCGCGATGTCTCTCACCGGCATGCTCGCTTACTGCGCCTGGCGCGGTGGCGACCAGCCATGGCGTGTGGAAATGAATGAAGGCGCAAGGGCTAAATTGCGGCTACTGCTCACCCTGCTTCTCGGATCAGTCATCTTCACCGGAATCCTCGGCTCACAAGTGCGCGAGCTCACCGATGCGATGTCTAAATTCCACCACAGCGCGCCACGCTCGGAGTGGATCGGTGAACTCGAACAATCATGGAAATACCTGCTTCATAGGAGTTTCTCGTGGGTCGTCTTCGGCCTCACTCTGTGGGCATGGCGTGAAAGCAAGCATCACCGCCGCGGTGGTGCGGGAAAGGTCGAAAAATGCTGTCTACTCATCGTGTTGATCCAAATGATCCTTGGCGTGATAATGTCGCAGATCCACATTTATTCATGGGTCCAGGTACTGCATGTCGGACTCTCCGCGATTTTGCTCAGCCTCCTCTGGCTCTGGTGGTTTGCCACCGGAAAAACTTCGCATCAATAAGCATGCGAATTTTCGCATGACGCCCCGTAGAGGCGATGCGTGCGGATGTATTCTGCCACTTCGGGTTTGAGCCAATGGTGAAACGACCCGCCTGAGGCCACCCTTTTGCGTATCTCGGTCGCAGATGCGGGGTGCTCGTCGGCAATGGGGTGCATGGTGAAATAATCGCGATTCACAAGGTTTCCCCCTCGTGAAAAAACGATGAACTCAACATGTTGCGCAAGCCGTTCGGGGTGCTTCCACCGCGGCAAGGCCTCCCACTGGTCGCCGCCCATGATCCAATACAATTTCGCATCGGGAAATCGGGCGTGAACCAGCTCGGCTGTTTCGTATGAAAATGAAGGCCCATCGCGCTGCACTTCGACCTCATCGATTACCGCCCATTTCGCGTCGCCCATAGCAAGACGCAACATCGCAAGACGATGCTCCGCCTCGGCTGGAGCCGTCCCCTGCTTGTGGGGCGAGATCCGGCACGGAATGAAGCGAACCTCATCGAGCCCGAATGCCTTCACGGCGGATTCTGCCATGTGTCGATGCCCCAGATGCACCGGATCGAAAGTTCCGCCAAAAAGCGCGATTTTATGCGGCTGGGGCATGGATTCAGATCGTTGATTGGCGACAGCATTGCAAGCTTGTAGCATAGCCGGCAATGGTCCAAAGCCTGCGTTACGGGCTTTACCCGGGCCCCGCAAGCGTTTAACAAACACCCCGCAATGCACGGATTTTCCTACAAAAACGCTTCACTCCACTGCGAGGACGTCGAACTCGACTCACTGGCCGAGGAATACGGCACACCTCTCTATGTGTATTCCGCCGCAACAATCGTCGATCACTATCGCCGCCTCGACAAGGCACTCACCGGCGTCGATCACGAAGTTGCTTATGCGGTGAAGGCGAATTCAAACCTTTCGGTTCTGCGCCTTCTCGCGCAGGAGGGCGCTGGCTTCGACATCGTTTCGGGTGGTGAACTTTTTCGAGTGATCAAGGCCGGTGGCGATCCAGCCCATTGCACTTTTGCCGGCGTCGGCAAAACCCGCGATGAAATCGTCTATGCACTCGAGCAAGGCATCTATTCATTCAATGTCGAGAGCGAGGAAGAGCTCCGCTACCTCAACGAAGTCGCAGGCGAACTTGGCATGATCGCTCCCGCGGCCGTGCGCGTGAACCCGAATGTCGACGCGAAAACGCACAAGTACATTTCCACAGGAAAATCGGAAAACAAATTCGGTGTCGATTATGATGCCATCGCCAGCCTCTACGATCGCGCTTCAAGGGAACTGCCCAACATCCGGCTGCGGGGTTTGCAAATGCATATCGGCTCGCAACTCACCTCGGTATCACCGTTTGTTGAAGCTGTCGAAAAGGTTGCCCCACTCGCCAAGCAACTCAAGGAACGCCACGGCATCGAATTCTGGTCGATCGGTGGCGGCATCGGCATCGTCTATCAGAACTCGCTCGAATCCGGCGCATCTCAGTGGTGGAAAAACAAAACCGAAAGCGAACGTCCGCTGACCATCGAGCAATACGGACGCGAAGTTGTCCCACGGCTCAAGGAGCTTGGTCTCAAGATCCTCGTCGAGCCAGGCCGCTTTATCGTCGGCAATGCAGGCGTCCTCATCACCCGTTGCCTTTACGAAAAGAAAGGTGCCGCCAAAACATTCCGCATCGTTGATGCCGGCATGAACGACTTGATCCGCCCCGCGCTTTACGAAGGCCATCACGAAATCATACCACTCAAAAAACCCTCTTCTGCGGCTCTCACCAAGGTCGATGTGGTCGGCCCGATCTGTGAAAGCGGTGACTTTTTCTGCCAGGACCGCGAACTCCCGCAATTTGCCCCCGGTGATTCAATTGCGTTGATGTCTGCCGGAGCTTACGGCTTTGTGATGGCCTCGAATTACAACTCTCGCCCGCTGCCCGCCGAGGTGCTCGTCGAGGGCTCCACCGCAACTCTTGTGCGCAAACGCCAGACCCTCGACGACCTCATCGAAGGCGAACTTTGATGTCACACGCACGCTGATGCGGAGTGGACGCGCCGGCAGCCCCAATGTTGATTTCACCCGTGCTCGCCTGGTTCTCCAACAACCGCTTTCCGCTTTACCTCGCGCCGATGGCCGGAGTCACGGATGTGATTTTTCGCCAAATCTGTAAGGAACTCGGAGCCGATGTGATGGTCACGGAGTTTGTCTCCGCCGAGGGAATCCTCCAACGCGACGACCGCACCCGCAAGTACACCGAGTTCAGCGACGATCAACGCCCGATCGGCGTGCAACTCTTCGGCGCCGATGGCAAACGCATGGGCGAAGCGGCGAAGAAAATCATCGATTGGAAAAAACCCGATTTCATCGACATTAATTTCGGTTGCCCGGTGAACAAGGTGGTCGCAAAAAATGGCGGATCTTCGCTGCTGAAAAATTGCCCTGTGCTGGCGGAAGTTGCATCCGGCGTTGCCCATGCGGTTGGAGGCGATGTGCCGGTCACCGCAAAAATCCGCACCGGCTGGGACTCTGAATCAATCAACGCGGTCGAGGTCGCGAAAATTCTCGAAGACACCGGCATGAGCGCCATCACCGTGCACGGCCGAACCCGCGCCCAAGGCTACGGCGGCGAGGCCGATTGGAATGTCATCGACTCGGTTGCCCGCTCGGTGCGCATCCCGGTCATCGGCAATGGTGACATCACTTGCGGCCGAGATGTGATCAAGCGCCGCAGCGAAACCGCCGTCTCAGGCGTCATGATCGGACGCGCCGCGATGCAAAACCCATGGGTCTTTCGCGAAGCTCGGCACTTCATCGAAACCGGCACCGACCTCCCGCCGATCGATCTCGACGAACGCTGGCAACTGGTCATCCGCCACTGCCGCCTCGCCATCGAAAGCGAACGCTACGGCAGCGAAAAACAAACGCTCACCTCCATGCGCTCAAGACTCATGGCCTACTGCAAAGGCTTTCCCGGAGCCCGCGAACTGCGCCAAAAACTTTGCCATGTCACAACCCTCGAAGAAGTGAACGAACTCGCCGCCTTCTCCATGTCCCGCGCGGAAATCGAAGAGTCTTGAGGAAAAGTCATTGGTTATTGGGGCGAGATGAAGAGGCCGCATCTTCTTGCACATCTCTTCTCTTGAAACTGAAAACTTGAAACTTAAATCATCTTCAACTTTTCAGCTTTTACCACTCCCCCCAACCCTCACCAGCGGACCAATGAGCTCAAGCGTTTTCGGACCGATGCCGGAAACCTTGTCGAGATCCTTCAGCGATCGATACGGCCTTGCCTTGATGATTTCCTCCGCCGTTTTCCTGCCAACCTTGGGCAGCTTCATGAGTTCCTCAATCGTCGCTTTGTTGAGATCAACCGGATTGTCCTCGCTCGCATTTTCCTCACCCTGCGCGACCTTGATTTCCTTCACCTCATCACGCGCCTCTTTGCGTTCCTCCGCGAGCTTCGACCAATCGGTGTGCTTCCATGCGCCAAGACCTTTGCGTGCAGCGATCAATTCAAGATCCTTGAGATGCTCGGTCCATTCTTCTCCAGCTCGGCCATCATGCAGTTGCCGCACCACGCCAAACGCCCGCGCCAGGCCCGACTCGACCAAGGCCTCGGACAGATCGCGCCCGTCGGCCAATTCCACAAATCCATAGATCCGTTCAAATCGACCATCGCCACGCGCGTCAGCAAATATCGTTCGCACGGTGAATGGCTTTTGCATCCACTCGGCAGAGCTGGCCTTCGCCGCATCACCAACCGATTTAGCAATCGTGATGTCGGCAATGCCGAAATACCGGCGTTGATCCCGCAAACGCCGCGCATTGGTATCATCGCCCTTCACATGCATCTCGATGCAATCAACGCCATAAAGCCTCACGGTCCTCTCTTTGCCATCGGGAAACTTCACCGCAAAGCTGTCACCATCCGCCCAATCCTTTGCGACAAAGCTGCAATTTCGAAATGTCTGCAACTGACCAAATAGGGCTGTCGTCAAAATCATCCACAGCAAGGGCACGAGCCTTATCACACGGATGGCTTATCACGCCGGACGCGAAACCACAAGCGTGGACCCAGAGTCGCACAGGCTACAAACAAACCTATCGCCAAACCCCACCACAGGCCCGGCGCACCCAGACCGCCGCGGAATGCCAACCATGCAGCCATCGGCAATCCCGCAACCCAGTAAGCCACAAAGCCGATCAAGGCCGGCATTCGCGCATCATGCAATCCACGCAGCATCGAAGATGAGCCAACCTGCAAGCCGTCAAATACCTGAAAAATTCCCACGATTACCAGTATCGACGCCGCAATGCCCGCCACCTCCGCCGATGAGGTAAAAGCCAATGCCATTTCCCTGCCAAAGAGGAGAAAACTTCCCGCCGCCATCAGCGCGTACACGAAGAGGAGAATCCAACCAGAGCAAACAATCGGCGAAAGCCGATGCGATTCCCCCGCACCATGCGCCTCACCAACCCTCACGGTCAACGCCATGGAAAGCCCCAGCGGCACCATGAACGCCAAGCCCGCCAGCGTGATCGCAATTTGATGCGCAGCCATCGCATCACGACCGAAGCGCCCCATGATCAATCCCGTCACTGAAAATGCCGCCACCTCACTAAGCATCTGCAAACTCGCAGGCGCACCGATGGACATGAGTTTTTTCATGCCCGCCAACTTTCCCAAACGCAGCCACGACTCGGGCACCCAATCTTTCAATCCGACATGCCTCAGCCAAACCAACATCGCCAAGAGGATCGCCGTCCTGGCAATCAGCGTCGCCCACGCCGCACCCTCAAATCCCAATTTAGGAAAACCCATGTTTCCATAAATCAAAAACCAATTGAGAGCGACATTGAGCAAAACCCCGCCAAGAAATATCCAAAACGGTGGCCATGGGCGGTTCAGCGCATCCGCATGATTCTTCAACGCGATCGAGGCCAGCGCCGGCACCATCGAGGCCATCAAAATCCGAAAATACCCGACCATGCTCGCAGCGACTTCGGGGGGTTGATGAAACCAATGCAGTCGCATCGAAAGAAACCATGCGACCCCAAACAGCAACAGACCGATCCACAAAGCCATCCACATGCCGTCAAGGCAACTCGCACGCGCCTTGGCCGCATCATTAGAGCCACGCGCGTTGGAGCTGAAAACCGACACTGACGAAAGCAACCCGATGCCGAAGATAAACGGCACATAAAACAGCGAGTTGGCAAAGGTCAGCGCCGCCAGCTCGGTCACACCCAGTTTACCAACCATCAGCGTATCCACGACCCCAAGCAGCATCTGGCTCAACTGACCAATCATCAGCGGTACTGCCAAACGCAGGGTCAATCGTGATTCATGTATGAAACTCATGTAAGCAGGCCTGTCATGCGCGAAAGTCCGAACGACTCCAACGAAATTATGAGCGGACAACGCAATACGCGCCGTCACGCGATGTCGCCACCTTGCTTGTGATTTTTTGCTTTGCCACAGCAGAGCTCCACGCTAGTCTCCCAACTGTCAGCGATATTGGCCACCTCGCCAATCCGCCAGACCCCAATGCCTCGGTAGCTCAGTTGGTAGAGCAGTTGACTCTTAATCAATTGGTCCTTGGTTCGAATCCAAGCCGGGGTACTCTACAAAACAAGGTGTTTTTGATATTTTCAGCCTCGCTCGGCAAAAGGTTACTGCCCTTTCTATGCCCTTATCATCTGAAGCACAAAAAACGCTTCCGAACGGATCAAGGGCAGGTTGCATAGATGATCGCGAACGATCAGAATACAATAGGCCATTTTTCCTAACGTTAGCTGTCAATATGAAGCTCATTCCAATGTCTCCTCGCACCCATACGGGTACGCCACAAGCTGTCCTCCGCTTCATCAGCGCGGCTATGGCAGCTGGAGTCGCGTTCTGCTGCCCGGTCGGCTGGACTGCCCCGGTCGAAACGAATGCCACATCAAATGATCACGTGTGGTTGCGCGTGAAGGGGAAACACCTTGTGACCTCACCTCGATCCAAGGAGGGCGAACAATATTTCATTCCGGCGGGAATTGGGTATTGCCGAAATGTAATCTTCGGCAATGCAAGCCTGGACGATGCGGTGGCAAAATATTGCAGGGAGCATGGTCTCAATACAATCCGGCTGGCCTTCTACACACGGCGTTTCAACAATGAAGCCAAGAAGCCGATCGACATCGACAAGCACATCGCCGAACAGATCGACCCGGTCGTTGCCGCAGCCAAGTCGCATGGGCTGTATGTCATCCTCGACGCCCACGAATATTTTCATGGGGGCGTAATCGAGAGCGAGGCCCGGCAGGCACAGAAGAACGGTCCGTGGAATGAGCAGGCCATCCAAGAATGGATCGCGGCCTGGGTGAGAGTGGCGACAAAATACAAGGACGAGCCCTACGTCCTGGGCTATGAGTTGCTAAATGAGCCGCACGACCTGCCTGTCGCAACGATTCAGCAGTATTACACAAGGTGTCTCAAGGCCATTCGCGCCGTGGACCAGCGTCACATCATTCTGGTCGGCACCGCCGAGTGGTCTCATGCCCGCGCGCTGGAGGCCACATGGGGACCAACAGCCCGGACCCTCGATGCACCCTTCAATAATGTCGTCTTCGCATTTCACGATTATCCGAAGGACAACGATCCTCCGCAGGTCCGAGATTGGGTGCTGAAGTTCCGCGACACGTACCATGTGCCAGTGATGTGCACAGAGTTCGGCGCGACGTATTGGAACCATAGTGAAACCGATTGCCGGGATTTCGTGTCGGGCATGCTCTCCCTATTCGCCAAGGAAAACATCGGTTGGATGATCTGGGCTTTGAGCGGCCTCACTGATAATCCGACGCAACCCACGGTCACGAAGGGTAAGAGAGTCAAAGCAGTGGATTCCTGCCCTTATACGGATATCTGGACTCCGGTCGCAAAGAAGATGGCCAGTCCGTTTCCCCAGCCAAAATAACCAAGGCGAAGTTGCGGACGATTCGGTTTATCGTTGTGCCACAGGCAATCTGGACACCGTTGTCCCCGATGCGAATCGCCCCGGCCCCGCCCATTCCAATCTAAAAGCTGCCGAACGGATCAAGGGGGGCATGGCTCGCTTGCGCAACACTGCTTTAATAGTCAAAACCCGCACCAAGTACGAGAGCGGCCCAACGCGTCATTGAGGATTTGATTTAGGAGACCCCCTAAAATTTCACACCTCACGCTCCCGCTTCTCTCTGCCTCTACGATTCCACGCTTTCCTTGCTCACTGTGAATAAACATCGCGGCTGGTGACACTGCGTCCAGCTCAACTGTCGAGTTAGGCAAAGTTGCGAAGCTCTTAATCAATTGGTCCTTGGTCGAATCCAAGCCAGGGTACTTCTATCAAAGCATTCTTTTCAATGCTAGAAGCCGATGTTCGTAGTTGAATTTGACACATTCTGCAGTCAGCGAAGAGGAACTGAACAAATAATTAAGTTGGAGGCACGAGTGGGAATGATCCGTTTTATTCCAGTATCTGAAAAACCCAATGTCACCTTTTCAAACTCCAGCCCATGATTGCACAAGGCGCGGGAAGTGTTAGTCTTTGGCGCCCGGGCAACCACCGGACTTCCTGATGACCGGACTTGCGCTCAAAATGCTTTTTGGCGATACCGCCAAATACCTGATGCTGGTGGCCGGATTGTTTCTGGCAACATTCCTCATCGTTCAGCAAGCCTCGGTGTTCAGCGGCCTCATGCTCTGGACGACATCGACGCTCAAAAATGTCAACACCCCAATCTATGTGGTCGAGGAACGGGTCGAACAAGTGAACGAGGTAAATCCCCTGCGCGACACCGATGTCGCAAGAGTACGGTCGGTCTCCGCCGTGCGCTGGGCAATGCCGCTTTACTCGGGCATCCAGCGCGTGAGGATCGGAGATGGCAGTCTCAAGACCGTGCAGTTGCTTGGCATCGATTCAGCCTCGCTCGTGGGCGCACCCACAAGAATGATCTCCGGAAATATCGAGGATCTGCGACTTCCCAACACAGTTGTGATCGACGAACTCGCCTCCACCCGCCTCGCCAAAGACCCGAAGCACCCGATCAAAATTGGCGACCGATTTGAAATCAATGACATCGAGGCCCGCGTTGTCGGCATCTGTTTGGCATATCGTTCATTCACCGGCGGACCCTACATCTGGACAACCTATGAGCGCGCACTCCAGTACACGCCAGCCTCGCGCAAGATGCTTTCCGCCGTGCTGGCCGCGCCGGTCGAAGGCATGACTCCCGATGCCGCCGCCAAAGAAATTATGCGCAACACCGGACTGCGCGCTTATGTGAACCGCGGCTTTGGCGGCAATCCCGAGGATTTCAACACCTCGACGGTCTGGTGGTATGTGCGCAACACCGGAATTCCGGTTTCCTTCGGCACCACGGTGATCATTGGCTTCATCGTCGGCACGGCCATTTCCTGCCAGACATTTTATGCCTTCGTGCTCGACAACCTCAAGCACCTCGGCGCGCTCAAGGCCATGGGCATGAGCAACCTGCGCCTAAGCCTCATGCTGCTTTTGCAATCCGCCACCGTCGGCTCAATCGGCTTTGGCATCGGCCTGCTTTTCACCTCGTTTTTCGCTCGCTGGGCAATCACTAACCAGCAACCACCTTTCTACCTATCGTGGCAGGTGCCACTGGTCGCCCTTGTTGTCATCCAAGGCATCTGCATGGTCTCCGCGCTTCTCGGAATCATCCGCTTGAGCCTTTACGAACCCGCGATGGTATTCCGCGCATGAGTGAAACAAATTCCAACATCGTGGTCGATGTGCGCGCCGTGGAGAAACACTTCGGCGAGGGCAATAATCGCATTCATGTACTCAAAAAGGTAAACCTCCAAGCCTATGCGGGAGAAATCATGATGCTCGTCGGCCCCTCGGGTTGCGGCAAAACAACCCTACTCAGCGCGATCGCCGGAACCCTCCGCGTGGAAGCCGGCGAGGTGAATGTCTTCGGCAAACCACTCCACAGCATGCCGTCGGGCGCGCTCACCCGCTTTCGCGCCAGCAACATCGGATTCATTTTTCAACAGTTCAACCTCATCCCCACCCTCAACATCGCAGAGAATGTGAGCGTGCCACTCATGATCCAAGGTTCATCGAGCCGCAAAGCCCTCGACAAAGCACGCGCCGCGCTGGAATCAGTCGGCCTCGGCACGCGTTGGCGCGAACACCCAAACAAACTCTCCGGCGGCCAACAGCAACGCGTCGCCATCGCACGCGCGCTCGTCCACGAACCACCACTCGTTATCTGCGACGAACCCACTGCCGCCCTCGATGCCCAGAACGGCGAAATCGTGCTCGAACTTTTCCGCAATGTCGCACGCACCCCCAACCGCGCCGTGATCATCGTCACCCACGACAACCGCATCTTTTCCTACGCCGATCGCATCGCTCGCATGGACGATGGCGAAATCGTCGATGTCAGCGCGCAAAAATCCACGCCCCAATTCCTGCACGAGCACGCTCACTAACCCACCGCATCATGAGAATCCTTTCCAACATCTTCCGCATCGGATCGATCGCCGCCGCCATCT
>CAZXHZ010000049.1:0-9104 GCA_964639755.1 uncultured Luteolibacter sp. | reverse complement strand
TGGTTGATGACAGGGGTGAAGACGCATGTCATCGAAACCGGAAACCAATGGGTTGATTCCCGAGTTGAGCGACAAGCCTGCGGCGGCGTTTTTGCCGTATCCGGTGTCGACCTTGAGTCCGCCGATCATTCCGAATGATCTTACTTCGTTCAAAACGCGGGGGATCACCGAGGTTGAGCGGGATTTGCAGCAGAAGCTGACCGAGATTCGCGAGGACTACCTGAAGGCGATCGACCATTACAATTGGAATAAACTCGTCTATGAGGCGGAGATCCGATTTGAGCCAGTGGTGGGTGGGGTTTACCACCTTTACGACATGGGTGGGCGTCGGGCGCTTTCCATGGTCGACCCGGGCCAGTGGCCGCATCGGCATTTGGCGACCTTGAGGTTGAATTACGACCGTCAGTGGCTGGTGGTCGAGACCGGCGACGGCATTGAAGCCCGGGAATTGTTTGGCGGGTTTCAGAGCTGAATTTTTGCTCTGCATTTCCGGGGCATGAACTTGCCAGCATCGGGTGCTTGGTTACGCTGTGGGCGTGAAAAGTGAGTTTCCCATATCACCGCCGAGGGCATGGGCGGAGATTGATTTGTTGGCCTTGCGGCGAAATCTTTCGGTCGCGCGTGAGAGTGGCGGGGCCGAGATGATGGCGGTGGTGAAGGCCTCGGCCTACGGTCATGGCTTGGAAAGGGTGGCCAAGGTTTTTGCCGATGATGGGGTGGCATTTCTTGGGGTGGCAAATGTCGGCGAGGCGCGGCGGATTCGCGATGCGGGCATTGATACGCGGATTTACCTGCTGGGTGCAACATGGGATGCCGAACGGGCGGAAATTGTGGCGCGAAATTGGACGCCCTGTTTGTCGAGCATCGCGGAGGCCGATCACTTCAATCAGCTTGCCGCTGCGGCAGGGCGAAAATTGAAGGCGCATCTGGCGATTGATTCCGGCATGGGGCGTGGCGGATTTTTGATTCAGGAACTTTCTGAAACGATGCCGGTGCTGAAGCGAATGGAACATCTGGAGATCGAGGGCATTGGCTCGCATTTGCCATCGGCGGATGAGGACGAAGCTTTCACACGGCGGCAGATTGAGGATTTTCGAAATCTGATCGAGTCGCTCGGTGGTGAGCGCCGCTTCAAGTGGCGGCATCTGCTCAACAGCGCGGGTTTGCTTGGCTATGACAGCGACCTTTGCAATCTCACTCGCCCGGGGCTGATGCTTTACGGCGCATCGCCGCTGGCCGAACATCAGGGGAAACTCTCGACCGTGATGAGCCTCAAGTCACGCGTCACGCTGGCGCGTTGGCTGCCTGCCGGTCATGGGATTTCTTATGGTCGTGATTTTGTGACGCCGAAGGCTACGAGGGTTGCGACGGTGGGTATCGGCTATGGCGATGGTTATCCGCGGCATTTGTCGGGCAAAGGTGCGGAAGTTTTTGTGGGTGGCCTGCGTTGTCCAGTTCTTGGAAGAGTGACGATGGATCAGATCATGATCGATGTGAGCTTCGCGCCGGAAGTGAAGGAAGGCGATGAGGTCGAGCTTTTTGGTTTTCACATTCCGGTGGTGGAGGTGGCGCAAAAAGCTGGCACGATCGCTTGGGAAATTTTTACCGGAATCACCACGCGGGTGACGCGGGTTTACGTTTAGAGGCATCACAAAAGCGTGTGACATGGACACAAAAAAACACCCGGTTGCCGCGAGGGAAACCGGGTGTTGGGTAAAAATTAGGGTTGTGAGGGATTACCAGTCGCCACCGCCGCCACCTTTGTAGCCGCCGCCTTTGTAACCACCACCGCCACCACGGCGATCGCCGCCGTAGCCGCCGCCACCACCTTTGTAGCCACCGCCACCACGGCGATCACCGCCGTAGCCGCCGCCACCGCGACGCTCGCCGCCGTAGCCACCACCGCCGCCACCGCGACGCTCACCACCAAAACCACCCGAGCGGGGTTCTTTCGGTTCCGATGCGTTCACGCGGAGTGCGCGGCCTTGATATTCGAAACCATTGAGGGCTTCGATCGCGGCATTGAGTTGGCTTTGATCCCCGAGGGTCACAAAGGCGAATCCTTTGGATCTTCCGGTTTCGCGGTCCGTGATGATCTTGACCCTTTCGACGGGTCCGTGTGAGGCGAAGAGTCCGGTGACGTCTTCTTCAGTAGCGGAGTAGGGCAGGTTGCCCACATAGATGTCCATTTTGTCTTTTTCTAGTCACGCCATCACTATCATCACTTCCTGAGACCATGGCGTTGGAGACCAGACGAAGCGCTTCATTCTGCATGGGTGCAGGTTGAACAATCGACTTCATAAAGGGCGATTTGGCGGATTGCAAGGTTTCTTTTTGCCGCATTGGGCTGCGATTTCTCAAGGATTCGGGCTGGTTTCGCGGGCTTTTGGAATGGCGGCTGGGGCGCTTGGCTCCGTGGCGGATGGGGGTGAGAACATTACGCTTTCCCAAGTGGGTTTCTTAAGTTGGCCCGTACCTCGAAACTGAAACATTCCGTAAAATGGCTTGAGCGGCAGAGTGATGAGGCTGAGCAGACCGCGGGCATTCATGCGCATGGTCATGTCGAAGGCCTGGGTGTCGAGATTAACCGAACCGTCGCCGGTGAAGGACAGTGATTTGGTAGAGGTGTTGAAATCGCGCGTGCTGAGGATGCCGTTGCGGATGGTGAAATTGCAGAAGGCGTTGGCCGCGTGTTCGAAGCCGGCGTTGCGGTTGTTGAGCACGGTACTGACGAGCGGGCTGAGCGGACCAAACATCGGCACGGAGAACAGCTCGGTTTTTTCCATCGCGAGAAGTCCTTCGCCATTCATGGTCGTGACATCCTGGTTCGACATGGTGAAACCGATGCGACCAGTGGTCTCGCCGCCGCCTTTCATGTTGAATCCGTAGGTGTTGGAAAGCTCTGGGATCGAGAGTGAGGTCCAAGTCATTTCGCTGACAAGTTTTCCGTCGCCAACAAAATCATAACGAGACTTGATCTGGCCGTTGAATGAGCCCGCGTTCAAATTATCAATCAACACTTGGCGATTGCGTATTTTGATAGTGGCGGATGGCTTGGTGAGGGTGATCTCCTTGCCAAGGAATTTGTAATTGGCAGCTGAATCCGAATCAAAATCAATATCGAGCGTGGTGCGACCAGCGGATGTCACATCGACGTGGCCGGATCCGCGGATGTTTGGTGGTTGGTGAAAGCGATAGGCTTCCAGATTGTCGGCCACCTTGGATGCAAACAGGCGCACCAGTGGAGCTGCCCAAAACGGTCCGCGGACATTGTCGACTTCTACGATTTTTTCTTTTGCGTTGTAGCGGATACGATCGATTTCTGCCGTGCCGCTTGTTGCACCGTTGAAAGAGTCGCGCAGCGGGTAATCGCTGTAATCGAAAACCACAGTGCCATTGCTGAAATCCAGTTCGTCATGGCTTAGCTTTAGATCGCAGGCGGCACTTCTGAGTGGTACTCCGCGGAAGCTCATTTTTTCGACCGCGGCTTTCCCTTCGTAATGCCACGAGTGATTGTCTTCAGCGTTGGTGGCGCCCTCGAGCGTCACATGGCATTTCGCCCCTTTATGTTCGGTGAAATCTCCAATGACATTCCATAGCGGCTTGCCAATGAAAAAGGGTTGATAGGTCTTTGCGGGGAGGGTTGATTCGATCGCAACGCGTGTGAGCGGTCCATCGATGAGAAGTTTTCCGGTGGCCTTGCCATCGGGCCGGGTGATGTTGATGTCCTTGAGGAAAAAATTGCGGCCTTCGATGGCAAAAACGCCGCTGAAGCTGTCGAATCGGGTTTCGCGAAAAACGAGTGACTGCAAGCCCACGCGACCAGTGGCTTTGATGAGCGGCGGACCATCGGGCTGGAGTTGGAATTCGCCATTCGCTTCAAGTTGCTGCGGGCCTTCGACGCTGAGTCCGCTTGGCTGCTTGATGTTGAGCCATGCCGACAAGAGCGATGGGATCTCGACGGATGAGATCAGGTCGAAGCGGCCCTGGCGTTTCCCGATGTCATAATCGGCTCGCGCAACGAGTTCACCGGCTTTGTCTGTGGCTTTGAGTGATGTGACGGTGAGAAGATCATCGGCGAGTTCGGCTTCTGCGCTGAGCGAACTGAGTGTGTGATGGTTTTTTTCGATGCCCTCGGCATCGAGTGTCAGTTTTGCGTGAAAAGATTCATGCCGGTTGGCATTGCCCTCAAGAAAGATGCCGAGTTTTGGTGGTGAGTTTGGATCAAAATGCCAGGTGTTGAGCTGTTTGATAATCTTTGCGATCAGTTCACGGCGTTGACCTAGTTGTTCTTGATTTGTGCGAGTGGAAACATCCTGCTGATAACCGACGATGTTTGCATCGAGACTGACCTGGATGCCACTAATGGTGCCTTTGGTGTCGCGGATCTCCAGAAGGCGGTCGCCGGGCATGAGCAGGGTGCCACTGGCGTGGCGGATTTCGAGAAGTTCCGAGTTCGGATCATCCGGTTTGATGGAGAGGGTGAGGCCTGCGTCCTTGAGTTCGATTTTCGCGAGGTGGATGGCGCCACGAGCGAGTTTGGTTTTGTCGAGATCGATGATGACGCGTTCGAGATTGGCAATTTCCTTTTGGCGCGACGCGTCTTCAAAGACTTTCACCTTTGAGGCGATGATGCCGCGAAATGGATTATAGGAGAGAGCACCGATGGAAATGTGAGCACCTTGTTTGGCGATTTCGCCTTCAATGGTAGCGCGCCATGAATCAGGCAGGCCGCTGCGATTAAGCCACCACAAACCAACCGGTGCGGCGATTGCGGCGGCGAGGATAAGGAGGAACGCGACGGTGCGGAGGTTCCTGGTGAGGTGTAGGCGATGCATGCGGGGCGCTCGCGAGACTAGGATCGCCGGACATGGAATGCAACTCACCGAATGAATCCTGCTTCGCGAAACGAATAGTAAGGCGTGCGGCCGGGCGAGGGTTTGCCGATGATGACATGGTCGAGAAAGCGGACCTGCATGAGTTTGGAGGCCTCGATGATGCGGTGGGTCGCTTCCTCATCGGCGCGGCTAGGGCTGGGGTCGCCGGAGGGGTGATTGTGAATGAGCACGAATCCGTAGGCACCGCGGGTGATCACGGGGCGCAAAATTTCGCGTGGATGAGCGGCGGATTGATCGACGGTACCGATGGATACGACGGTCGTGCCGGAGTGGCGCAGACGGGTGTCGAGGGTGGCGACGATGACCTGTTCCTGGCTGAGGTGACGTAGCTGGGGACCGAAGATGTCATGAATGATTTCGGGGCAGTCGAGAGGCCTGTCATGAATTTGCTCGCGGGCGACGCGGGTGCCGAGCTCGAAGGCAGCGGCGAGCTTCGAGGCCTTGGCCAGACCGAGGCCGTGTTCTTTCGCGAGCTCGCCCACTGGCAGGCTGCCAAGAGCGCCCATCGAGCCGTATTTGCCGATCAGCCTGCGACCAATTTCAATGGCGCTGCAGCCGCGAGTACCGGTGGAGATGAAAAGCGCCATCAGCTCGGCATTGTCGAGGGCGGCCGGCCCGAGGTGAGCAAGTTTTTCGCGCGGACGCTCACCATTCGGCATGTCTTGGATCCGCGGGCTTTTGGAAATTTCTTCGACATCCGAAAATTGATAGAACTTTAATGAGTTCATTTGAACAACATAATGCGACAGCGGATTTAGGCAAATCGAAATGTGGGTTAAATTCTGTTAGAACCACTAATTTCGCTGATTGCACAGATGGGAAGGAGATGGGTGCCGCATCAACAATTCTCTGAAAAATCAGTTCAATCAGTGACACAAGTGGTCAAAAACCCTTATTTTTAAGAGTGATTAGATATGGCGAAGTGACATTTGCGGGTTAGATTTCCCGCGTGCGCTGGACCTTGTTTTACGATGCCGATTGTGGGCTTTGTTCTTCGCTGATCCCTTGGATTGGAAAACACGATCGGCGGAGGCGCATCGATTGCTTGTCCTCGCAGGGGGAAATAGCTCAAAACCTCGGATTTTCGGCAGAAATTGGCAAGGATGGAGGATCGATGGTAGTCGTGAGGGAATCAGATGGCGCGGTTTTTACCGAGAGCGCGGCCTGCCTTGAGTTGGCTCGGGCTTTGGGTGGGTTTTGGCGTTTGGCGGTGATTTTGCGGCTCATTCCAAGGCCTTGGCGTGATGCGGGATATCGGACGGTGTCGCGTCATCGGCGCTCGCTGTGGCGTTGCGGTGGGAGCTGTGGCGTGAGTGATTCGGGCAAAAAACCGCCGCATGATTGAATTTGCGGCTCGGTCGGCTTCGGCCTACGACGCAATCCTGCCTTGAATTGCCGCTCTCGGCGTGCATTCTCGCCGCCCTCCCATGGCTGGCCCGTCGTTTCAAGCACTCCCCGGATTTCGCGATTTCATTCCCCGTGAATGCGCGATCCGGAATTACTTGTTTGAGACCTGGCGTGCGGTTGCGCGGCGCTCGGGTTTTGTCGAATACGAAACGCCGGTGCTCGAGGACACGGCACTGTATCTGAAAAAATCCGGCGGCGAGTTGTCCTCGCAACTCTTTCGCTTTGAGGATCAAGGCGGACGCGATGTGACGCTGCGCCCGGAGGTGACGGCATCGTTGGCGCGTCTCGCGGCTGAGCATCAGCGTCATTTCCCCAAGCCGCTCAAGTGGTTTGAGATCGGCCAGTGCTTTCGTTACGAGAAGCCGCAAAAGGGCCGCGGCCGTGAGTTTCATCAATTCAATGTCGATATCCTGGGCGAAGCCGGACCCGAGGCGGACGCCGAACTGATCGCGCTGTCGATCGAGACGATGCTCGCGTTTGGCTTCAAGCGCGGTGACTTCGTCGTGCGCGTGTCGGATCGCAAGGCGTGGGTCGATTTTGCAAAGGCCCATGGCATCGATGATGCCGCACTGCCGGATTTTCTGGGGATCATCGACAAGTTCGAACGCGAAAAACCCGAGGTGCTGGAGCAAAAGTTGCAGGCCTTGGGGCTCAGCGTCGGGCAGGTGAAAGATTTCATCAGCAATCCGGCAAATGCCTCTGCGGCATTCAACGCGATCCGCAAGGATCTTGAATCGCGCGGCATGGGCGAGTTCATCGAACTCGATCTCTCGATCGTGCGCGGTTTGGCTTATTACACCGGTGTGGTGTTCGAGGTTTTTGATTCGAGCAAATCGATGCGCGCGGTCGCTGGTGGTGGTCGATATGACACGCTCGTTTCGACCATTTCCAATGGCGCAGTCGACATGCCTGCGACGGGTTTTGCGATGGGCGATTATGTGATCCGCAACCTCATCGAGGAGACTGCGCATGCCTTGATGCAAATGGAGGTATGGCTTCAGCGCCATGCCGCCGCTTGCGAGGTCTATGTCGTCGTCGCCGATGAAAGTCGCCGGGCTGATTCACTTTCTTTGCTCACGCAAATGCGCCGCGCGGGGATTTCCGCCGACATTGCGATGACCCCTGCCAAGGTCGCCAAGCAATTCCAAAGTGCCGAGCGATCGGGCGCGCGCTTTGCCTTGGTCGTCGGTGCCGAATATCCCGAACTGAAACTCAAAATCCTTTCGAGCCGCAGCGAAGAATCCGGCAATGCCGAAAATGCGGTCGAGTGGCTCACCCAACGCCTGCAACAGCCCGATGGGCCCTTGCTCGCCTGATCATTTTTTTAACAACTCATCATTTCAATCCATGCGCACCCATCACTGCAACGAAATCCGCGAATCCCACATCGGCGAAACTGTCACGCTCATCGGATGGGTCAACTCAGCCCGTGACCACGGTGGCGTCATCTTCATCGATCTTCGCGATCGCGAGGGGCTCACCCAATGCGTTTTCCATCCCGATCAGAATCCCGAGCTCGCGGCTCTCTCGCATACTTTGCGCGAAGAGGATGTGGTGCAGGTGACGGGTGTGGTTTCAAAGAGACTAGAAGGCACAACCAATGATCGTATCGGCACCGGCACAGTCGAGGTGGTGGCGAGCGGACTCAACATCGTCAACAAAGCCGATGTCTTGCCCTTCCAGCTCGACAAGGATCTTTCGAACGAGGACATCCGGATGAAATACCGCTACCTCGACCTTCGCCGTCCGCGCATGAGCAAAAACATCCGCCAGCGCAGCATCATTACCTCGGCCGCGCGGCGCTATCTCGATGAGAGCGGATTCTTTGAAATCGAAACGCCGATCCTTTCCAACCCGACACCCGAAGGCGCGCGCGATTTCCTCGTACCCTCGCGACTCAACCCAGGTCGTTTCTACGCGCTGCCGCAAGCACCGCAGCAGTACAAGCAGCTGATGATGGTTGCGGGTCTGGAGAAATACTATCAGATCGCCCGTTGTTTCCGCGATGAGGACCTTCGCGCGGATCGCCAGCCGGAGTTCACGCAGATCGACATTGAGGCGAGCTTCGTGGGGCAGGAAGACATCATTCGCTTGGTCGAAGGTCTGCTTGCCTCGATGTTCAAGGCCGGTCTTGGGATTGAGATTCCACAAAGTTTCCCGCGCATGACTTATGCCGACGCGATGGACATCTACGGCTCCGACAAGCCCGACACGCGTTATGACATGAAGATCACCGATCTCGGCGATGTGTTCGCGGCGACGGAGTTCAAGATCTTCCGCTCGACGCTCGATCAGGGTGGTGTGGTGCGTGCGATCAATGCCAAGGGATTTGCCGGTGTGACGACGGGTCAAATGAACCGCCTCAACGAAATCGCGATTCAGGCCGGGCTGCCGGTCAAGACGCTGGCATTCATCAAGTGCGAAGGCGGCGAGTACAAGAGCCCGCTGTGGAAGTTCTTCACCGATGCGGAAAAGGACGCCTTGGTCGCCAAGCTCGCGATCGCTGAGGGCGACATTGTTTTCTTCGTCGCTGGTTCGCGTGAAAGCGTGAGCACGATCCTTGGTCGCGTGCGCTGCGAGTGTGCCGAGATGCTTGAGCTGACGAAAAATTCCGATGCTTACAATTTCCTCTGGGTGGTGGATTTCCCGCTGCTCGCCCTCGACGAAGAGAGTGGTCATTGGGCAGCGGTTCACCATCCCTTCACGCGTCCGAATGCCGACGATGCCGACAAGCTCGCGGCGGGTGATTTTGCCAATGTTCGTGCCGTGGCCTATGATGTCGTGCTCAACGGCTATGAG
>CAZXHZ010000048.1:0-26758 GCA_964639755.1 uncultured Luteolibacter sp. | reverse complement strand
CGGGATTTTCGGGACCCCTAATCTTGGATCGAAGCCAGCGGCTGTGATTGAGCGCGATGGTGACACATCTCGGATTTATGGTGGTAAGAATATCGGGATATTTGGAACCCCCAATTAGGGCGCAAAGCCAGCTGGTGTGATTCAACATCAGGGCAATACGTCACGCGTTTATGGGTCTAAAGACGTCGGGATATTTGGCTCTCCCAACTTGGGAGCGAAACCAGCAGCGGTCATCCAGCGTGATGGCAATACCTCAAAGATTTATGGCGCCAAAGACATCGGGATATTTGGAACTCCTATTTTGGGAGCAAAACCGGAAGCGGTCATCGAGCGTGATGGCAATACCTCTCGGGTTTATGGGGCCGACGACATTGGGATATTTGGGACACCCAATTTGGGAGCAAAACCCATCCAAGTCATAACGGACGATGAGTGATTGAGTATCACCATGTGGGCGCCTGCATTCATGCCGAGGCCCGCCGGCTTCACGGGGCTGCTTAATTAAGTGTTGGGTTGCGCCCCCAAGCTCAACCTATCCGCATCTTGTTGAGGGCTGCGTCGAGTTCGGATTTTTTGAATCGCACGGCACGGCCGATCTTGAAGTAGGGGATCAGCCCGGCCATCCGCCAGCAGTAGAGGTTGCGTTTGCTCACGCGGAGGTAGGCGCAGGCCTCCTTTTCGGTGAGGAGTTGGTGGTCGAGATCTTCGTTGCGCGGCGAATCAGTTGGCGAGTCCATACCGATGTTGGCATGTCAACGTATCGTGATGGGGTGGGTGTGGTGACAAATGGTGACAACCAGTTTGCCTCAGATGTTCCTTTTCGCACCTTGGTAGGAAAATGGCTCAAAATACTGATGGCCACCAGCGGCTAAAATTGGCTAAATTCGGTCGTAACATGCTTATTATGAACGAGTTGAGTACATATTCAAATCCTACTCCCGCAACCACTTCTTTTCAGAAATTTTTGGGTCTGCACCAAAGTTTGGAGAGGTGATTATTTTTATTGCGGGATCTCGTTGAAGGCTTCGCGGTATTCTGTGGGGAAATCACTGATGTCACGGATCTCGATACGACAGTATTCGGCCTCGGCAGCCTCCGACTGGATTTGGATCTGGCCGGCGGTGAGGGGAAATTCTTTTTCACCGTCTTTGTAGCGTGTATTGGTGAGTGCGTTCACGATTTTGCCGTTGAGAATGTGGAGTGAGCGGGTGCCGATGGCGATGATCTCGATGTTGTTCCATTCGCCGTTGGGTTTTTCGTGGTATTCGATGCCTCGGGCGCAGCGGCTTTGATAGGGGCGCGGCGGTGCGCCAGGCTGATAGCGCCAGAGGTCTTGATCGATTTCCGCAGAAGGGATGTCGGCCATGGTTCCTGCGATCGAAAAGAAGTCGCCGATGTCGTTTTCCTGAATCTGGCATTCTAGGCTGCGCTTCCAGACTTTCCAGAATGCGCCGTGTTCACCGAAGCAGTGATAGAGAATACCATTGTCGCGGGGGGCCTGCAGGCGCGGCGCCCACTTTGCAGTGCCCCAGCGGAATTGCATGCGCAGGTGATAGCAGGAATATGATTTGAGTGTAGTGAGCCCACCGTAGATTTCTCCGCTGATGTGTAGAATGGTCTCTCCGTTTTCCTGCCGTGTGGAGAAAACATGTTTGGGGTCGTTGTGAAGACCGAGTGCTGCATTCCGATCGTATTTTTGGGCGTTGTCCGGAATTCGCACTGATGGCTCGGGCACGCCGATGTAGATTTCCCATTTGGAAAGTTTCTCATCCAGTAGCGACGTCCATGGGCCCGACTCCGTGGCATCGGCGATGCAGGCAATGAAGGTAGAGAAGGCCAAGATTTGAAGGTTTTGTTTCAACTGGTTCATGGATTTTTTATACGCGATTGGATTTCGGGACTTGGTTGAGGCATCGTGATTCGGTCAGAGCATCCGCATTGAACAATCTTTTGCTTGCGGGCTTGGGCTTATCGGGCGCGAATTGGATTTTCATACTTTGTAATGCAGCCATTTGCCTTGGAAGTGGAGCCTTGAAAAGATAAGGGCCTGGGTGAGGAGGTCGAGTCCGAGGACAATCCAGACGAGAGTGAGCGTGGTAAGGTGGAATTTGGAAAGGAGCGAAAGGACGGCGACGCGGTAAAAGAGGAGGCTGGCGAAGGACCAACGCATCACAATCGGAGTGGCTCCGGCACCGCGCATCGAGGTTTTGAGAATGATGCAGGTGGCGAAGAAAGGTTGTGTGATGGCGCAGATGATGAGGAGGGGGGCTGCGAGCCGTGCGTGAAGTTCGCTACCGGGAGCCATCCATGCGATGAGCTCGTGGCGAAAGATGGCGAAGAAGATACCCATCGACCCCATAAGGATCACGGCGGATTTCCAACAAAGCCGCACGGCATTGACAGCCATTTTCCAAGATCCGGCACCGAGGTATTGGCCGCAGAGCGTGGCGGCGGCCGTGGCAATGGCGAAGCCTGGAAGAAAGCTCATTGATTCGACGCGGATGGCGAGGATGTGGGCACCGAGCGCACCTTGATCGCCGAGACCGGCAATGACCCGAATGCCAAAGGCATGGATCATCCACATACCCGCTATTTCGATCGATTGTGGCAGCCCAACCTTAATGATGCGACCAAGCGTCTCAGGATCAGGTGTGAGAAATTTTTTCTGCCATCGCAGCGTGTCATTGCCACGGCGTCCCACCAGCAGGAGAGTGGTGAACATGCCTGCGATCCAACCGATGACCGTGCCTCGTGCAATGCCTTCGATGCCATGACCTCCGAGCGGCGCAGGGCCGAAGACGAAGGCCCAACTGAAAACGGTGTTGACGGCATTCACGACGATCATCGAGAGGAATGGCGTGCGGGTGTCGCCTGAGCCACGGAGTGCAGCATTGATGGCGAAAAGGGCGCCGCTGAATGGAGCGCTGATCGCGAGCGTGCGCAGAAAATCATGGGCGTGGACGGAGGCGGCGGGAGTGAGACCAACCCATTGGACGAGTGGTCCGATGCCGAGCCAAAGGATCATCCATGTGGTGCATCCTGCGGCGGTGCCAAGCCACAGCCCTTGGCCAAGAGCGCGGTTGGCCAGAGTCTCGTCACGGCTGCCGGTGGCGCGTGAAACCAGAGCCATAACTCCGGTGGCCACGGCACCCTGCAAGATGTTGAAGAACCATGCCACATAGCCGCCAAGTCCCATCGCATCGAGAATCGCCACACGATCGACGCCGGTGGCCATGCGCCCGGCAATGATCAGATCGGTGAATCCGACAAAAAATGTCATCACCTGTTCCATCAGAGGCCAGAACGCAAGAAACAGCACCTGCCTTGGAAGCGACAGACCGTGCAGACGGCCTGCCAATTGGATTCCGCTAGCACGCTGACTGGCTTCGACACTGGCACCGGGTTTGGGCATTCGGGGGAGATGTTAAATTTTGAATTTTTGGATGACACATGATGAAGCGACTCATGCTTTCGCGCAGACATCGATCAGCGGTTTTCCGCAGGTCAGGACTTCAAAATCATCGTAGGCGGTTTTTTCAGCAGGGGGCCAGAAGACGCCAGCTTGAATTTGATTCACAATCCAGCGGGCGCTGGTCATTGCGGAATCAAGATCCTCTTGGGTGAATTCAGTCCATTCGCTAATGCAAACATCTTTTTCGATCGCGCCAATGTGGAAATACGCAGGGTAGGAAAGAGTTTGATGGCTTTGCATCACGGCCTGCGAATAAAGCGGCAGTTGGAGGTCCGCCCAGCGGTAGCGTTCGGGTTGTTTTTTTCCAGGCAGGGTGAAAAAAATCGGGCATTCATCCGCGGCGAGGTGGGCAGGGCGTTCATTGCGCGTGTTTTCTTTTTTAATGTGCGCCTGTTTCACCGAATCAACTTTACCAGTCTTGTAGTCCACCACGCGAAGCGCACCGGTTTTTTCGTGACAATCGATACGATCGATTTGTGCCGAGATCATCAAATCTCCAAATGGGATTTTCACCGGAAATTCGACATCGATGATTTTCCATCCCATCTCGCGTTGTTCCGCTTGGATGCTAGCGGTCCATTTGAGGCGTTGACGCAAGGCTTCGGTCTGGATGCGGATGGCTAGCACTGGTGATTTGCCATGACGCAGGGCGACTACCTCATCAAGTCGGGAAGAGAACCAATCGCTGATGAATTCAGGATCCGTCGATTCCCTTGCAAAAGCATCGCGGCCGAAGTCTTCGAGAACCTGATGCGGGATGGTGCCGAACTCACGGGCATTCCATTCCTTGCGGTCGGGCTCCATCGCGCTCATGTCGCAGATGTGCTTCAAATAGTAGCGAAATGGGCATGAGATGTAATCGCGCAGGGTGCTGGCGCGGATCCTGTTTTTGGGGCTGTAGTGGGGTGTTTGCCATGACCAATCGCGCTGCCACGCGAGCGAGGATTCGGGTGGTTGAATTTCCTTGAAAAGGGTCTTTACGCGTTGCGGTAGTTCTTCGGGTGTGGTGTTGAGCAAAAGTCGCGAGGGCAGCAGGGCTTCGCCGCGTGAGCCGGATTTCGCGCAAATGATGTCAACGCGTCCGCTGTTAAGGCGGGCTTCGATCATCGAATTGAAGAGAAAGGCATCGCGTGCGGCGCGTTGATTGGCTGTGATGAGGCCAAGCCATTGACGCGCATTTTCTCCGAGCCATGGATCGTTGGAAACTGCGGCCGGCACCCGACCTTCATTCATGCCGCAGAGCACGAGGTGTTTACCAGGTTCGTAGAACAACTCGAGCCAACCCTGGATATCGATCGCGCGGTCTTCTGGCGGCTTTGGCGTGGGTGAGGGAATTTGCGAGATAATCAGAGAGACCCAGTAATCCGGCCTGCGTTTCATCCGACGCATCAGTGGTGCGGCGCGGTCGATGAATTCCTGCATCGCCACAAATTCCGGGCCGGGGAATTCCTCGCGTTGGGCGATCAATGACAGCAGCGAACCGACGATCTTGTCGGTATAATTCCCTTTGAAGTCGTCGCGATGTTTTTCGAAGATTTCCAGAACTGGCAGGAGTCGTTTTGCCTTTTGCTTTTCATGATCTCGCAGCGGCGATTTTTGATGGATCAAGCGCCGCAAATCATCACTACCGGTGATCATGAAGTCATGGCGAAGCTTTGCGAGGTCGCGGGAAAGTTCGGCGCGTTGTGTGCCGACCAGCGTCTCAGTTTCCGGTAGTGCGAGCAAATCGGCGATGATTTTGAGATCGGGCTTTGCGAGCCATTGCGCCCAGATCGCTAACCAGCGGGCGATGCCGGTATTGATGCTCCGCGCGCCAGGGTGGAAGGCGGACCATCCATTTTCACTGAATGTTCGAGCGAGTTCCTCACCATCGCCGGGGTCGCCACAGCCGATGGCAAGGTCGGGAGATTCGGTGCGGGCCTCGGCGACCAAGCACACCGCCTCGGTGGCTTGTTGTTTGGAATCGGCGACCAACAGCACGGATCCTTGATCACCTTTTGGCAGTGTTGAAATTTTCTCTGACCAATTGACCAATGGAGTGCCGAACTCGCAAAAAAGATCGGATTCCTCACATGGGGCGCCGACCAATGCCACGATCGGCCGGGTACTCTGCTGCAAAGCCTTGCGAAGGATGGGGGGCAACTCGGCAAGGCCGGCTAACACAATACGGTTGATCTCGGCGGGAAGGTTGATGCCGCGGGCAAGAACGCGGCTGCGGCTTTCGTACCCCCATTGGCGGAGTTTTGACTCCATGATTTTTTCGAGTCGCTTCAGGCAGGCCCAGCGTTCCGCTTCGATCGATTGTCCCAAGATCGCGGCAGCCGATTCGAGCGTGAGGCCGCTTTCTTGAAGTGATCGGCGCAAAGCGACAAATTCTACCGCCATGGCTTCGGCCCAAGAGCCATCTTCTTCGGGGGGCTCCGGCAGCAAGGCAGCGAATGATGACCAATCAGTGATTTCTTCGAGAACCTCGAGCCAGGCCAATTGCTCGATCCATTCAGCGGCGACCAATGGATCCGGAGTCCGCAGCAAGGAACCGGGGGTCACCATTTTGGGCGATAAGAGAGCACCGGCTTTTTCGGCCATCGCTTCGCGCAAACGCCGGCCCGCTTGCGAAGTGGGCACCAGCACCAGCGTTGAAGGCAATGCGTCGCGGTCTGACAACAATCGTTCTGCGGCAAGTCCGAGAAAGGGTTCGTGCCAACCCAAAAAGATTCGTTCAACCATCATCAGTGCGAGCTTAGCCAAATCACACGCGGGTAGAATCAAATTTACCCGAATGGGACAAATGATCCGCAAAAAAACGGGCCTGAACCCGAGATAGGTTCAAGCCCGAAATGAAAGATGTTTGGAATGTGAATTAATCCGCGACTTCGGCTGTGGCTGCCGGGGAGTTAGAATAGCGCCAGCGGATCTTGTTGCGCTTCGAAGCGGAACGGAGCTTGCGTTGCTTGCGTTCGGTGGGAGTTTCAAAGGCGCGGCGGCGACGCATTTCCTCGAGAATGCCTTCGGCATCGAGTTTGGTTTTAAGCCGCTTGAGAGCCCGGTCAACGGGTTCGCCTTTTTTCAGAGTCACTCCACGCATGCGTCGTTTGTTGGTTGTTTGATGGGTCCGGGCCGTGCCGGGGCGCGGTTTATTTGGGAATTGGTGCCACTTGTCAAGTCGGATCGACCGGGAAAATAGAAAAAATGCGGGATTGCGGCCGTCGGAGACTGCGACTAGTCTGACGCACCTGCGACTTGCCCAATAGCAACCCTAGGCAGTTACCATCCACCACACCATGTATCGTATCCCCTTTGATCGAGTCAACTGGATCACCAGCTCGTTTCTGATTGGCACAGCCTTAATCGCCCTACTTGGGCTTCCTATTTATCTATACCACTACGGTATCAATTGGTTTTTTGCAGCCCTGTTTTTCTTTTATCTGATTGCAACCATGATGAGCATCACGGTTGGTTATCACAGACTTTACTCACACATTTCCTTCAAGGCCAAGCTGCCAGTCAGGCTTTTCACCCTGATTTTTGGCGCATGTGCGTTTGAAAATTCCTGCCTCGATTGGGCTTCCGACCACCGTCGCCATCACAAGCATGTGGATCATGAAGGTGATCCATATGATATTTCCAAGGGTTTCATGTGGGCTCACATCGGCTGGCTGATGTTCAAGCTCAACCCCGAGCCGCCGATGGACAATGTCAACGACTTGCGCAAGGACAAGTGGGTGATGTGGCAGCATGGCTATGTACATTGGATTGGTCTGATTGTGGGGCTCGTTGTTCCCTCAATTTTGGGTTATTTTTGGAATGCTTCGCAGGGTGCCAACCCATGGATTGGTGCGCTCGGTGGTTTTCTGATTCCGGGCATCGCCCGCATCGTGGTGGCGCAACATTGCACGTTCTTCATCAACTCGCTTTGTCACACGGTGGGGCGTCAGCCCTATTCCTCCAGCCACAGCGCGCGTGACAGCGCGATCATGGCATTTTTGACCTTTGGTGAAGGGTATCACAACTATCACCATGAGTTTCAGCACGACTATCGAAACGGTGTGAAACCATGGCAATGGGATCCGTCGAAATGGACCATTTGGGCACTCTCAAAGCTTGGTCTTGTTGAAGGCCTGCGCCGCGTGCCGGATAGCCGCATCTTGCTTGCCGAAATGCGCGAAGCCCGCCGCAAGGCCGAGTTTCACTTGGCAGAAGTACGTCAAAGACCGGGAGCATGCCAAAGCACCGGCGACAAGCTGCATGAATTGGTGGAGAAACTCGCAGCAAATTACCATGACCTGGAAAATGCCATCGGCGAGCGGGTCCAGCTCTCTCGCGATGTGCTCAATAGCTGGCAAAACGAGACTCGGGTCATTATGCGCGAGATCAGTCGGATTCATCTTTTGAGCCCGACTTGAATATCCGGTGATTCACCCCTGCCGCTTGCGTCTGGACATTGGTCCCGCTGTATCGCATCATTCTGGAGAGTCATGCGGATTTCCGATCGTTACATTGCAAGGCAGGTTCTGATCGGCACATTTACGGCCGTTGCGGTTCTGGCCTGCGTGCTGATGCTCGGCAATCTTTTCAAGAAGATTGAAGAACTGCTGGTTGATCAGAATGCGCCGCCGGAGGTGGTGCTGCGTTTTGCGCTTAATGTGTTGCCGTTGTCGCTGATGTACACGATTCCTTGGGGATTTCTTTCCGCGGTCTTGTTGGTGTTTGGCCGGCTTTCATCTGATCAGGAAATCACCGCGTTTCGTGTTGCGGGTGTGAGCCTTACACGGCTTTCATTGCCTGTTTTTGCCATTGGGCTCGCGCTTTCGATGTTTTGCCTTTGGCTCAATGTGAACATCTACCCGCGACTCAAATCATCGACCCAAGAGCTGCTCTATGCGCAGGCGGTGCGCGATCCCGATTCGTTGCTAAGGCCGGGCATCGTACAAGGAAACTTTCGCGATGACGGACAAGCCAGCTCACGCGCATTGATCGAACGAAAGGACGGCGGATGGGTGAGGGGATTTCACTTTTATCAGATCCCTGAGCCAGGCAAGGGTGACCGCGTTTACATTCATGCCGAGCGGGCTGCGTTGGCAGTGGATCACGAAAAAAGCCAACTACGCATGAAGCTTGAGAATGCGTACTTTGAAACGCGCAAGCAGGACGGCTCAATCGAGCCGATTTGCGCCGGCAAGGCAGAGCCGCTGTTGATCGATCTTAAAGACCCGAAGCAGCGACGCAAGTCGCGCAGCTCCATGTCCAACCAAGAGATCCTCGATGCCATTGCCTCGCTGCCAAATGCCCGCGAGTCGGACACCGTCAGAATGCGCACGGAGATCACCCGACGCTTTTCATTTTCCTTTGCGTCATTGGCTTTTGCTTTCATCGCAGTGCCCTTGGGTCTGGTGACTCGGCGTAGGGAAACTTCGGGTGGACTGGTGCTCAGCCTGATAATCGCCGCATTGTATTTTGTGATCACCACACTTGCCGAACATTTCGACACGGTGTTGGGCGCCAATCTCGTCATGTGGTCACCCAATGTCATTTGCTTGGTCCTTGGCCTGTATTTGTTCCGTCGTGCGCGTTTCAAATGAAACGCAGTCCATGAAACTGTTTCTCAAATTGCGAAGAAAACCACAGGGCGCTTCAGCCCTCGATGTTAGTCGAAGCATCACGCTTGCTCCGTTTGCAAGCACGCTGCGGAATTATTCTTTGGAAAAGCTCCGCTCCGACATGCGAGCTGCGGCGAATGTGACGATGCTGGCCCTGCCGCAATCGATTGCCTATGCGGCGATTGCCGGATTGCCCATCGTGTATGGCATCGTGTGCTCCGCGGTGGCGGCGATGGTCGCGCCAATTTTTGCCTCATCACGACTCACCGTGCTAGGACCTACGAATGCGACGGCCTTCATGGTCTTCAGCTTTTTTGCGACCTATCCACACCTTGCATCGAGAAGCAGCGAGCTCATACCGCTCCTAGTTGGGATGGTTGGCATAATTGCGGTTCTTGGATCAATATTGCGCATCGCCGATCTACTGCAGTATGTTTCGCGGAGCGTGATGGTGGGCTACATCGCCGGAGCCGCACTACTCATCATTGCCAACCAACTCAAACCTTGGCTTGGATTGGGAAGCTTTATTGATCCCGAATCATCCGGAACTTTTGCCGGCTTTGTTATCGAATTGGTGAAAGCCCTCACCCATATCCAATGGGCGCCGACGCTAATCGGTGCCGTTACTATCGGGATTTTTTTTGCACTGAGGGCGTGGCGGCCCGAATGGCCGATTTTTGCGATCACACTGGCGATTTCATCGGCAATTTTCGGTGTCTTGATCCACCAAAAGATCGGACCATTTGCGGGTGTGGAAACTTTTCGGACCTTTTCCTTTGCCGATCTCAAGCCGGAGTTACCCGATGTAATTCGCGTGGGATTTTTCAAGGATCTCTCCGAACTCTTCGGCGTCGCTTGCGCATTGGCATTTGTCGCCTCGCTGGAAAATTCGTTGATGTCTAAAAGCCTCTCATCGAGGTCGGGCGAGCCTGCAGAGGGGAATCAGGACATGTTTGCCGTTGGCATGGCCAACATCGCCGCATCGATTGCCTTGGGCATGCCTGCGTCCGGATCGCTGACGCGTTCCACGCTCAATGACGCATCTGGGGCACGCACGCGGCTATCATCGCTTTATTCGGGCCTCTACACGCTGGCATTTGCGTTGCTCATTGCTGCCGCAGGACATTGGGGATTACCGCTAATCGATTATGTGCCTAAAGCCGCGCTTGCGGCGCTCGTCATTGCTTTGTCATTTTCACTTTTCAACCGCCGGGCCATCCGCATTTGCATGCATTCGACGCGCGACGATGCGTTGGTGTTGATCTGCACGCTGGTTGCAACGCTGCTCGCGCCTTTGTATGTGGCAATTTTCATCGGCGTCGCCGTTTCAATTTCGCTGTTCCTCCGCAAAGCCAGCCGACCGCAGCTCGTTGAGTATGGATTCGATGAAGGCGGTGAACTTCGCGAGGTGGCTGATACCAAACGCAGTCGACCGATTCCGGCGATCTCGATCGTGCATGTCGAAGGTGATTTGTTCTTCGGCGCGGCCGAACTGTTTCGCACGCAGATTCAACGAACCGTCGCTGACCCTGATGTCCGCGTGATCATATTGAGGCTTAAAAACGCATGGCATCTGGATGCCACCAGCGTGATGGCACTTGAGGATTTGATCCGCTTCATGCGTGGCAAGGGGCTTCATCTGATCGTTTCCGGCGCGACTCGAGAGGTTTATCGTGTTTTGAGAAACTCCGGTGTGCTCTTGACGCTGCAAGAGGGCTGCGATCGCGACAAAGGCGAAAGCAATCTCTTCCTTTCGCATCCGCGCAACCCGAACCTTTCAACCCGCGCGGCACTGCTCCGCGCTCAGGATCTCATTGGCACCGACAAGGCTCGAATCCGAATTTTCCACGACCCCAACCAAGGGAAATCGTCGACATGAAAAAGAAGGTGATCATCAGTGTTTTGTCCGTCAGTATTGTGCTTTCGGCGGCATGGTGGTTTTCTCCCCAACAGGTGATCAAAAGGCGCAGCATTTCATTATTTGAAGTTCTTACCATCGACCTTAGCAAGCCTCCCACCACCCGTGCGCTGGCGGTATACAGTCTCCATCCATTCCTTGCGCCCGAAGTCGAGATCTCCACTTCGGCTCCTGAGGAGGCCAATGGCACTTTTGCGCGAGAGGAATTGGAATCAGCGTTTTCGAGCATCTGCCAGCATGCCTTGCAGTGCCGCTTTTCCGAGCCGGTCTTCGATGATGTGAAGATCGAAGGCAAAAGGGCCAGCGTTGCACTATCCTTGCAGGCAAAGGTCGAATTCCCCGAAATACGGATCGCCGATGGGCCGTTTCGCGTGAAGCTCGAATGGCTGCGTGGCGAAAAGGATTGGTTGCTGGTGCGAGCCGAGGGAGGACCTCTAAAAGACCGGCCAATACGCTGAGCGATGCGACCCTACGGATTTTTTTCTCGGTTAGAAATTGCGGGTCCGGAAAAAAGCGGCGATGGGTAAAGCCATGCAGTTGGCGACGACAGGATCGGAATTAAGGAGAATTTTGCTCGGCGACGATCAATACGCTGGCAGACGCGTATTGGTCCCAACGATGGGAGCACTGCATCGCGGTCATCTGGCCTTGATCAAGCACGCGAGGGAAGTAGCCGGCCCGGATGGAGTGGTGGTGGTTTCAATCTTCGTCAATCCGATCCAATTCGACCGCGAGGACGACCTCGAGGCTTACCCGCGACCGCTCGAAACCGACCTCATGCAGTGCCAGGCCGCCGGTGTCGATGTTGTTTTTGTGCCAGATGTTCGTGAAATGTATGCGCACGACCGCTCTACACTCGTCACGGAGAATTCGCTCTCACGCTCGTTGTGTGGCGCATCGCGGCCCGGGCACTTCGACGGTGTCTGCACGGTGGTACTGAAGCTCTTCATGCTCAGTGCATGCCACGCGACTGTGTTTGGTGAAAAAGATTTCCAACAACTCGCAATCATCCGGCGCATGGTACGCGACCTCGATGTGCCGGTGGAGATCATCGAGTCACCAACGGTTCGCGAATCGGACGGACTTGCGCTCTCATCACGAAATGTGCGGCTGAGCGCAACTCACCGTGAAGATGCGCCGCAAATTTTCCGCGCACTTAGCGAGGCCACAAAATTCCACAGTGCTGATGAGATCCTCCATCACGCCAGCAAACGACTGGGAGAGTCGGAGCATTTGAAAATTGATTATCTCACGCTGGTCGATGCCGAGACCTTGCAACCGGTGAATCATCTCAAGCGCCCAAGCATTCTTGCTGCGGCGGTGTTTTATGACGATGTGCGGCTGATCGATCATGTGCGGATTTCTCCGCCGTGAAGTCGTTTTTAAAATCGCTTTATCGCACTATCTTGCCACCGAGTGAGAGGATGCGCGCGTTGGCTTTGGCCGACTCCGCTTCCGGAATATTGCCATCGCGCACATACATCTGCGAGAGGCTGGTCCATGCAAGGAGATCGTTGGGCCGCAGGGTGACGGCTTTAAGTCCGCAGCCGATGGCTTCACGCAGATGGCCGATCTTCATGAGTCCCATGCCAAGCGCATGCCATGCGTCAAAACAATCGGGGTCAATTTCCACACAGCGTCGATAAAGGGCAACCGCCTCTTTCAGTTCGCCAAGAGCGAGTTGGCCATTGGCCTCGTCGAACAGTGCTTCAAGTTGATCGTTCTCACCCATGGTCGAGATGGCGCATCAGCTAGCAATTTTTTCAGACTTTGCGCAGATGATTTTTGATCCCGGTGGGTAATTCCTCAACGCTGGAAAAGAGCCTCGACCTTGGCCGCTTCGGTGCGTTCTTTGAGCCAACTTCCGAAGGCGAGGGATTGGTTCTGTGTGGCGCTGGAATCCACCATAAACTTTGCCGATTCTTCCGATTTTGGATCTTTCACAACTTCACGGGCTGAGACATGAATGATAAACGCGCGGTCTTTCTCGATGACAGGTTCAGCGAGTGAGCCAGGGTCAACCGTGCTGGCCTTTTGAAACAGGGTGCTTGGGCCGATGGCGGGATCAGGCGTATCCGAGCTTTTGAGCTTGCTGAAAGCTTTCACATTCGCATCGGCGATTCCTGCCTCTTTGGCCGCAGCGGCAAAAGTTTTCTTGGCCGCTAAGGCCATTTTCATTTTTTCGGTGGCTTCGGTTGTGGATTTCCGAAGTGCTTCGGAGGCCTTTTCATCGACGAACTGGGCCCGTGCCTCCTCGCGAGCCTCTTCGAAGGTTTTGGCACGGGGATTTTCCTCACCGTCAAGCCGCGCAATGAGCCATTGGTTTTCACCGATCGCGATTGGCTGGGAGATCTTCGAGAGCGGGTCCGAGGTTGCCGCGATGCGGAACAGCTCATTGATCGCCTTGCCATCGATGCTGGACGAACGAAGTTTCACATCAAGTTCCGCCGGGGTGTTATCCTTGGAAAACATGTCTGTCGTTTTGACCTGCCACTGATTCTTCGTGGCAAGCTCCTCGAATCCAGAGCCCTTTTGCTCCTCGAGCGTAAAGGTGAAATCATCGACCATTTGATCGAGTTCCATTTGATTCTTGCGGGCTTCTTCTTTGGTTGCCGCCTCCTGTTCCTGTTGTTTTTTCTTCTTTTCTTCGTCCTTAAGTGTGGCGTCGGCGATTGAATCAACGGGTTTTGCTACTGCTTTCGGTGTTGCGATGATGTAGGTGAACTTTCGCTTCGGCTGGGTCATGAACGAGTCCTGGATGTTCTCCCAGTAGCTTTTGATTTCCTCGTCCTTCGGTTTGATGTCGGCCTTGAATGGGGCGAGGTCAAGGCGGGCGGTGGAGCCGCTGACCATTTGGTTATCCAGAGCGCGGCTGGCCATCAGCATGTCGCGATTGAGCGTAAGTCCTGCGCCAACAATGGAGGTTATTTTTTGCGACGCGATCGCATCCGATGCCAATTGACGAAGATCATTTTCGGTCATCCCAAGCCGGCCGATGCCCTTTTCGATGAAGTTGTTGTAATTTTCTTGGCTGAACTTGCCATCCTTGTCGGCGAACGCCTTAAGATTACGAATGTATTGGGTGATTTCTCCATCACCGGGGTGGACGCCGAAATCATCTTTTGCCTGACGCAGGATGATGCGGCTCACAAAAAATTTCTCGCTGGCGTCTTCTTGACTCGTCGCATCCTGGCAGAGCTCCATCAGGAACTGATACAGACTAAAGTCGCCTGCCCGTGCAAGGCCACCAACGAGTTCAAACGCTCCACTGCCGAGGTGTCTGTATTCATTGTCTGTATAGGTGCGGCCGTTGATCCTGTAAACGGATTGACCTCCGGCACTGCTTCTAAAAATGTCGTCCTTTATCCCAATCGCAAGCGATACAATCACAAGCGCGAGAAAAAATATGATCAGACCTCTGAATTTGCGGATGTTTTCAATCATGCAGGCGATGGGTGGTTCGGGAGAGGCGGCATTAAAGTCGTCGAAACCGCGTCCATCAACCGTAAACCATGTGAAGCGAGTGAAATAAACACACCCGGCGCTGAGCTTTGCCGGACACGAGGAGGCAAATGGGACAACAATACGGCTTGCCGCGAGGCAGGATAAGGGTTTCCCTGTGCACCTCGATGAATTTACGACGCATCAACGAGCTGTTGTGGGGCAATTCCGTGGCCTTGGCCTGGATGTGGGGATTGGGGCTTTTTTTCAGCGTTCAAATCACCTTCATGTTCGGGCTGAAAGGCTTGCTGATGTTTGCGCTGCCAAATGCCATCGGTCTTGCGCTTTTTGGATTTCTGACCCAGATCGTTGCTGACCGCCATTCGGGAGGTCGGGAGTCGCTGGCAATTTTCTTCGACAAATTCGTCAAGCCCTTTCGCCTGATTTTCTATCTCTACCAATTGTTGGCGATCGGGCTTACCGTTTTTGCGCTAACCAAATATCTCTTTGGTCCTATCCAGCTTTTCACGGGTGGACTCAACGCGCTCTACCTTTGCATGTGCGTTTTCGTGATTCTCGCGGCAGGGTGCCTTTTCGGCGAAGAATTCGGCATCCAGCGAATCAAGACGGCGCACGCAATCCTCGGGTTGGTGGTTTTTTTCTGCGTGATCCGCATGATAGCCGGCTTGTGGCCGGAAAGCGGTGCGTTAATTGATTTGAGTTCGAGGGGAAGTGGCGAATGGGCTGGACCCAACCTTGCAGGTTTTGCGGTGCCTCTTCTGGTGGGTTTGTTGGTTGGCCCTTGGCTTGACCTTCAGCATTGGCAGCGCGCAATTCAGATTCACCGGGAAAACACCTCGATACGCGCCAGCTACCTGTTTGGCGGAATGATTTTTTTTGTTTTGCTAATCATTCACGGCCTTCTCGCCTCATGGGTAATGGGCAAGAGCGGCCTTGCGGGGATGGGCACTTCGGGCATCGATGGTTTTCGTTATGCGCACGACATCATAGTCAGGCACATTGACAGGCTTGATGATTCGGTATCCGGACTTTTGCCGGCCGCTTATTTCACATTCCTTGGGATTTGCGCACTAACCACGATCGACAGCGGATACATCGCGTTGAAATGGTTTCTTGGTCTGAATTTTGCGAAAAATGAAAATGTCCTGCTCGGCATGATTCCAAAACGGTTGCTCGAATCCCCGATTCCGAGTTTCCTGATAGTTGCGGTAATGACGTTGGTTGGCCTGTGGGCAAACATCGAGCTTGAATACTTCATGGTGTTTTACGCCTCGTTTTTCGTGGGGTATGCATCACTTGCGATCGCGCGTTGTTTCGTGCCGAATTCCCAACAGCCTTTGCCGCAAATACGCATGTTTTCGCTCGCCAGCATTTCGCTGGTGATCTTTGCATTCGGTTATTGCACGGCGGCCAACGCGCTTTTGATTCTTGGTTCTTTGTTGCCGCTTTTGCATGTGATATGGCTGGTTTTCAACGCGGACCTTTTGCGGGTTGTGAGCGCCAAGGCGGGGGAGGTGATCGAGGCAGCATCGGAAATTCCTGCGATACGAGCGATCGCCAAGACTGCCAATGTCGTTGCTGGCAGCGGGATTGTCGCACCCCAAGTTCAAGGATCACATGGCATTGCCGGGCACTTTGAGGACAAGTGGTTTGTTTATTCGACCATTGCGACTTATGCCGATACCAACTCGGTCGGCAATGTTTACTTCGGCATGTACGGCATGTATGTTGGCAAAACCCGTGAGTTGTTTTTCAACGCCGCGATGCCTGAATTCGATCTCAAGACGACACATTTCTACATCCTCACTCGTTCCTTCGAGCACAAGTATGTGCGCGAGGCCAGGGAGTTCGACACGGTAACGGTGAAAATCCGGGTGTCCGATTTCAACCGCAAGTTCTGCACGCTCGAGCACCAAATTTTCGGTAGCGACAACGAGTTGCTCGGCAAAGGCAAGCAAAGCCTCCTGTTCGTTTCTTCGCGCGATTACAGTTTGCTGGATATTCCGCCCGAGGTTTACAAGGCTTTCATGCCGTACCTTTGATTCTGCTTTCGTCGAGTTGTTCACGACTCACGCCACGCAGTTCGAACAACTTGTAGATTGTTTCCTCAATGAGGTTGTTCGGGCATGAAGCACCGGCGGTGATCCCTATGTTGAGGGGAGATTCGCGGGAAAAGACCGAGGCGTATTTCGATACAACTTCTTCCTGACTGTGAAGGTCGTAATGAATGATGTGTTCAAACGATTCAATGCATGATGCCCCGCGGATGAAAAAAGTCGGCAGTTTTTGCTCGGCAATCTCCACCAGATGCGTGGTATTGGAGCTGTTGTATCCGCCAACGACAACCATCAGGTCCATCGGGTGACGCAGCATTTCAAATAGCGCGTCCTGACGCTCCTGCGTTGCTCCGCAAATCGTGTCGAACATCCGGAATGAATCATCATTTCCATCTCGGCCGATAATCGCCCCACGGATTCGTCGCTGAATTTCTTCAGTCTCGCTCTTAAGCATCGTCGTCTGGTTGGCAATCCCAACCTTGGCGAGATCTTTCTCCGGATCGAAGCCTGGTGAACAGGAGTCTGCAAAGCGTTTGAGGAAATCATCCCTATCACCACCTTTGAGCATGTAGCTGCACACATAGTCGACATCAGCAAGCGTGAGTACCACGAGATAGTGACCTTTGCCATCGACGCCTTGCGCACGTGAAGCGGTCGCGCGGGTTTCCTCATGACCAGCCTTGCCGTGGATGATCGAGGTGAAACCCTCCTTGGAGTAGGCGCGCACTCGCTTCCAAACCTTCATGACATCGCCACAGGTGGTGTCGATGATCTGGCAGCCGCGCTGCTCGATTTTTTGCATGAAATGAGTGGGGGCACCGAAGGCGGGAACAATCACCACATCATTGGGGTCAAGCTGATCATAGTCGGCGGTAAGATCCTTCCAAGGAAGTGACACTATGCCCATTTCACGCAGGTGGCGGTTCACATCCGGGTTGTGAATGATCTCTCCGATGAGGAAAATCCGCTGAGCAGGAAACACTCGTCGAGTCGCGTAAGCGAGGTCGATGGCTCGTTCGACGCCATAGCAAAATCCAAACTGGCCCGCGAGCAGAACGGTTGTGTTGCCAACAGTAATCCGGCCACCAGCCTCGCGGATTTGGTTAACAATCGAAGAATTGAAATGAGCGGCAACTTCGGCTGCGACCAGTTCCATGACATCAGGCCTGCGCACATTTACCCGCTCCCGTTTCGCCTCTTCCGTTCGCTCACTCATCGATAGGATTGATATAGTATTGATTCTTGCGGGCACCAAATTTTTTTCACCAGCGCCTGTTTCAAAAGCTTCGGCCAAATATGGTCATTTTGTTTGTTTCGCGGATCCTTTGATGAATTCCATCAGATCGGAGCGATTTTTTTTCAATGCTTCAGGATTCAGATAAAACATGTGACCTCCCTCATAGCGGGTGGTTTGGATTCTGGATCTTGAAGCGGCCGGCAGGTTTAGCATGTGGCGCAAAGAATAAGCCATCGACTCGGAGGGGGTAGCAAGGTCGGCAACTCCGCTCATTACCAGAACTTTGAGGTTGGGATTATCCCGAATCGCGCTGACAAGCCTGTCACTCACATTCACCACAGAGTTGTTCGCATCCCAACTCCATGGAAATACCTTGTCCGTAAGAATTTCATACGGCCGGTCTTCATCATAACCCAGATCTCGACTCAGGTAATCCATCATGGCAGTGGAAAATGCCCCGTATACCAAAGCATATGACGGATCGAATTCAGCTTCCCGTGCAGTCATGTCGCCCACTTCCGCAGTGACGCGGGCATCGAATCTACCAATGACCTTGCCCTCGCTGCGCAGCAATTCCACGCGAAACACGGCAGGCTCAATCCTCAACTGGTGGCGCAACCAGGTTGTGGCAGAAATTGATGTGAAAGCCTCGAGGCGTGCGGCGATTTTTTCCGCAGATTCCGCCGATAGGGCATTGCCCATGATGAGCGCCGATGCGTACTCACCATAAGCGAACTGCGTGGCTTCATTGATAAGTTTGTCACGGTCGCCACTGACCTTGCCGTGAAACTGGGATATCGCGGCATAGCTTGGCAGATAAACCGAGTGAGCGATCTCGCTGCCACTTGCCGTATCAAGCGTTGCAAAGTCCAGCAGCGATGAAAGCAGGATCACGCCGTTGAGTTGCATGCCGAAGCGCGATTGCAAGTGTTTCGACAATCCCGCCACACGCATACCGCCATAGGATTCGCCCAACAGATATTTTGGCGAAGCCCATCGGTCATGGGCGCTTACCCAAATCCGCACAAAGTCTCCGAGCGATTCGATATCCTGATTGAGTCCGTGAAAATCATCAGGTTTCACCTCATTTTCCGTACGGCTGTAGCCGGTGGAAACTGGATCCACAAAAACCAGATCGCAGACATCGAGGATGCTTAAAGGATTGTCCTCAAGTTGGGCGGGTGGGGGAGGGGCCACGGTACCATCGCCCTGAAGCTTGACGATTTTGGGACCAAGAACGCCAATGTGCAGCCACACGGCGGATGAGCCCGGGCCTCCATTGAACGCAAAAAGTACCGGCCGGTTGGCGCGGTCGCTCACATCGCTGCGTTCGTAACTGACATGGAAAATCGAGGCTCGCACCTTGCCGTCCTCGGCTTTGAGTTGGATTTTTTCCGCTGTGGCCTTGTAGGGGACTTTTTTGCCATCGATAAGTACAGAGGACTCCTTGCTTACCATCTTGGGCGATTCCACCTGATGAGCGGCCGCCTCGGGTTTTGGAGTCTGAAGCTTGGCAGGTTCATCCGCTGCAATTGCGGAAATCGCCAAAGACAAAAAAAGGGCAGGCGTGCGATGCATGTACTTGAGCATATGGCTTGGGATCTATCTTGTCCATATTCAGAAGATGGTAAGGGCAGGGCATCGCCCAGTCAGCCGATCTCATAAGATCACCATCAGTTTGGGATGATTTGAAAAATCTCCTCCATACCCATGAGAGGCTTCAAATTTTTCATAGTCGGTCCGCCTGCATGGCCTTGACCTCGTCCTTGACCATATCCGCCAATTTTTTAGGAGCCAAAACACGGGCACAGCTTCCGAAACTCAAGACCCAGCGAAGAACTTCCTCGAGGCGACCAACCTCAAAGCAGACCTCAACACGAGTTCCTTTGGCATTGAGCAATCTGGTTTCCTGAGTCGGATGCCAACGACGCTCCTGAGCCATTGCTGCAGCATAGCCTCGAAGCTCAACGCAAACCTCATGCCTTGCATCATCGCCGGCGACATTCCAGATGCCAAACGACCGATTCAAATAAGCCCTGCCATCAAAATCCAACGGACGATTGAATTTGGCGCTTAAGACTTTGATGCGATTGATTCGTGGGAGCGCAAATGTCCGCAACGCCTGACGATCCACATCGAACGCGATGAGGTACCAGCCGCCATCGACTTCACCAAGATGCAGTGGATGCACCTTGCGAAGCTCGGCTTCATCCGATGTTATTTTTCGGTAATAAAAGTTCGTAACTTTTTGATTTAGAATTGATTGCGTAATTTCACCCAAGCGTTTGATGTCGCGAGGTTTCTGCTCGAGAGTCTTGCGGGAAAAAGCCTCATCGAGATCGCTCCACGAGAACTCAATTTTATCCATCATGCCTCGGGTTAACTTGGCAAAAGCATCTTGAAGCACCGTGGCCAAAGCCGTGCCACGAACCGATTCCAGCGCATTCCGGGCTAGGAAAAGACCAGCCAACTCGTCTGCGGTGGTCTGAAATATCGGAAATCCGCTGATATCCGACTCATAAAAGTATCCATGCAACGTGTTTTCATAGACCAGTGGTAGGCCGAGTTCGTCGCGCATGAACGAAATGTCTCGCTGAATGGTCTTGCGTTCGACTTGCAGCTTCTTCGCGAGGTCGTTGCAGTTGGGATAGGATCCGCTGAGAATCTCCGAGTGAATCTCGTAAATCCGAAAAAGCGGCCTCCGGGTCTTAGCCGTGCGCTCACCAACGGATTCGCGCTTTCTGCTCTTTTTAGATCTCCTGTTCATTTGGGATTGCGTTCAACGAGAATAGAAATATGCGAGATCCAAATCTTTGTGGAATTGATTTATTCTACTTGTGACAATGTATGTAATAATGAGTCAAATAAAACAAATGAGCACAGAGCTTCTATCTCATCGAATAGGACCTTGTTTACCTGCTTTTTCCCAACAGGACAGCCTGCGTGGCTGGGGTCACTTCAAAGCTTCCGCTGCCCGCTCCTTTGACAGCATCGCCTTCATTCGCTTGGTATTCAAAAACTTTGATGGGCTTCACGCCTGGGACTTGGGACATTAGATAGACGCGGATGCTGATGGCCTCCTTGCCTGTGGCGCCTTCGAGTTTGCGAGTGGTGAATTGCACTTCGTTCGTGCCGTCGAGAGCGCCACCGATCACAACCTCGGCTTCCTGGACATTGGCAAATCGATGGCGGCTGATCCGATTGATTTGGGCGTTCACTTCGCGACCTGGACAAAAAACATAAACTTTGGCGATGGTTTTTGCCGGATTCGCCTCCACCGGTGTCGGAGGCACGATGCCAGACGGATGCGCCTCAGGCGTTTCCTTCAGATATTTCAAATTTCCGATAGCCAGCTCCTTGCGCACCTCTGGCAAGGACGCCAAATTCACCACATCGGCCCGATCATAGAGCCAAATCCCATTTCCCCGAACAAATGAGATAACAAAAAGATTGTCAGTCGATTTGCCGCCAACGCCGAAATCCACCTTGCCGAAGTAAGAGGCTTTGGCGGTGGCGCCGTTTTGAGCGGCATCGAGGAACTTGAGTTCGTTGATGGATGGTGGCGCGGCGGGCAGTTCGAAAACGGAAGATGGAAACGGCTTTTTCTCCGAGACAATGCGGTTTTTGATCTCCATCCTCCGATGTGAGGCGGTTATCCGATTCCATGTGGTGAAATCCTTGCGAATCATCGCTTCACGCCAAGCTCGGTAAGATTGCTCCAAGTGGCCTTGAAAATTTTCCTGTCCATGGCTGAAAGGCGTCAGGAAAAAAATCAGCGAAATCAGACATGCGATCGACTTCATGAACGAAACGATTGGACAACGGAGCCTGTTTCACAACAAACAAATCGCAGCGGTCGTGATCTGGCCCGAATTTGATGCTCGAAAATAAGATGGTTAATTCGAATCGGTTGGTGCCGATCGGCGAAGTGCGGGACCGTGAAATGCTCAAGGACGCATCGACCCACACTTATTGCCAACGGCCTCAAGGCAACATCCAGGCCCATCTGTTTTTCCCGAAAAAATCCACCGGCAAGCCAAGAACTTTGGTCGTTTTCTTTCACGGCGGATTCTGGGAAGCCCCCTCTCCCGCGCAATTTGTCCCCCACTGTCTTCATTTTGCCGACCGCGGCGCAGTGGCGGTGGCGGCGGAAACTCGAACCGCATTGAGCCACGGGACTGGCGCGCTTGAAGCCATCGAGGACGCGCGCGAGCTGATCCGGTGGCTTCGACAAAACGCGGCGACATTTGAGATCGATCCCGCGCGGGTCGTTGTTTGCGGTGCGGCTGGCGGTGCTTTATTGGCTTTGATGACCACGCTGCCGAAGGAGCAGGATCTGACGCCGGTTGATGGCCTCGATTGTCAGGCGCAGGCCTTGATCCTCTTCAGCGCCCTGGTCGATACCGGCGCTGGAAGCCCGGCCTTTTCGAAATTCCCTGACGAGTTGAGCGCGAAGCAAAATTCACCGTTAAGATTGTTGCGACGTCGTCTGCCACCGATGATTTTCTTTCATGGCAAAGCTGATCGCATCGCGCCGTTCAGCAAGGTGGCTTCGTTTTGCCGCAAGGCTCGCTGGCGCGGAAATTCCTGCGAACTCGTGGATTACGAAAAAGCCGACCATGGTTTTTTCAACTTCAATCTGAATCACCACAACTTTGAGCTTACCATCGGCGCAGCTGACAGGTTTTTGGTCGAGCGCGGATTGTTGGAAGCCGGTGAGGAAGATCCCGTTGCTCCCTACTGATGAGGAAATTTTTTCATCAGATCCGCAGGAAATTTTCCAAGAGCCTCTTGCCGTCCTGCGTAAGGATCGACTCGGGGTGGAACTGCACGCCGTGCACTGGGTACTGCTTGTGCATCAGCCCCATGATTTCCCCTTCGTCGGTCCATGCGGTGATTTCCAAGCAATCCGGCAGCGTCTCGCGTTTGACGATGAGCGAATGATAGCGTGTCGCCTCGAAAGGATCAGGCATGCCGGAGAAAACGCTTTGGCCCTTGTGATGGATCGGCGAGGTCTTGCCGTGCATGAGCCGGTCAGCACGCACGACATCGCCGCCGTAGACTTGTCCGATCGATTGATGCCCAAGGCAGACGCCGAGAATTGGTGTGCTAGCGCCGAATTCCTTGATTAACTCGCAGGAAATGCCCGCCTCGTTCGGTGTGCAGGGACCCGGCGAAATGCAGATTCGCTCGGGTTTCATCGCGCGTACTTCGTCGACCGATACCGCGTCGTTGCGGAACACGCGCATGTCGGCACCAAGCTCGCCGAAGTACTGGACGAGATTGTAGGTGAACGAGTCGTAGTTATCGATGATCAGAAGCATCGTGCGGATCTTTTGGGTAAATTCATTCCTGCAGGGTGCGGGCCAAGGCCACGGCACGCAGCATGCCTTTGGCCTTGTTCACGGTTTCGTTGTATTCGTAAGTCGGATCGCTATCAGCGACGACACCTGCGCCCGATTGCACATAAGCCTTGCCGTTCTTAAGCAGACAGGTGCGCAGCGTGATGCAGGAATCGTGTGAACCATCGAAACCGAAATAACCGACCGCTCCAGCGTAAGCGCAGCGCTTGTTTTTCTCGAGCGAATTGATGATCTGCATCGCGCGGATCTTTGGCGCCCCGCTCACCGTCCCGGCAGGAAATGTGGCGCGCAGCACATCATAGGCGCTGTGTTGCGGGTCAAGCTCGCCGCTGACATTCGAAACGATGTGCATCACATGGCTGTAACGCTCGATGATCATGAAATCGTCGACCTTCACCGCGCCATGTTTGGCGATGCGGCCGACATCGTTTCTCGCGAGGTCGACGAGCATCAAATGCTCGGCGCGCTCTTTGGGATCACCCAGCAAATCAGCAGCCAGCGCATCATCCTCTTCCGGCGTTTTGCCCCTCCAACGCGTGCCGGCGATCGGGCGGATGTCGACGCGCCCGGCGATCGAGCGCACATGGACTTCCGGCGAACTGCCGACGAGCGAGAAATCCCCCATCTCGAGGATGAACATGTAGGGAGAGGGATTGACCAATCGCAGCGCGCGGTAGAGGTCGACCGGCGACTGGCTGAAGTCGGCTTCAAAGCGCTGACTTGGCACAAATTGAAAGATGTCACCTGCGGCGATGAATTCCTTGCCCTTGCGCACCATCGCTTCGAATTCCTCCTGCGTGGTGTTGCTCTTTGCATCAATTTCGCCGATGGCGGAAAGCCCGTTGAGCGCCGGCACATGCAGCGGACGGTTGAGCGCGGCGACCGTGGCATCGATTCTTGTGCGCGCATCGTCGTAGGCTGCTTCAGGCGAAGCAAATTCGTCGATGAACGCGTTGGCGATGATCTGCAGTCGGCGCAGGCGGTGATCGAAAACCAGCAGCGTGTCGGCCAACACGAACACCGCATCGGGAATGCCAAGCGCGTCGGGTGGCTGATCGCCAAGGGTCGGCTCAAACTGCCGCACCGCATCGTAGGAAAGATAGCCGACCATGCCACCGGTGAAGACCGGCAAGCCTTCGTGACCGGCCGGACGGTAGCCAGCCATTTCCTGCTCTAGCGCGCTGAGCACATCGCCTTCGGCGCGGTAGTTTTTCACCTCGTCACCTTTGCGCAGCGTGATCTCCTTGCCGCGCGCCTCAAAACTGAGTCTCGGCTTGCTGCCGAGGATCGACCAGCGGCCGCCTTTTTCCGTGCTTTCGGCACTCTCAAGGAGAAACGAGTGCCGGCCGTCGCGGATCTTCAAATACGCGGAAAGCGGGGTCTCAAAATCCGCCGCCAGTTGGGTGAAAACGGGCACGACATTTCCCTGCTTCGCCAGACTGGCGAAAACTTCCCTGCTTGGCTCTACCGGGATGAGACTCACTGCGCCGCGAAGCATGCCCACTCGCCCCGGAAGGGCAAGCACGGAGAGCGCTGCCCAGCACGCTGGCTCAACGCCGGTGGGTCCATGCATCGCAGCCGTACATGGCGGCAATTTTGCCATCGATCATCGCCTTGGGCGGATCCAGCCGCACGAATTCGGGCTCTCGCGCGAGTCTCTTGGCGAAATTTTTGACGAGACGGGAATCCGGCATTTTGCCCAGTGCTAGCGAACCTTGGTGCAAAAGCCCGCATTGCGTCCGGCGCTGACCTGCCCCGGCAATTTTATTGCCATCGGCCCCCAACAGATCCCGCCGCACAGGATTTTGAAAACATGCCGAAGCATCATTGGCCCCCTCGCCCGCACTCAAGTGGCATTCGATTCCGCACTCACTGAGCGCCGCTGCCAGAGCTTCATGGATCAGGCGATAACTCTCATCACCCCTCGCCCTCGCCAGCGGACCACCCGCCGGATCGATGATCGTGTAGGTCCAATCCGCGCGATGATCCACCACACCGCCACCGGTCCGGCGCCGCACCCATTGGAGGCCAGGAAAAGCGGATTTCGCCGATGCGATTTCACCGAAATACCCGAGGCTCCCCCACTCACCGCTCCAGCGGTAAATTCGCAGCAGAGGCACTTCGCAAGATTCCAGCAACCACTCGTCGATCGCCATCGCCTCGGGCCCGCTGCGCGGCAAATCATCATCCCAAACGCGCATGCGGGCAAACATCACGCCCGATTCATACGACCGCTGCCACGCATTTCGCAACGCGCATTTCATCCCACGGCTTGCAATCCGGCCGAACACAGCCAATTTCGCTGCATGTCGATCGCGCCCAAGCCAAACAGCGCCCTGCTCATCGTCGGCCATGGCTCGACGGAAAATCCCGATTCTTCCACGCCGTACTTCGATCACGCCGATGAGATCCGCAGCCGCGGGATTTTTGCCGAGGTGCATTGCTGCTTTTGGAAAGAAGAACCTTCCCTGCGCGAGGCCCTCTACATGATCGATGCCGATGAGGTCTATGTCGTGCCGGACTTCATCAGCGAAGGCTATTTCACGCAGGATGTGATCCCGCGCGAGCTTGGGCTTGATGGCCCGACCACCGACGTTCGCGGCAAAACCCTTCATTACTGCGCGCCGGTCGGTGTTCATCCTTCGATGACCCAGCTTCTTCTGCGCCGCGCCAAAGAGGTCGCGCCGGGCGTGAAGCCAGCCGAGGCCTCGCTCATCATCACCGGCCACGGCACGGGCCTCAACCAGAACTCCACCAAAGCGATCCGAGATCAGGTCGACCTCATCATTGCCGCGGGTGCCGGCTACGCTTCGGTGACCGATGCCTACATGGAAGAAGCACCCTTCATCGCCGAGTGGGACAAACTCACACCGACCGATCAGGTGATCGTCGTGCCATTTTTCATTTCCGACGGACTTCACTCGTACCAAGACATTCCCGTTTTGCTTGGCATCGAAAGCGAGGTCGGCGCTGCTGCAAGCCAACGCGAAATTTTCCGCCAAAATCCGCATCATCTGCGCGGCAAGACCTTGTATTACAGCTCCGCCATCGGCACCGAAAGGCTCATCGCCGATGTCATCCTCGATCAAGTTTCGGATTTCGACAAAGCCCACAAGTCATTGGTTGCCAATTGATTGCATCGAATAAAATTTCATCAAAAAATGTCCATCGCCAGTCAACTTCGATACTTCATTCGTTCCGGCATCCATCGCATCGGCGAGTTGGAAATTCATAGCGACCTCTATGGCTACACCTACGCGCTATGCCATTGGCAGGATGCGGAACTGGCGACCGAACCGGCGCTGGGCGGGCTCGATCATTACGAAGGTCCCGACGCCGCGCGCGACCTCTCGACCTACGGCCACGATGGCGAATACCGCTTTGCGAAAGGCCAGGTGAATCTCAAGCGTGGTTGGGTCATGACGCTGAATGACGAAGATCAACTGCGCCAGGCGCTCGATCAATTTTATCCGGCATGCCTTGGGTTATTCGTCGCTCAGCAACGCGGCGACCTCGAGGTGCAGAACTTGCGCGACAAGCTCAACCGCCAAACCGGCATGTACCGCTTCGCCCGCTCGATCAGCGATGATGGCGCTCAAGAACTCGTTCGCAAGGTCTGCGGACCCGCTCACCAATGCGCGAAAAAAATCCT
>CAZXHZ010000047.1:0-3178 GCA_964639755.1 uncultured Luteolibacter sp. | reverse complement strand
GATCAACTGCATGGCGGCGTTGTCGACATACATGTGCGAAAGTTCCACTTCGGGAAACTCGCGGGAAATTTCGATCACTGTCTCGCGCCACAGCACCGATGAGGCGAGCACATTGGCCTTGTCGACTGAGAGCAATTGTTTCTTGCGGCTCATCGCGGCGGTGAATGCGACGCGGGCGATGCGCTCGATCTCGCTCTTTTTGTAAATCATCGTGTCGAGCGCAACCGGCTCGCCGTTTTCTTCGTGGCGACCTTTCGGCGAACCGAAATAGATGCCGCCAGTGAGTTCGCGCACGCAGAGGACATCGAAGCCATCGACGATGAGTTCCTGCTTCACCGGGGATGCGTGGGTGAGTGCGGGGAGGCAAACGCCGGGGCGGAGGTTGGCAAAGAGGCCGAAGTGCTTGCGCAGCGGCAGGAGGGCGCCGCGTTCGGGCTGGATATCGGGCGGGAGGTTTTCCCATTTCGGTCCGCCAACCGATCCGAAAAGAATCGCATCCGCTTGTTCGCAGGCCTTGAGGGTTTCGGGTGGCAGCGGGTGGCTGGTGGCATCGATCGCGGCACCGCCAACGAGGTGTTCGCTGCGCTCGACCGTGAAGCCGAATTTCGCCTCGGCGGCATCGAGGATGCGAATTGCTCCGTTCATGACTTCCGGGCCGATGCCGTCTCCTGCGAGAATGGTGATGCGGTGCTTGCGTGACATGCGCGGGAAGATGGAGGGCAGTGCGGTCGCTGGCAAGCGTCGAGCTTTGATTTCCGATGTTTCAGCGCCACTGCAACGCGGGCTTGCGTCAGGCCCGATGGCATGCATGTTAGAAGGCATGGAACCGACCACCGAAAGACTCAGGAATTTCCTGCAATATGTGGCCGTCAAGCTCATCGATGAGCCGGGTCAAGCGCAGCTGAAAGTGGCGGAAATCGCGCCGAAGAAGGTTCGTTTCAAGCTGGTACTGGCCAAGGCGGATGTCGCGATGTTGATCGGCCGCAATGGCTTCACCGCGTCGGCGATCCGCAATGTGCTGAAGATCGCCGCCGAGCGCGAAGGGGTGCAAGTCAACCTGCTGATTCATTCGCACGAAGAGGAAGCCGAGCTGATGGCCAAGGATGAGGGAAATTGAGACCGCGGCGGTGTTGAATTTTCCAAACGAAGCAGATGGTCAAAACAATCAATGAGCCGGCTGTTTCGTGGTTGGGCACGACCTTGCGGTTGACTGGGCTCATGTTGGTGAGTGGCCTGGTTGGTTACCTTGCGCAGGGGAAATTGAATCTCGGATTGGTGCCGGCTGTGGCGATTGGCTTGTCGATTTTTGGCGTGAGCCTGTTTGCCTTATTGCAACTTAAAGGCGCGCCGAGGGAGCTGGGATTCACTTTCGGGCTCAAGTTTCTGAGCGTCACTGCGTACAAAATTCTCAACATCACCCTTGTGCTGTGGTTGGCCAACGACATGGGCTTGAGCAAGGAGAGCGCGCTCGCGCTGATTGCCGGATGGTCGATCGTGATGTCGCTGACGACGCTGATTGCGGGATCAATCACCGATGCCTTGGGCTTGCGGCGGACGCTGTTGATCGGTGTGGGTTTTTGTGTGGTGAACCGTTTGGTGATGGTGATTGCGACGGAGCCGTGGGTGGCATTGGTGTGCGGCCTGTTCCCTTTGGCCTTGGGTGAAGCGCTTTGCACGCCGGTGTTGGTGGCAGCCTTGCGGCAATATTCGCCACCGAGTCAGCGGTCGGTAGCATTCTCATTGTTTTACGCGCTGATGAACCTCGGTTTCATGGTTGCGTATTTCATCTTCGATGGCGTGCGCGAATCGTTGCAGACCGGTGCTGGCGTGCATTTGCCGCTGATGGATGCCCGCTTGAGCGACTACCGAGTTTTGCTGCTGGTGAGCTTTGCGATCGAGTGCCTGATGTTTCCACTGATCTTGCTGCTTGGACGCAGTGAGAAGGAAATTGAAAGGGATCAGGTGCATAGGACGGTTGCCGCGAGTGTTTCGCACGCCAGTCGTGAGGTGTTCGGGCTTTTTGCGGGATTGATAAAACAGTCGGGTTTTTACCGTCTGCTGATCTTTCTCTTCATGATCGGATTTTTGAAGGTCGTCTTCAATGTCATGGATTATGTCTTGCCGCCTTTTGCGTTGCAAGAACTTGGGCCTGAAGCGCGGATTGGCCGCTTCAATGCGATCAATGGCATTCTCATTTTGCTGCTGGCACCGGTGGTGGGGGTCTTGACCCGCAACTATTCCGCTTATTCGATGGTGATCTTGGGTGGTTTCATCACCGCGTGTTCATTTGTTTTTCTCGCACTGCCACCAACCGTTTTCCAAGGCATGGCGGATGGCTGGCTGGGTAAGGTCATCGGCAGTGGATACATGGAGCTCAAGGGTGCCGTGCATCCGTACTACATCATGATCGTGCTGTGGCAGGTTTTGTTTTCGGTCGGCGAAGCGTTTTATTCGCCACGTGTTTACGAGTATGCTGCATCGATTGCACCGAAGGGCCAGGAGGCTTCCTATGCATCGCTTTCGTATGTGCCCTTGCTTATAGGCAAGCTGATCACTGGCGCGGCATTCGGTGGCTTGCTCGCGAAGTATTGCCCTGAGGAAGGTTCGCGTGATCCCGGCATGATGTGGCTCATCATCGGTCTGATGGTGCTCGTCGCGCCAATGGGCTTGCTGATCTTCCGCAAGTACATCCGCGTGAAGGAAGAAGGGCGGGGGGAGTGAAGAGAGATTCGGTATTTGTGATTGGTTATAGAGGGAAGAGGGAGATTTGAACATCGAACATTAAAGTGGAAGAAAATGAAGAACCGGTTTCTTCTTTCTCAACCAAATAACCCTTAACTAATATTCTCTAACTCTTCTTCTCCGCGTCCCTTGGCGGTAACTCATTCTCTCTGAAAGAGTCGGCGCCGCGAGGTCGCATCGCCCTACCGGGCACACGCAGGACGGATTGCCTCATGCGACGGCTTCTTGCAGGACTTCGGGGTGCTTTAGAGCGATATGGATCAGCGTCCGTGCGGCGCCCGAGGGTTGGCGCTTATTTTGTTCCCAGCTGCGAAGCGTGTTGATTCCGATTCCCAGCAATTCGGCAAAAGCTTCCTGCGTGAGGGCGAGGTTGTGACGCGCCTTTGCAACCTCGGGCATGGACTTCCATGCGGCCGCTGATTTTCGGCGCTGGAAT
>CAZXHZ010000046.1:0-21629 GCA_964639755.1 uncultured Luteolibacter sp. | reverse complement strand
CGATGTTAATGTGTTTACGCCCGGAAGCAAGGCGGGAATCCCGGTGTCGATTCTTGCGTCGCTTGAGGCACCGCCGTTTGAGATTGTCGACGATGGTGAACTGTTTGGTGAAAGGATTGAGAGCACCGTTTCCTCGTTGCTTTCCTTGGTTGGCGTGACGACGGACACGATCAAGAGCCCTGAGGCGGTTTTGCTTTCGACCATTTTCCAAAAGGCCTGGGCCGCGGGGCAGGACATCACACTCGAGTCCTTGGTGCGGCACATTCAGAAGCCGGCGTTCGACAAGGTTGGCATCATCGACGTTGAGTCGTTTTTCCCGGAGAAGTCGCGTCAGGCGCTAGCTTTGAAATTCAACAACCTGCTTGCCTCGCCGGGGTTTACGACATGGCTGGAAGGTCCGCCGCTCGACATTTCGAGCATGCTGCACACGCCGGCTGGCAAGCCGCGTATTTCAATTTTTTCGATCGCCCATCTTGGTGATTCCGAGCGGATGTTTTTCGTGAGCCTTCTGATGAACCAGATGTTGGGCTGGATGCGCTCGCAGAATGGCACGACTTCGCTGCGTGCCTTGCTCTATATGGATGAAATTTTCGGGTATCTGCCGCCGAGTGCGAATCCGCCATCGAAGCGGCCGATGATGACGCTACTCAAACAGGGGCGCGCGTTTGGTTTGGGTTGTTTGTTGGCGACGCAGAATCCGGTGGATCTCGATTACAAGGCGCTTTCGAATATTGGCACGTGGTTTTTGGGTCGTTTGCAAACCGAGCGCGACAAGATGCGTGTGCTCGACGGGCTTGAAGGTGCGGCAGGCTCGCAGAACGCGAAATTTGATCGGGCATCGATGGAGCGATTCATCTCGGGTTTGGGCAATCGGATTTTTCTCATGAACAATGTGCATGAAAGCGGGCCGATGGTCTTTCATGTGCGGTGGGTCATGAGTTATCTGACGGGTCCGCTGACGCGGGGTCAGATCAAGACGCTCATGGACCCTAAGCGTGCGGCGTTTGCGGTGGAAAGCGCACCGGCGGTTGCTGAAGTTGCGCCGAATCCGATGGCGATGGCTCAGTCTGCTACGGCAGTTGCGACGGGCAAGGGTCAGCGCCCGGTGGTGGGTGCGGGCGTGAATGAGCTGTTTGTGCCAGCGGCGGGTGGTGGTGAGGATGTCGTGTATCGTCCGCATTTGTTGCGTCAGGGCACGGTGCATTTTTCATCGGCGAAGGCCGGTGTGGATGGCAGTCGCGCGATCAATCTGGTAAATCCGATCGGGGCACAGGGCATTGATTGGGCGTCGAATGTCGATGTTGCGCTCTCAGTGCTTTCGCCGGATCCCGCGGTGGGTGCGAGATTTGAGGGGCTGCCGGGTTATGCGATGAATGCGGCGAACTACAAGCAGGTGGAGAAAGATTTTACCGAGTGGATGTATCGCAACGAGCGGGCGGATGTGTTTAGCTGCGCGGCGCTCAAGGCATGGTCGAAGCTGGGTGAGAGCGAAGCGGATTTTCGTGCACGTCTAGGGCATCAGGCGCGTGAGGCGCGCGATGCAGCGGTGGAGAAAGTACGTGCGGCGGCGACGAAAAAAATTGCAGCCTTGGAAACCAGGATGCGCAGTGCTGAAGTGCAATTGGCGAAAGAAAAGGCTGAGTCCAATGCGGCGAAGATGCAGGCTGGTGTGTCGATGCTTGGAGGCTTGTTGGGTGGGTTGCTCGGACGAAAGGCCGGATTGGGCTCGATCACTCGCGGGAGCGCAGCGATCGGCAAAGCCAGCAGTGCGTACAAACAGCATCAGGATGTCGCGAATGCCGATGCCAAGGTGGCGGGCATCGCCGGCGAGTTGCAAACGCTGCAAGCTGAAATGGAAGAGGAGATTTCGAAAATTTCGGGCTCTTATGATCCGGCGGTTTTGGCATTGGAAACCGAATCCATCAAGCCGACCAAGACCGATGTGAAGGTTGGCAAGGTCGCCTTATTATGGCTGCCCTACGATAGCCGTGGCGATGAAGCATGGTGAGAGGGAAGAAAAGCAGAAAGCAGAAAGGTCAAAGAAGAAGCGGCTTCTTCCTTCCAATAACCCATAACAAATAACCTTTAACTTTTCTTCTCCGCGTCGCCCTACCGAGGTGGGCTGGTCAAAATCTTCTTTCTTGAACGACTACCCCTTTTCGCGAACTGCTCTAAGTTTTACGACTTCGCCAGCAGGGGTCCGCAGACCGAGTGGCGGGTGATAAATTCATCGGCGAGTTTTCCATAGGCTTGGGCACCGGGTCCGCTGGGGTCATGCTCGAAGATTGATTTGCCGTGACTGGGTGCCTCGCCGATGCGAATCGAGCGCGGGATCATCGTGCGGTAGATTTGCTCTGGGAAGTAGTTGGAAACTTCTTCGACCACTTGACGTGACAGGAGGGTGCGGCCGTCGAACATTGTCATCACGATGCCTTCGAGGCGGAGTTGTGGGTTGGCATCGGACTCGCGGATTTGATCGATGACATGGACGATTTTGGCGAGGCCTTCGAGACCGAACCACTCGCATTGAAGCGGGATGAGGATTTCATCGGCAGCGGCGAGGGCGGAAGTCATGAGCACGCCGAGCGAAGGTGGTGTGTCGAGGATGCAGAACTCGAAGAGATCGTTCGGCTTGAGACCTTGGAGAAGTTGGCGGAGGCGGGTGAGATGGTCGTCGCTGCGGGCGAGCTCGATTTCGACGCCGGCGAGGTCCATTTCTGATGGGATGATCGAAAGGTTTTCGCGTCCGCTGGGCATGATTTGATCACGGACGCCCGCCTTGCCGAGCAGGACCGGGTAGAGGCTGCTGCCTTCGGGGGCGTCGATGCCGAGGCCGCTGGTGCAGTTTGCTTGTGGGTCGAGATCGACAAGCAGCACGCGTTGCCCGCGAAGCGCCAATGCGGCGGAGAGGTTGAGGGCGGTGGTGGTTTTGCCAACTCCTCCCTTTTGGTTTGCGACGGCGATGACTTTCATGCGTGTTTCCGATTTGGCGGCGATCGCCATGATCCTCTCGAGAGGGGGGCTTGCTTGCAATCAAAACCGCCGGCGCTGGGGGAGCGCCGGAAACTTTGGTTCTAATTTCCCACGATCGCTTGGATTTTTGTCTCAAGCTTGATGCTGGGTCAATTGCGGTGGAGCGAGGTAAAGCAAGATACCGCCGCTGGCCGGGGGTGAGCATTCGATGGCGGCGAAGGCGCCTTTTTTCATGAAGACCGAGCCGTAGGGGGCTTCGATGATGTGGGAGATGAGGCAGGAGAGGTCGGGCTCGTGTCCGACGATGGCGATGTGGCGAAACTCGGAAAAAGCGCTGAGTTCGCGCATGGCAGTTTGCGGGTGCATGCCGCAGGCGAGCCAGTCTTGGATGATGGGTGAGGCGAGACCAGCGGTGACGCAGAACTCCTCGGCGGTGCGAAGTGCGCGTTCGTAGGGGCTGGTCAGGACGATGTCAGGAAGTTGCTGCGAGTGGGCGAGAACGCGCGCGGCGCGGCGGGCTTGCTCGCGGCCGGTTTCGACGAGGCGTCGGGCGGCATCACCTTGCGGGTGGGAATCCTCTGCCTTGCCGTGGCGCATGACGAGCAGGTGCATGGCGTCTTGCGATTGGAAATCACATCGTCATCCCGCCATCGACAGCGATCACCTGTCCGGTGATGTAGCGTGCGGAGGGGCTGGCAAGGTAGGCAACGAGTTCGGCGATGTCGTTGGTTTGGCCGAAAGTGCCGAGCGGAATTTTTGCGAGGACCGCTTCTTTGACAGCGTCGGAGAGTTCATCGGTCATGTCGGTGGTGATGAATCCCGGAGCTACTGCGTTGCAGGTGACCGAGCGTCCGGCGAGTTCGCGTGCGACGGCTTTGGTGAATCCGATGAGGCCGGCCTTGCTGGCCGAGTAGTTGGCTTGGCCGGCATTGCCGATGAGGCCGATGACCGAGGCAATGTTGATGATGCGAGGATCTTCGGCTTTCATGAGTGAGCGCATGAAACCTTTCACCGTGTTGAAGGCGCCTTTGAGGTTGGTGTCGATGACCGCGTCCCAGTCCTCCTCCTTCATGCGCATGAGGAGCGTGTCGCGTGTGACGCCAGCGTTGTTGATGAGAATGTTGGGCGCGCCGATTTCGTTGGTGATGCGGGTGGCGAGGTCTTGCACTGCTTGGTGGTCGGCAACATCGACATCGTAGGCGGTGGCGGATCCGGGAAACTCCTTGTTGATTTCCTCGGCGGCTTTGCCACAGCTGGAGGCGCTGCGGCTCACGACGGCAACTTTGGCACCTTCGGAGGCAAGTTTGCGGGCGATTTCCTGGCCGATTCCACGGCCTGCGCCGGTGACCACTGCGATTTTGTTGGCAAAGCGTGACATGCGCAAAGGGTGGTCGAATGGCCTTGGTGGTGTCAATGCGGGGATTGATTTTCAAATTCGCCAAAGAAACCACTGGTGGCGCTGATTGGACTGATTTTTACGAGTTTGTGAAATCGTCGCTCGATGCAGTTTCGAATAAATCGGTGGCGAGGCTGCGTCTCCTTATTGGGAAACTTGGAGTGGGACGCTCCGACGGCGGCCTGGAGCAAGGGGATGCCCCGGTTTATTGGCTCACTCGGATGACATTATTTTTCTCGTCCAAAAGCAGGTTTGTCGGAGTAACGGGAATTTCCGACAGTGCGAAGGCCATGATGGCCACTCGCTCACCCGCTTTGATGAGGTGGGCAGCACCGCCATTGATCATGATATGACCAGTGCCAGGTTTTCCCTCCAAAACATAGGTCTCAAGTCGCGCGCCGGTGGTGATTGAGGCGACCAGAACTTTTTCACCAGCCCACAGGTCGGCGGCTTTCATCAGATCGGCCGGGATCTCGATGCTGCCTTCGTATTCGACATCGGAGCCGGTGATCATGGCTCGATGCAATTTGGACTTCAGAACCTCGCGGAACATGGCGGAAGCAACAATCACTATGCGCCCGCGTCAAGTGACAACCGTTATTAGGGCAGGCGAGCGGGCTTTTTTTTCAGTCTCTGGCATTCGGGAAGCATGATTTCCGTCTCCTCGGCCGTGATCGCGCCAGTGAATCCGCTGGCGAAGCAAAGTGGCAATTGCGGTGGAAATGGAAATTTTGTCCTAGCCGCCCGGCAATGGATCGGTAGATTTCCGGCGTGGTTCGGCGGGCTTTATTTGCCGGTTGTGAACCGACGCATTACCAGAAATTTTTCCCATGAACCTGACACTCAAAGTTTGGCGGCAGTCCGGGCCTGAGGCCCAAGGCAGAATTGAGACTTACGATGCGCCGGGTATCCCCGCTGAGGCCTCGTTCCTTGAGATGCTCGACATTGTCAACGAGGGTCTGATCAAAAAAGGCGAGGAGCCGATTCACTTTGATCACGATTGCCGCGAAGGAATTTGCGGATCGTGTTCACTCACGATCAATGGCATTCCTCACGGCAAAGAGCGTGGTGTGACGACCTGCCAGCTTCACATGCGGAAATTTTCCGACGGCGACACGATTTGGATCGAGCCGTTTCGTGCTAATCCATTTCCGGTTTTGCGCGACTTGATGGTCGATCGCAGTGCCTTTGACCGCATCATTGCTGCTGGTGGTTATGTGGATGTGCGCACCGGTTCGGCGGTCGATGCGAATGCCACTCCGATTCCCAAACCTGATGCTGATGCTGCCTTCGATGCGGCTGCTTGCATCGGTTGTGGTGCCTGTGTGGCATCGTGTAAGAACGCCTCGGCCATGCTGTTTGTCAGTGCCAAGGTTTCACACCTCGGCCATCTTCCGCAGGGTCAGCCTGAACGCGACAAGCGTGTGCTCGCGATGGTCCGCCAAATGGATTCCGAAGGCTTTGGCAACTGTACCAACCAATACGAGTGCGAAGCCGCCTGCCCGAAGGAAATCAGCGTCGAGCACATCGCTCGCCTCAACCGTGATTTCGCCGCCGCCGTGGCCCGAGAACAGTTGGTTTGATGGGGGGGTATGAGAGAGGGCCGGCGCTAAGGATCATCTGTTGTTCGGAACTAGGTACAGAATGTTCCAGTCCACATGAAGAAGCGGTATTTTCATTTTTTTGTTCATTCGCGCTTCAATATCTTCCTCTTATCTAGCCTCTTCTGCCTCACCCGTGCGCTTGGCTTGAGAGGCCCGCTTCGCAGAGTCGAGTGTATGGCCCGTTGCAATTGATGAGCTTGTCGTGGCTGCCGAGTTCGATGACGCGGCCTTTTTCGAGGACGCAGATGCGGTCGGCCTGGCGCACGGTGGACAGGCGGTGGGCGATGACGAAGCAAGTGCGGTCGGCTCGGAGGTTTTCAAGCGCGTCCTGCACGAGGCGTTCGGTGCGGTTGTCGAGTGCGGAGGTTGCTTCGTCGAGCAGTAGGATGGGCGGGTTTTTGAGGAGGGCGCGGGCGATTGAGAGTCGTTGTTTTTCGCCGCCGGAAAATCTGCCGCCGCGTTCGCCGGCGATGGCGTCAAGTCCGAGCGGATTGGATCTCACGAAGCTTGCGGCATTGGCCGCTTCGAGGGCGGTCCATAGTTCATCGTCGCTGGCATCGTGTTTCGCGAGCAGGAGGTTTTCGCGCACGGTGGTGTTGAAGAGGAAACTTTCTTGCGTCACATAACCGAGTTGATCGCGCAGCCATTCCTTGGAAATTTCATGCAGCGGTATGCCGTCGATGAGGATGCGGCCGCTGCTGGGTTCATAGAAACGGGTGAGGAGATTGAGTACGGTTGATTTTCCAGCACCGGTGGCGCCGACGAGGGCGATTGTTTCGCCGGGCAGGGCTTCGAGTGTGAGGCCTTCGATCGCAGGTGTGTTTTCCGCGTAGTGGAAGGCGACATTTTCGAAGCACACATGGCCGCGAATCGATTTCGGGCGCAGGCCTTCGGTGAGGTGGCTTTCGTCGGGCGTGTCGATGATGCCAAAGATGCGTTTGGCCGCGACCACCCCGCGGGTGAATGTTTGCGAAAGAGGGTTGATGCGAGAAATTGGATCGAAGAGGAAACCCCATGCGACGAGGAATGAAATGACCGTGCCCGCGGAAATTTTTCCCGCGAGAGCCCACCAGGTGCCGAAGCCGACCATGAGGATGATGCCGGATTCGGCGATGAATGAAACGCTCGGCCATACGACCGCTTGTCCGCGCATGACATCCATGTGTTTTTCGCCGATCCGGCGCGAGGCTTTGTCGAAGTTTTCCAAGGCCTTCGGCTCCACCGTGTAGGACTTGATGAGGCGGATGCCGGCAAGGTTGTCGTGAAGGATCGCGTGGAGGGCGGATGAGGCTTCCGACGACGCGCGCCACATCGGTTCGGAGCGGCGGGCCCACCAAGTGGTGATGAGGCCGATGAAGGGCAGCGGTGCGAGTGTCACCAGTGTGAGCTGCCATGAGTGATGAATCATGAAGCCGATGACGATCAAAAATTGCAGAACAGCGGCGATGGCTTGATCGATTCCTTCGATCATCACTCGGTCCATCGTCGGCACATCATCGGCGACGCGCGACATGATTTCGCCGGACGAATTCGAATCGAACCACTTCACAGGCAAGCGTTGGAGTTTATCGTAGAGTTCGACACGGATCTGATGGGTGAGCTTGAGTTCGAGCGCGTTGTTGACGAGCGTACGGAGCGAAAAAAGCAACTGGCGGGCGAAGATCGCGGCGATGCCGGTGGCGGCGGTGGAGACGATGAGATCAGGCCGATTTTTTGCGAGTATCACATCAATGAAGCGCATCGTCACGCCGGGTAGCACCAACACCAGCGATGTGCAGAGAATAGCCATCGCGAGCGATAGCGAACTGAGCAGGGGAAAGCGGAATGTGTGGCGTATGAGCCGGAGGAGAGTGGGCATGTGTCATGATTGGACCGCGCATCCTGTGGTGTGGGAAGGCAAAAAGCGGGCAGAAGACAATGCGTGATTCCGCTTGCGGCCGCAGGCGATTGCCGGATGGTGGGCGGGCGATGTCGTGCTTCTACCTGCTCGGGCTGTTGGCAGCTTTTTGCATTGGCCTGTCGAAGGCTGGCTTCAGCGGCATTTCGCTCGTATCGGTGGCTTTGTTGGCCGAGCTGTATGGACCGCGTGAGTCGGTGGGCTTGGCATTGCCTTTGTTGATCGCGGCCGATTTGCTCGCGTATCCGGCCTTTGCCAAGCATGGCTCGTGGCGGCCTGTGTGGCGCTTGCTTGTGCCGGCGCTCGTTGGGCTTGCACTGGGTTGGTGGGTGCTCGGCTGGATCCCCGATGACATGGCGCGGCGCGTGATCGGCGGCTGCGTGCTGGTGATGGTGGTGGTGCAATTGACAAGGCGTTTCAAAAGCCGCGTGTTTGATAGCGCGCCCGAATCAAAATGGTTTGGTGCCAGCGTCGGCATCACTGGTGGTCTTGCCACGATGCTCGCCAACGCCGCTGGCCCGGTGATCCAGCTCTACCTTGCGGCAAGAAATATCGCAAAGATGGAACTCATCGGCATCGGCGCGCGGTTTTTTCTGCTCATCAACCTCATCAAGGTTCCGCTCAATGCCCGTCTTGCATTGATCAATGGCGAGAGCCTCATGGAAAACCTGCGGCTGATGCCCGGCGTGTTGATCGGTGTGTTTGGTGGCCGATGGTTGATCCGGCATGTGCCGCAAGCAGCCTTTGAATGGATGATCACCGGCTTTGCGCTGCTGGCGGGACTGAGGCTGTTGTTGGGGTGAATAGAGGAGTTTCAAGGTTCAAGTGTTCAGTTTCAAGAGAAGAGGCTGCACCGCGAGTGAGGCAAGCGTTATGGGGTATTTCTTAGAGGTTATTGGGGGCGCATGAGGAAACGGCCTTCCTCTTCGATCATCCACGATCCACTCCTTGACGACACGGGCGTGCCGCCCGTGCTCCTCTTATGAAGCCGCGGCTTCATTTTCTTCTCTTGAAACTGAATGCTTGAACCTTGAACCTTATATCCATCTCAACGCTCTTGCTTCAGCGCTTGAAATGCCTGCCATGCGAAGAGTCCCATGAAGACCGGAAGAATGAAGCTACCGGTTTTCATGAAGTAGCCGCCACCGATCAGGGCTGCGCAGATGATGGTAGTCCAGAGTGTGATCTTCACCCGCTTTTGGCCAAGGATCGCATGCAGCATTTGTCCGCCATCGAGTGGCAGGATTGGCAGCAGGTTGAGCAGCGCCCAGATGAAGCTGATGCTCATGAGCGTGACGAAGAAATAACCGGCGTGCGGTTTGAGTTCGGTCAGGTGGGGAAGGGCGTACCACACCGCGAGACCGAGTCCGATTTGCAACAAGGGTCCTGCGGCGGTGACGACGAATGCTTGGGGACGACTCAGATGCACACCGCTGTGTTGGGCGAGGCCGCCGAAGGCTTGGAGCACGATTGAGCTGTGGGCTCCAAATTTCCGCGCCGTGAGCGCGTGACCCAATTCGTGGACAAGGATCGAAATAAAGCCAGCAAGCACAAAGAGCAGGGTTTGCAGAATCGCCGAGGCCGAGTCAGCACCCAGCGCGCCACCGATCAGAACCAGCGTGACCCAGAAAAAAGGCTGAACTTCCACCGGGATGCCAAAAATCGAAAATCGAATCATGCACGCCCCTCATACGATTGGTGCTGCGGCTTTGCAAGGGATTGACGCATCGGTGTGGATTCGTTAGACCGAACATCCAGACGCTCCGCTGATTCATGCCTTTTTTAGTGCAAATTTTCCGGCAGATATCCATTACGCGACGGCACAGACGTGTAGCCGTTTCGTTGGCAATTGCTTTGGGCCTGGCTGTTCTTTCATCTTGCGGTGTGGGGGGATTTAAGCCGGTCAGCCGTCCGGTCGAACCGGTGCTTTTCGGGTGGCATGACGATGGCGGCCCGGGAAAAGTGACGGTACGTATCAGTCTTTCCGATCAAATCGCAGAGTACGAACGCGGTGGTCGGCCGATCGGATGGTCGTATGTCGCGACCGGCAAGGAAGGTCACGGCACTAGCACTGGAACCTACCGCATCATGGAAAAAATTGAGGACAAGTACTCGAACAAATACGGCTGGATCGAGGATGAGTTTGGCAATGTTGTTGATGGCGACGCCAAGGTCGGCGACCGCGTGCCCAAGGGCATGAGGTATGTGCCGGCGCCCATGCCGTTTTGGATGAGACTCACCTCATACGGCATCGGTATGCATGGAGGGCTGATCCCTGAACCTGGCAAGCCCGCTTCCCACGGCTGCATCCGCTTGCCCAAGGAGTTTGTGCCGCTCGTCTTTGATGTAGTCGATGTGGGAACACCGGTGATCATCACCCAAGAGCCCAGTCGTCATGGCCCGATTTATCCCACGCTGAAACAACAGCTTGCCGCAAGTGGTGGCCCTACTCCACTCGGCTCGTCCGCGGGTCTGACCATGGCACCGATGCCTTAGTGGGCCCGCAGGGATTTGAACCCTGGACCAAGGGATTATGAGTCCCCTGCTCTAACCGCTGAGCTACAGGCCCGTGTCTTGCGACGAGATAGAATCTGTACTGGTCATGTCACCCTTGAGCAAGAGATTTTGGGCTAGAAAGGATTTAACCTCTAATGAATGCGAATTTTTTTGATGAAGATACAAACTTTTATCACGCAAGGAGAGATAAAGTTTGGTTCAAACCATCGACGAATCTTGGGTTGCCCAGATAATTCTCACCTTTCAGACATGATCTTTGTGGTCTCATGTGCAGAATGCTTTTGGTTGTCATCGGTTATAAGGAAATTGTCAAAATAAGCGTATTCTGTTGTATAATTTCCTTTTTCGTCGACTGGTGCCCAGTCTGGCATGTGTCCGCCATGGAATGTACTGAACAGAAACTGTTGAATATCCGTATTAGGCCCGCCAACTTCACGAAAAACAACACCTTGAGAGTTAGCCACTTCCTTATTGTCGACCATTATTCTGGCTGATCCGTTCGGCTTTCCGGGAGTGTTCAGTTTAAGCTCCAGAGCGACATGATGCCATTGATTAGCGAAAAATGTGGGTTGTTTACTATTTTTTCCAACTCCATATTTTTTAGTCTTATCCTGATCGTACAGATACGTTGAACATGCACCGTTTTTTTGAAACATTATACGAGCACTCCAGCCATCGGGAAGGCGTTGCTGTCCGCCTGTGATAGGTCGACGAGGGCCAAGACCGTGGAGCTTGCCACCTTTGACCCATTTGAAATCTTTGTGAAAGCACACATCGAACGAAAGAGTTGCAGCTTGGGTTGAGAACCCGAGAGGAATGGTAGCATTGGAACGCAAGCTGCCACATTCATCTCCCACATAGGCTACGCGGATGGCATCAGAGCCATCTGGGCCTGCATTTTGAATCAGGCTGATGTGTTGTAGAGAGAGGAGTCGACGGGCAATTTCGGTTTGTGTGCCTTTGTTGAAATTCTCATAAACCGTTTTTGGCTCGGAAATTTTTTCAAGATTCGATTCTTGTGATGCCGCGATAATTTGCAGGCACAACAAGATTGTTAAAATAACAATTTTCATCTTCATCAAATAGTTGCCTTCACTCGCAGGGAGGCTTGAAGCCAGTAATCAATTAGGGCATTAAATCTTCTTTGGCTTTTTTCCAGGAGGCTTCCATTTGGTCGCTTGTCGCAGTGTCGAGTCTCAATCCTTGTTTTTTAAGATTCTGTTCCATGACGGTGAAGCGGCGTTCGAACTTAGCGTTGGCGTTGGCCATCAGGAGTTCGGGGTCGGTGTTGCGGAAGCGGGCGAGGTTGACGACGGAGAAGAGCAGGTCGCCGAGTTCTTCGTCGATGTGTAAGGTGTTGCCTTGGGTGTGGGCGCTTTCGAGCTCGTCGAGTTCTTCGTGGATTTTGGCGAGAACGCCTTGTTCATCGGGCCATTCGAAGCCGACTTTGGCGGCTTTTTTCTGGAGCTTGGCGGCGCGCAGGATGGCGGGCAGGCCTTTGCCGATGCCGTGGAGGAAGGGTTTGTCCTCATGGCCTTTTTCGCCGCGTTTGATGGTGTCCCATTGCTGAAGTACGGCATCCGTCGTAGTTGCTTCGCTTTGCGCGAAGACATGCGGGTGGCGGCGCACGAGTTTATCGGAGATGCCGCGCGCGACATCGTCGAGCGTGTGGCGTCCGGCTTCTTCAGCGAGTTCGCTGTGAAAGATCACTTGCAGGAGCAGGTCGCCGAGTTCTTCGAGGAGATGTTCGTGATCCTCGCGCTGGATGGCATCGATCGTTTCGTAGGCTTCTTCGATCAGGTTCGGGATGAGCGTGGCATGCGTTTGTTCCGCATCCCAGGGGCAGCCACCGGGTGCGCGGAGGCGGTGCATGATGGCGCGGAGGCGGTCGATTTGCCGGTTATTCTCCGGGCAGTGAATCATTTCGGCATCGGTCATGAGTCGCTGGATCGTTGTTTGGCGGCGTCGCGCAGTACTTCGCGTTCGCGTTCGGTGAGGCTTTGGAAACCTTGGAGGGAAATTTTGTCGAGGATGAGATCGACCTCGGAATCCCTTTGGAGGTCGATGGTGGTGCTGGGTTGGATTTTTCTTTCGGCCGGGTTGTTTCGGCGTATGGTGCCGGAGGCATTGCGACCGGAGAGAAGTTGCGGCCAGCGCATGAGAATGGCGCCGATGATGGCCCCGCCGAGGTGGCCGGCTTCACCGCCTTCGTTGCCACCGAACTTTAGGATGATCGAACCGGCGGAGATCGCGAGCAGGGCGATGGCGAGTTGGCGCATCGAGAGTTCGATCGGTGGGAAGAGCAATGATACGCGCAGGTTCGGGGCGGTGATCGCAACGCCGATGAAGATCCCGTAGATGCCGGCTGAGGCGCCGACGAGGATCGATTGCGAATCGGCGGGCACGATGCCGCTGAGAGTGAGCAGCGAGAAGAACGCAGCGCCGCCGATGCCGCAGAGGAGGTAAAAAATCAGAAAACGTTGTGAGCCCCACCAGCGTTCCATCCATGGGCCGAAAAAGACAATGCCCATCGCGTTGAAGAGCAGGTGGCCGAGGCTGCCGTGGAGAAACTGGAAGCTGATGAAACGCCATAATTGCAAGTGCTGGACGGCGGATTCGATTGAGAACGCGCCCCAATCGAGGAGTTTGGGAATTTTTTCTCCGTCGAGATTGGAATCGAGGACGAATGGGATGAGCAGGTAATCGAGTAGGAAGATCACGATGTTGGAAGCCAGCAACCATTTCACCACCGGGGTGAGGTTGGAGAGAAATCCGCCTTGCGCTGAGCGGTGGTAGTCTCGATCGGCAATGCCCATGATGGTGAGTGATAGGTTTGTGGCAGTGTCTTTGCCTCCGCTGCCGATCGAGTGCTATGCGGTTTGGGCTTCGGTGAAATCGCGGTTGTAGGGCGAGTGTTTTGACCATGACGCCCGACCTTTCGCATCCGCATCAACCGCGTTGCGCAGGTCTTTTTTGGAATAAAGTGAAATGTTTGCGAAGATGGCGCCCGAGCGGTCCTTGATCGCAGTGTCGGATCCGTTTTCGGACCGGATGAAATCATCGCCCACGAAGCACTTTGGTGTTTTGGTTGCTTTCATCAAAGTGGCGGGCGGATGGGCCTTTTGCTTTTAAGCGATGTGGCTTTGGTAGGCCGAGGCATCCATCAGGCGTGCCGCGTCGGCGGGATCCTTGACGCGAAGTTTGAAAATCCATCCTTTGCCGTAGGGGTCGGTGTTGACGAGTGATGGGTCGGCTTCGACAGCGTCGTTGGCTTCGATCACTTCGCCGCCGATCGGCGCGTAGATGTCGGAGGCGGCCTTCACGGATTCCACCACCGCAGTCGGATCGCCGGCGTCGACCTTGCGGCCAATGGTGGGGAGTTCGACAAAGACCACATCGGTGAGTTCGGCTTGGGCGTGATCGGAGATGCCCACGGTGGCGATGTCGCCTTCGAGGCGGATCCATTCGTGAGAGGCGCAGTAGCGGAGATCGGCGGGGATGTTCATGGGATGGTGGGTGTGTGTGGTGTTAGAATTTTGAAATCGGATGGGGATAGTTAAGCGGTGGGGGTGGGCCGGTAGAAAGGTTTTTTCAACACCTCGGCGGGGAATGTGCGTTCGCGGACCTGGATTTGGAGGCGGGTGCCAAGTTTCGAATATTCGGCGGGCAGGTAGGCCATGCCGATGCCGATCGAGAGGCTCGGTGAGAGGGCTCCGCTGGAGAGTTCGCCGATCGTGCGGCCGTCGGCGTCGAGCACTGGGTAGTGTGCGCGCGGCGGCGGGGATTTTTCCGTGCAGCGGATCGCGGTGAGTTTCAGTTTCGGGCCGTCGGTTTTTTGGCGGGCGAGGATGTCGCGGCCGGTGAAGGCGGATTTTTGCAAATCGCAAAAGAATCCGAGGCCGGCTTCGATCGGGGTGCGATCGGGCGCGAGGTCATTGCCATTGAGCGGGAAGCCCATTTCGAGGCGGAGCGTGTCGCGTGCGCCTAGCCCGCAGGGTGCGGCACCGGCGGCGATGAATTTTTCCCAGAACGCGATGCCATCGGCGGCCGGGCAGAAAAACTCGAATCCATCTTCGCCGGTGTAGCCTGTGCGGCAAACGATCGCTCCATCTGCGAGGGTGGCGATGCCATTGCGCGAAGGGAGGCTTTCGGCGGGAAACACGCGTGCAAATACTTGCGCGGCTTGAGGCCCCTGGATCGCCATGCCGGCCCATTTGTCACTCTCATTGCGCATCGTCGCGCCATCGGAGAGGTGGCTGGCGAGCCATGCGACATCTTCGTCGATCTTCGAGGCATTGATCACGAGGAAATACTCATCGGCCGCGCTGCGATAGGCGATTAGGTCATCGATCACGCCGCCATTTTCATTGAGCATGATCGTGTACTGGCCTTCGCCGACCGCGAGTCGTGCAAGGTCGTTGGTGAGCAGGCGGTTGAGTTGATCGAGCGCGCCGGGGCCACTGACGAAGACCTGGCCCATGTGCGAAATGTCGAAGATCCCAACCTTTTGGCGGACCGACTGATGCTCATCGATGATTGAGCTGTATTGGACGGGCATGTTCCATCCGGCGAAGGGCACCATCCGGGCGCCGAGGGAGAGATGGGCGGATTCGAGCGGCGAATGGTGGAGGTCGGACATCGGTCACGCGAAGACTGCGGAGCGGCGCGGGGTCTGTCAATCGGGCATCGGATGGGGGATTCTTTGCAAGTGGCGTTGCGGTGCTTGTCATGGCGGTGACTGCTTGCAAGGCTCCCCGCATGGCTCTATTGGACCGTTTGGAAAAACGCTTTGGCTGGTTGGCATTTCCGGGCTTGCTGCGGTTTTATGCGATTTTTCATGGCATTGTTTATGTGTTGCAGTGGTTCCGGCCGGATTTGGGGAAATTGCTGGAGTTTGACCTTGGCCGGATCATGGCGGGGGAGGTGTGGCGTGCGGTGACCTTTTTGATTGCCTCTTCAGGTTCGATCGGGTCGGGGGTCTTTGGAATTTTGGCGACTTTGTTTTTCATCATGGTTGCCTTCATGATGAGTGATGCGCTGGAGGGGGCGTGGGGGGTGTTTCGCACGACGCTGTTTCATTTGACCGGGTTTCTCGGGCTGATCTTTGCCAATTTTTTGTTTCCCTCCTTGATGCCGGAGTCGGGTAACTTGATTTATGGTGCCGCATTTTTTGCGTTTGCGACGTTGTTTCCGAAGGTCGAGTTTTTGCTGTTTTTCATCCTGCCGGTGCAGGTTCGATTTTTGGCGTGGCTGAATGTTGGAGTTTGGGTCCTGGCGGTGCTGCGCGACTGGAGGATGCTGCCTTTTCTTCTACTTGGTTATGCTGGATATTTGATTTTTGCGGGAATTCCTGTTTTGAAAAACAAGGTTTGTTCGCCGAGAAAAACCTCTCGTGCCAATGATTCAAGCCGATCTGCCATGGCTTTCCACCAGTGCGCCACATGCAAAAGGACCGATATCAGCCATTCCTCTTTGGAATTCAGGGTAGCCTCGAATGGTCAGGAATACTGTGAGGATCACCTGCCATAGCAGCACTTTTATCCTGTTGCACTTGTGGTTGCATTTGGTTAATAGGTGTTTAATTATTTGATGGAGACGATGGACGTAAATTTAACAGAGCACTTTCCGATTCTCATACGTTGTCCGTCTTGTCATCAGCGCTTCAGGGTGAGTGATGAATTGATTGGGCGTCCGGTTGAGTGCGGGGCTTGTGAAAATCGGTTCAGAATCGCACCGGATGTGATCATACGCGGTAAGAAATTTTATCCGGGTGAGAGAACAGTGGGTAGTCTCAGTTCATTTCAGAGGGTACCCTTGCCCAATGCGCCAGGGCCTCTTGGATTTAATTCGATCAGTTACGATGATGTGCCTGATCTGCTGGTCTTGGAGCCTCTCTCCCCGCAACGGATCATTGCTGGGGTTTTCGGTGTTCTTGTGATTCTGTTTACGGTCATGTTGTTGGTGTTTGGGGCCTCGCATGGCGGAGTTCTCGATGGAATGACCACTCAGAACCGCATCTTGATGGCGGTCTTCAACGGCATACTGGGCATGTTGTTGCTTGCTTATGCGAACCCGCGTTTGCATCGCAAGCTGTTGGTGTTCGGTTCTGTGCTCCTGGGGCTTTTGATATCTCTGCCACTTATTTTCAAAGAGGGTGCAAAACCGCTGGGTGAAGGGCTTGCCCTCAAAGTGATTCAGGTTGAGGATGCGAAAAAACCCGATGAATCATTCGATTTGGTGCAGCTTAGAAATCAGATCGGCACCGAGCCCCTGGAAGAAGAGATTGCAAGGTTGCAATCCGAAGGGTCTTCCCGCCAGGCGGTGGGATTGTGGCTCAGAAATTTACGCGAGCAAAACCGCTTTCTGATAAGGGATTACATACTAAGGGCCACGCGTGCGGATCCCCAGTCGCATTATTACCCGCGTGGGGAAGGAAATTTCCTGATGGTTGTCACTGGCATTAGCATGCCAATCGATGAGGTGGCAGAGCTTTGCAAACAAATCGGAGAGATTCAGGTGGTCTATTCGGCATTGCCGGTGATTGAGGTAAAAGTGCGCAATGAAAACTTTGTCGAAAAACCCATTGAAGGGCTTTCTAACAAGTCTGCGCCTGATTTTTATGAGCTTAACTTGAGCGAGCTGCAGTCGATTGATCTCATTCGTGTGGAGAAAGCGGTCAAACGCCTCATGGATGCGTCACCCAAAGTGCTTCGGGCCGACATCACTGCGAAAATGATTGAATTGTTGAGTGTCGAAGAAATCACCTTCAAGCCGGATATTTGCGTTGCGCTGGCTGTATGGTCCGAGCAGCCCGGGCCTGCGGGCTCGGTGGCGCTGAAAGAAATCGATAAATTGCTTGCGCGAGGTCTTGATGTTCCGAAAGAAATGGTCGCGTTGACCGTAAAGGAAGGGATTGTCGCTGTGGTGCCTGCCTTGGATGCCTTGTGGGATAAGAGTCCTTCTGCTTGGGAATCTCTTTACGCGGATGTCGGGCCCGCTGCAGAACTTCCAATGCTTCAACATGTCAATAGCACCGACGAAGGCAAGCGCAGGTCGGTTGTGCGAGTGCTGGGCAAAGTCGGAGGCGCCGAAAGCATCAAGGCACTCGAAACCATGAAAGTTGGAGCTGAGCCGGAATTGCATATATTGATTGATGGCTCAATGGCTTCGATACGTGAACGAATCGGTCGTTGAAAATGCTTTCGGCAGCCTTGATGGCATCCCATCATGCTCTCGTATTTTCTGCAATTATCCCCCCATAAAACAATATGTTCGATAGCAAGCTACTTTCTTCAGGGCAGATTGAATCGCTTCACCGATGGGCTTCGGAGGGTGCCACGATGTACGATCTGCAGCGCCGCATTGCTAATGAGTTCGGGTTATCCATCACCTACATGGATACCCGTTTTCTTGTGCTTGATCTAGGCATCAAGCTGGTAGAGACGGCCACCGAGGAGCCAAAGAAGGTGGAGGAAAAACCCGCCCCGGTTCCGACTGGCAAAGTGACCGTGACGATGGATACCCTCGCGCTGCCCGGGGCATTGGTCAGCGGTAAGGTCGAGTTCTCCGATGGTGAAACTGCAATATGGATGCTTGATCAATCCGGTCGTCCCGGGCTTGATCCTGATACAGCGGGATATCGCCCGGTTCAGTCAGATATCGTGGAATTTCAGAAGCAACTTCGCACGCTGCTTGAGAATAGCGGGAGGTATTGATTTCTTATTTCATCAGAGCCAGAGAAACATTGTCGCGATGTGAGGCATTGTTATGATTATCATTCATATTGAGCGACTGAAGTTTTCGCTGGTTATTTTGTCGGCGGTTCTGGTCTTTGCATGCTTGTCATGCTGCAAGCCGGGAAAAGAAAACGCGAACATCAAGCAAGACGCTGTTTCCAAAGAGGCTAATTCCGGTCGGCAGTTTGATGGCGCTTTGGCGAAGGCCCTGGCTGCAGCCCGGCTTGAGCTTGCCAATGGACAGCTTGCCGTCGGTTGCTATGATCGTGCGCTTTTGTTTGTCATTTCGGCACTTGAAGCCGATCCCAAATCTCTCGCCGCGCGCGGTAAATTGCTAGAGATTTTTGCGGATCATGCGTGGGCGCTGCCTGAAATGCGACTTCATCATGGTCAGCGGGTGGATCACCTTGAGTTTAGGGAGCCGGACTCGCTGTGGGTCGCCTCATCGGGGCAATGGAATACGGTGGCAAGATGGAACCTCGAAGGTCCAGCCATCGAGTCGGTGCTTTTTCCACGAAAGGTCGGAGTGAGCCGAAGCATAAAAATCTCACCAAGTGGTCGCTCCATGGTGATCGAGCGTGAGGGATATGCGCTTTTGTGCGACGCACAATCACTCAAGCCGATTAACAAGCTTGGCCGCCTGCCAGAGAAAATGACGCCTGGGTCGGTGATAGCTTTTTCTGCAGATGGACTTCTCGTTGCGCATCCATCGTTGATTTATGGCGAGTCCGGTAAGATTGCCTGGCATTTGCGTGATGCAAAATCGGGGGACATCATTCGCAGCTCGGAAGCCATGGATGCTTCGGCACCTCGTGTATTGGCTGCCTTTCTGGATCGAAAGCGGCTCCGTGTGCTGCACTCCGATGGTTCATCGTGGATGATGCCGGTTTCGCCAATAGAGCCATGCCAGTGGGAAAATGCCACAGATGCAATTGATCTGAAACATGCCTGTTTTGAACCTGATGGATTGACGGCGTGGGTGCTGGCTGAAAGGGGAGCGCATATGGAGCCCGAACTTTCAATGTTGCCCAAAACGTCGAAATCGCCCGATGTGTGGCAGTTGCTGGGTGATCATCCGTGGACTCTGCAAGCTTCGGTTTGGTCTTCGCTTTACCGCGGCGTGGATAAGTTGTTGCGCGTTGATGGCAAAAAAGCGTGGCTCGGTGGTTCCGCCCCGCTGTTGTTGCGCGCCGATTCAAACATTACCGCGTTGCACAGATCGGCCAAGCACCTTGTGTTGGGAAAGGAGTCCGGAGAAATTGATTTTTATCGCGTGGTTGCGATGCCCAAACGCACAGACCTGGCGGATATCACATGGATTGCTGATCAAGCGTTACTGTTGTCGATGAAGCAACTGGCGTGTGCCTTGACTGGCATTTCTCTTGAAGATGACGGGCTGACCCAGGTGTATCACGGTCCTGAGGGGCGGATTAACTCGGCGGCGCGGTGCGATTTCGATGTTTTGGGCCGTGGTTTTCCCGAAATTGATTTCACCTCGTTGCGAGAGTTCATGGCCGCTTGGTCATTCAAGTCCAGCGATGTGCCGGGAGCTTCGATGCTTTGCAAGCGGATTACCGAAGCGGATCCTAAACAGGCGGGGGATTTGAAATCAATCGAAGAGCTTTTTGCATCAGGCGATTTGTCACGCATTTTGAAATCAATCGACAACAGTGAGGCGCAAGGTCCTGTCGCTGCCAAGCATCTGCAGCTTGTCCTTGCATCATCGAATGCTTCGGCCATCGACGCATGTTTGAGACGTTATACCTCAATGCCGCGGATGTTGCAGGTTCTTGCTCATTCGCGAATGTCATGGATAGAGAAACGAAAAGCCAATGCGATCATGCAATGGCCGGAGCCGTTTCCCGATTACGATGTCATACGGCGTGAAGAAGATTGGCATGGTTGGGAGCAGGTCGATTTTTCCGATGCCTTCAATGCCATGCGTGATTGCGTCACTGGGGAAATCGATGCGTTGAAGGTTTCGCCTGATTCCACGAAGGAACAACTTCAGGAGCTTGCCGCGCGACTTGAGAATCCCGAGACGATACAAACCGTTGGGCGTGCGCGTTACGCCAAGGCTTGCATTGATGCGGCATTCGGTTTTTGCAAATTCAAGGATTATGGCAAAACAGCGTTAGGGTTGGCGACGCACGCCCGTAATCTTGGTCAAGCGCCAGAACCCTGTCTGCGTGCGGAGGCAATGGCATATACGGCGCTGGGTGATTTTCGCAAGGCCCGGGACAGATGGTTGATGTTGCTCACGGATTTTCCGGTATCGGCCCATGAGCCCGGCGACTATGCCGAAGCCGCATACACGGCGTTTGAAAATGGAAATGCCCAGCAGGCGGTTGAGATCCTTGTTGCCGGCATCCATCGTTTTCCGCGCGATGCGGATTTCGCACTGCGGGCAGGCTGGATTGCGTTGCTCACGGACAACTTTGAAAAGGCTTATCGTTTTCTTCTAAGTGGACGGGAAATAGGATATCGAAAGGAAAAAATTGAAAATGCCATCGCCTTGCTTGCGATTGCTGCTTCTCGGTGCGGCGCAAAAGAAGATGCTTCAGCTCATTACATGAATCTTGTGCAAGTCGATCCTGCTTGGAGGGATCCGAAAACCATCGCAACACTTGAATGGCCAGAGGATTTGAAATCGACTCTTGAATCCGTGCGATCAACCAGTTTGTTGATCCCCCTTACGCGTTAGCGTAGGGATTGTCACAATTTTCGCGTTTTTTTGATTTTTGGAAATACGCTGCTATGATTTCGCCGCGTGAACTACTCCCCCCGGTCACGTTGCATCGCATTTCTCGGCGACTATGTGCCCCGAAGGTGCGGGATTGCAACATTTACTCATCATTTGTGTGAAGCCATCGCGACACATTCATCATCTCCCGATTGCGTCGTCGTTGCGGTCAATGACCGAAGCAATACTTACCATTATCCGCCGCGGGTACACATCGAGGTTGATCAACATGATGCCGATTCTTATGCGATCGCGGCAGATCGACTCAATGAAACTGGTGCGGATGTCCTTTGTATCCAACATGAGTTCGGCATTTACGGAGGACCTGCGGGTGCACATCTCCTAGGCTTTCTCGATGTAGCGAGGATGCCGGTAGTAACCACCCTGCATACCGTTTTGCCTGAGCCGGATGAATACCAGCGGCGGGTGATGGTGGCGATCATCGAACGGAGTTCGCGACTTGTGGTGATGGCGGAAAAGGCGGCGGAAATTCTCATCAATAACTATGGTGTGGATGGCCGCCAAATCGACATTGTGCCGCATGGGATTCCGGATGTTTCATTTGAAACAAGCGCTCCATTCAAAGAAGAGCTTGGTTTGAGCGGGCGTTCGGTTCTTTTGACTTATGGTTTGTTGGGTCCGGGAAAGGGGATAGAGCATGCGATCCGTGCAATGCCGGAAATCATTGAGCGCCATCCCGAAGCGCTTTATGTCATTCTTGGCGCAACGCATCCGAATCTTCTGGAAAGGGAAGGAGAGGCGT
>CAZXHZ010000045.1:0-4492 GCA_964639755.1 uncultured Luteolibacter sp. | reverse complement strand
TCTGAGTCGGTTTCGCTTGACGAAGAGGAGGATTAAGGCATTCTCCGCGTCCCCCAAATTTCCATCCATGCCACGCGAGATTATCATCCTTGAATGCACCGAGGCCAAAGCCGAGGGCAAACCGACTTCCCGTTACGTCACTACGCGTAACAAGAAGAGCCTCCGCACACCCGGCCGATTGGAGAAGGTGAAGTTCAATCCCTTCCTCAAGCGTCGCACCCTCCACCGTGAACTCCGCTGATTTTTCCCATGTCCGAGCCTAAAACCGTTCAACGTCGTATCAACTTCCGCAAGGCAAACCGTCAGATGCCTCGCAGGCGTCATGACATTCCTGCCGATCAGGTGGTCCACACCAACCCCGAGTTGCTCAGCAAGTTCACTTCGGAAACCGGCAAGATCCTGCCGCGCCGCGTGACGGGAGTTTCGGCCAAGCTTCATCGCAAGATCACCAACGCGATCAAGCAATCGCGAGCGATCAATCTTCTGCCATAAGTTTTTTTTCATTGTTTCATTGGTTTGTGTTTTTTGGGCCAGTCCGTGAGTGCGGACTGGCCTTTTTTCTTAGCTGTATGTCGTGATGCTTGGCGGCGTATTTTTTTGCATCGACCGAAACGCGACTTTGTTTGTTCCATGAGTCCGAAAATGACGGCACACATCAAGAGCGTTGAGAAAATGATCGAGCTGGGTGCTGCTGCCGCGCGTGTGGCAAAAGCTGGATCGGTGATCGGCTTGGTGGGTGATCTCGGCGCGGGAAAAACCCATTGGGTGAAGGGCTTTGTCGCGGAAATGGGCTGCGCGGCGGAGGTCACAAGCCCGACCTTCGGGTTGGTGCACGAATACCGCGGCGGACGCTTGCCGCTGAGCCACTTTGATTTTTATCGCCTTGGATCCGCAGAGGAACTCATCGCCTTGGGTTGGGATGAGTATCTTGAGGGTGGTGGCGTGGTGGTGGCCGAATGGGCCGACAAATTTCCATCAATCATGCCGCCCGAGACGCAGTGGTTTTACTTCACGATCGGCGTGGATGGCGTGCGGATTGTGAGTGATCGGCCTGCGTGATTCACCTGCAACATTACTCGCTCAGTGGCAAACCGGGCAGGTGTTGAGCTTGGTGAAGAAGTCGTTGCCCTTGTCATCGACGAGGATGAAGGCGGGGAAGTTTTCGACGGTGATTTTCCACACCGCTTCCATGCCGAGTTCGGGGAAGGCGACGACTTCCTGTGAGCGGATGTGATCCTGCGCAAGCAGTGCCGCAGGGCCGCCGGCAGAGCCGAGATAGAATCCGCCATGTTTCTTGCAGGCATCGGTCACCGCTTGCGAGCGATTGCCTTTGGCCAGCATCACCATGGATCCGCCGTGCGATTGGAAGAGATCGACATAGCCGTCCATCCTCCCGGCGGTGGTGGGACCGAAGGAGCCTGAAGGCATGCCTGGCGGGGTCTTGGCGGGTCCGGCGTAGTAGACGGGGTATTGTTTGAAGTAGTCGGGCAGGTCGCCGGTTTGATCGAGGATGTCCTTGAGCTTTGCGTGGGCACTGTCGCGGGCGACGATGATCGTGCCTGTGAGAGCGACGGCGGTGGTGACCGGATATTTTTTCAGCGTTTTAAGGGTTTCCTCCATGCCGAGGTCGAGGTTGATCGGCACGCCTTTGAATTTCCAATCGCGGAATTTTTCCGGGATGAAACGACCGGGATATTTTTCGAGTTTCTCGATGAAGATTCCATCCTTGGTGATTTTCGCTTTCGCCTGGCGGTCGGCCGAGCAGGAGACGCCGATGCCGACCGGGCATGAAGCGCCGTGGCGCGGGAGGCGGATGACGCGGACATCGAGCGCGAAGTATTTGCCGCCGAACTGCGCGCCGATGCCGATTTCGCGTGAGAGTGCGAGGAGTTCTTTTTCGAGTTCGAGGTCGCGAAAGGCCTGACCGTGTTCATTGCCGGCGGTGGGCAGTTTGTCGAGGTAGCGAGTGGATGCGAGCTTGACGGTTTTGAGGCAGTTTTCCGCCGATGTGCCGCCGATGACGAAGGTGAGGTGGTAAGGTGGGCAGGCGGCGGTGCCGAGCGAGCGCATTTTTTCGATGCAGAATTCTTTGAGCCGCTTCGGATTGAGAAGCGCTTTGGTTTCCTGATAGAGGAAAGTTTTGTTGGCGGATCCGCCGCCTTTGCTCACGAAGAGAAAATGATAAGCATCGCCTTTGGTGGCGTAGAGATCGATTTGCGCGGGAAGGTTGGTCATCGTGTTGACCTCCTCATACATCGTGAGCGGCGCGGTTTGCGAGTAGCGGAGGTTTTCTTGCGTGTAGGTTTGGTGGATGCCTTTGGAGAGAAACTCCGCATCATCGCAGCCAGTCCAGACTTGCTGGCCTTTTTTGCCGATGATCGTTGCAGTGCCGGTGTCCTGGCAAAAAGGCAGGATGCCGTGTGCGGCGATCTCGGCATTTTTCAAGAGCATGAGCGCGACCATGCGGTCGTTTTCCGAGGCTTCGGGGTCCTCGAGGATCGCGGCGACTTGTGCGAGATGGTCGGAGCGCAGCGTGAAATTGATCGCCTTGATGGCTTCGGCAGAAAGCAGCGTCAGAGCTTCGGGCGCGATTTTGAGGATCTGTTTGCCTTCGAATTCCGACACTGAGACATGCTCGGTGGAAATGCATTCGTACTCGGTCGAGTCGGCCGAGAGCGGAAAGGGATCCTGATAGAAAAACGGTTTCTTTGGCATGGCTTGCGGATTGTTTAAGCCTGCATGGGGGAGCGGGCAAATGGATTTGCGCGATGTGTCGTTTTATAACGCGATTTCGAGCAGGTTACGTTCGGGGCCAAGGTGCTTGCGGAAGGTGGCGGCATCGATCATCCAGCCGCCCTGGCGGTAGGGGTTGTCGGTGAGCTTGGTGAGTTTGAGTTCGCGGCTATTGAGGCTGATCTTGCTCGGTGTGTGTGTCGCGTTGAGGACCTCGAATCGGACTGTGAGCCAGTGGTTTTCCCATGGGATGGTCGCCTCGAGTCCGTTGAGTTCGCGAGGCAGCACTGGGTCGATGACGATGTGTCCGTAATGCCGGCGGATGCCGAGCATGCGGGTGAGCACGAGGCTGAGAAAAATCCCCGGGCCGCTTGAATAGATGCGCCATCCTCCCTGCACTCCGATTTTTCCTGAGATGATTTCATCGTAGCGCTCGGATGCTTCGTAGCGCGATGCGACATCCGCGTCGGAGCTCGAGAAATAGGCATTCGCTTGGCGCGGCAAGGCGTTGCTGACGGAGGATTTGAGATCGGCTGGGTTCACCATGCCAAAGGCCGTGAGCATGGCATCGGCCTTGCCGAGGTGGGCCATCGTTTCGATGAAGCGCAGATGAGCGTGGGTGTAAAAAATGCCGATTTCGCGCGAGAAGCAGGAGCTGAGTTCCGCGCGTTGGAAAATTTCACAGATGCCGCCGCGATAGGCGGGCAGGCGATCCATGAGTCGTGCGCCGTCGCTTGCTAGAAGATGTTTTTCGATCAACGAGAGATGATGTTTTGCCTCCTCATTGGAGAAGAGCCCTCCGAGCATCGAGCGCGTCATCGGGATGAGGCTGTGATGAATGCCGGTGAGCTTGTCATTTGGGTGGAGCAGAGGTTGACCCGATGATGCTGAATTTTCATCGAACAGGAAAAATCCGCAGATGGTGCCATCGATCATCAGGTGACGGTGGCAGTCGGCTTTGACGGCATCCGCAAAGCCATCGAGTCCGGGAAATTTGCGGTCGGCTTGGCGTGAGAGTTCTTCGAGTCGGCGCAGGACCTGGTAGCAGAGAGCAACGGTCCACGAGCTGACGAGGCGTTCGCGAAATTCCGGTTTTGCCGGTTGCAGCGAGTCGTTCCAGTCGCCATCGCCGTAGCGTAGGAGGGCTGTTCCAGGCACACAGTTTTCGCGCAGCCATGCGATGTTGGCGGCGACATGTTCGATGAGCGGCGATGTGTCCTTGGTGGTCTGAACGCTGCCGGGTTGGGTCCATGCGACTTGCTCGTCGAGGATGGCAAAGTCGCCGCTTGCTTCGATGTAATCGCAGAGGGCTTTGAGCGGCCAGAGCGGGATGTCGCCGTGGCAGTGGGCTTGCTGGATCCAGCCGAAAGGGTCGGTCATGAACCACTGCGGCCAGTTGTTTTCGCCGATGAACTGGTGACGGTAGGTCAGCAGGATGATTTCGCGACAGCTTTCATGACGCCCGAGTGCCAGCAGCATTTCCACGGATCCTTGCGTGACATCGCGTGTGCCCCATGCACCGCCATTGTATTGCTCGATGCCGTGCGGAACCGTGAGGTGGATCATGCCGTTGTGGATGAACCATGGCAGGATGTGGTTCATCCGCGTGATGGCGTGATGTTCGTGAACCAGACCAAGCTTCTGTGAATCGTCGAGCCAACTTGATTTTTCTGCCGATTCGCTTGCGAGTTGGCTGTGGCCTTCGATTTCGATTTCGAAAGAGTTCACGGCGCGGGTTTGCATCACGAGCATCGCATGG
>CAZXHZ010000044.1:0-6127 GCA_964639755.1 uncultured Luteolibacter sp. | reverse complement strand
CGGCCAAGCCAAGGAGTTCGGGATGGAGGGCTGTCTGAGCATCCGCAACATCCGCGCCGAGGTGCGCCGCCCGGAAGCGGTGAAAGCGACGCTGCCCCAGCTCGACGGCTCGGTGCTGGTGGTCGAAACCGACGGTCTGCTGGCTCGCGCTTTGCAACACGAGATCGACCACCTCAACGGCATTCTTTTCGTCGATCGACTTTCCCCCGTCGCCAAAGTCTCGATGAAAAACAGGCTCAAGCGCTTGGTTGAGCAGGGCTAGGGAATGGAATGGCGCAATGCGTTTATGCCATGGAAGTGAAAAAATCTTGATCTTTCAATCTCATTGGCATTCATAGGGTACATTGTGTAATAGATAAGAAAAAAGCCATGAAAAATAAGCTTTTTCCATGCGCATTTTCAATCATTGGAGGGTTTGTGACCTGGTATGCGATTGCTAAAATTTCAAACAAAAGAGAGGCATGGGATTCCGGTGCCTATTATTATTTTGGAATACCATTCATGTGCTTGTTGGTTTTTGCCATCAGTTGGTTTAGCCCCAAATCGGTGTGGCGTTGGACGGTTGCGATGGTGCTGGGGCAAGCCATAGCCATCGGAGTGGTAGACCCGGGCGCATCACCTAATTTGTTACCACTAACGTTGATTGTCTTCGCTGTATTTTCGATCCCTCAGTTCATTGCTGGGTTTATTGCGGCCCGGGCATCAAGTCGGGTTGTCCGAGATGGCAGTGAAGCGGCCGAATCTCGAGCCCGGTAAAGATCGCCAGTTCCATTTCCGGAGCTCCCGGCGCACTTGGCCAGGCCCAGGTCGCGCGGAAAGATGAGTATTCCGTCAGCGGTCTCGTTCAGTTTAAAGGCGATTTGTACGAATCGGACAACAGCCTTTACCCCGTTGTTTTCATTTTCACAGGCGGTCTTAGTGAATTGTTTTTCTTTCCGTTCGTAAGCGCTGATCTCGCCGCGAGGACGGTGACACGCCATCCATTGATTCTATGGTACGATTCGCGTCAGAAGCTTATCCATTATGAGCGGGAAGACAATCGCATGCCGAAGACTGGAACTGCAAAAGTGCGCGGAAAACCTTGAGCATTTATCGGCATATCCGATCTTTGGGAGTCGATGCGGACGGAATCTTTTGACTCATCTTCCCCATTTGGCCGATGGGAAACCAATGGCACAAAATGGCATTCAAATCCGCCATCGGGATTTACATTTCATTTCAAGTGTCGCTTGATCGGCAGGCCAGCTTCTGTCCCAATTGGCACCGCAAACCGTTAAACTTCATCCATCATGGGAAGAGCCTTTGAATGCCGCCGCCGGGCCAAGGAATCGCGTTGGGCCACAATGTCCAAGGTTTTTCCGAAGCTTGCCAAATCGATCACACTGGCCGCCAAGGATGGCGGGCCCGATCCGGAGACCAATGCCCGATTGCGCGTCGCCATCGCCAATGCCAAGGCGCAGAACCTCTCGCGTGAAAACATCGATGCGGCGATCAAGCGTGCGGCAGGCAAGGATGCCTCGGAAATTTCCGAAATCACCTACGAAGCGAAAGGTCCGCACGGATCTTTGTTTTTCATCGAAGTCGCAACCGACAACTCGAACCGCTCGGTGACAAACATCAAAACGATCTTCAACAAGAACGGCGGCCAAATGGTCAACTCTGGCGCGCTCGACTTCATGTTCTCGCGCAAATCGGTGATCGAGTTTCCCGTGCCGGAAGGCAAGAACCTCGAGGAGATTGAACTCGAGCTTATCGATGCCGGACTCGAGGAAATGCATGTCGACGAAGGGGTGGTCTCGGTCATCGGCGACTACACTGCTTTCGCGCAGCTTTCACAGGCAGTCGAGGCGCTTGGTATCACCGCCAGCAAGTCGGGCCTGCAACGGTTGCCAAACCAGCCGATCGAATTAACCGAAGAGCAGATGGTCGAAGTTGAAACCATCGTCGACAAACTCGAGGATGATGACGATGTGCAGGCGGTTTACACCAATCTCGCCTGAGCCGATTCTTCAAGCCTCACGCTCGAAAAACATCGTGAATTCGTTGCGGTTGTAGGTCAGGTGCCTTGTCGAAATTTTGTTAAGCCAAGCCTTGCGGGCGATGCCGGTCACTTCGGATTCGAGGGTGGTGGTTTCATCGATCGATGAAATGCCCGGTAGCTTGAGGGTGAAGATGACGATGCCTCCCGGCCGCAGGTTTTTCGACAACCTTGCAAGCTGCCGCATCGCATCGCGTGCATCGCCATTCATGTCGCACAGCATCGCATCAAAGGTGAGGCCGGGTGGCGGCATGAATTCCGCCGCATCCGCGATGAATTGCATAAGCCCTTTGCGGTGTTTGAGTCGTGCATCTAGTGGCGCACGATCGACGGCGATGACTTCGTAATCTCTCGCGAGCAACTCGGTGGTCATGCCGCCGGGGCTGGCACCGAGTTCGAGCCAGCGTGCACCGCTTGGCGGTGGTCTGCGGGTGAGTTGGAGATGATGCAAGGCCTCGGCAATTTTCGCGCCAGCGCGGCTAATCGTATCGGGTGAATTTTGCGGGATGAACTTGGTGCCGCCGGGAAAAAACCCATCGCATTGCGCCGGTGATTGCAGGCCGGCATAGAGTCCTTCCTTGCCGACCAAACAGAACAGCGATGCTTTTTTGGGGATTTGTTGTTCGGCATTTTTGATCGCAGACCATTCGCGTGGAAACAACTGCAGTGCCCGCCCGCGCAGGTTGGAGGCGAGCGTGCGGTCGTAGCGTTTTGGCGAGCCGGGATCGATCGGCCCGCAGATCAGCGTCTGCGCGTTGCTTTCCCCGAATTTTCGCAGCAGTGCCTGCGCGGCTTTTTCGATGAAGCCATCAGTCTCGCTGGGGTTGCACGGCCAGCTGTGATGCACTGGCATGTTCCAGCGAAGGTAACGCGCGAGCGGCGAATGGTCGATGCTTTCAGGTTGCTTGATCCGGATCAGATGGAAGTCCCTGCCAAGTTTGCGAAGCGCTTGGGCGCCGAGGCCTGCAATGATTTCCGATTCACGCCCGGCAAAAATTTCCGATATTCGGATCAGCCATGTCGCACCCGATGTCGCGTGCTTTTCCTGAGCTGTTTCGCTGGAATCCATCAGTGTTTGATGGCGCGCCACTCTTTCCAGAACTGCGCGGTTTGTTCGGGGTCGGGCACGACTTCAAGCAAGGTGACCTTGCCATCCGAATCGAAAGCATCGAGATCATCGGCGCGCCGTACTTTCAGGTATGACATGCCCCAGAGTGTGGCCAAGCCCGAGAGCTCGGCCTGATGCGGATTGCTCATGCATTCTGCCGCACGCGGACTCATCGATGCGAGACGCGGCAAGTTTTTGAAAATGCCGCCGCCGTGGTTTTGCAGGACCGCTAGCACCAATCCGTTTTGATTCATCTGACCGAGCACGAATGGTGCGGCGAGATCGTAGAGCGCGGTGAGATCGCCGATGAGCGCCCATGTTTCGGAATCGTCCGCCGTCCATCCGAGCCAGGTGCTGATTTGTCCATCGATGCCGTTGGCGCCGCGGTTGGCACGGATGTTGCGCATTGGGCGTGCCCATTGCGCGAAGGAGTTCCATTCGCGAATTGGCAGGCTGTTGCCGAGAAAGAGCCCGCGGCCAAGGCAGGCATAGTTGGAAATGGTGCGAACCAGCGCTGGTTCGCTGTCGGGAAAGCGTTCAAGCAACTCGTCGATGCGTGCGGCGCGCGCAGATGAATGACGCAGCAAATCGAGCGCGTCCTCGGCTGGTTCGATCGGCCCCAGCGCCGGAATCACGCGGTTGAGCGTACCGGTAGTGACTTCGCTTGATCGAGCAAGACCGGGCAATCCATTCCGGCAGATCGACCACACTGAAACTTCGGGAAGTTCCTCGAGGTCGCGCCAAAAGCGTCCGCTCGGCACACCGCCAAGCCGCAGCACCTTGCCCGGTGGCTGGGAGTGCAAGATGCGGTCCTCGTCATGTATCGCCAATGCTTGCAGCGCCTCTCTCAAGCCGCTGGTGGCCTCCGCGACCACCGGGGCGCCAAGTTCGCTGCAAAAATGAAACACCTCTTCGTGTTCCTCGGGATCGAGGCTGCCAATCATCACGACCAGCCCGCGGTAGAGGTCCTCGCGCAGCCAGCGCGCGAGTGCCGCGACATCGAGTCGATCCTTCTTGGGTTCGAATTCCGCGGGCTTTGCCTCGGCAAAAGTTTCATCGCCGGGAGCGAAGTCCTCACCGAGTTCGGGATTGAGGTGCAGCGGACCTTTGCCGTCCCATTCCTCAATTTTCTTACGATGAGCATAGTAGCTGAAAATACCCGGCTGGACGATTGCCTGCGGGGAACCCGATTTTCGAAATGCTTCTGGTCGGTCGGCGGTGATGGCAACCAGCGGGCGTGATTGGTAGTGCGCCTCGACCATTGCAGGCAAGAGCTCGGCCGCAGCCGTGCCGCTCGTGGTGACCACCGCGCAGGGCTTGGCAGTTTTCATCGTGCGGCCCAGCGCGAAGAATCCCGCGCTGCGTTCTTCGAAGTGCCGCCAAAGCCGCACTTTTCTGGCTGATTCCGCGCGGGCAAGTGCCTCGATGAGCGTGGCGTTACGAGCTCCCGCGCAGATCACGAATTCGCGGATCCCGGCATCGAGACAGCGATGGATCGTTTCAACAGCGGTCTTCCAGGTGTCCACAATGAAGGGTTGATGGCGGTTGGCGTGCGATCAACCGCCGGTGCGCGGTGAACGCTTCTTCTGTGCATCCGGCGTGACATTTCGCATGCCGTTGCGTTGTTTTTGCATCTCGGCTTGGCGCTCGGCCATGCGTTGCACCCAAGATTTTCCAGCGCCCTTCACCGGCTTGAGCTCGGGCTCGGGAACCTTGTTCATGAGCCAAGTTTGGCCGATGGAGAAAATGTTTTGGGTCGTCCAATACAACGCGAGTGCCGAAGCGAAGTTGTAACAAAAGAAGAAAAACATGAACGGCATCAGCATGATGATGCGTTGCTGCATCTTGTCGCCCGTCTTCGGCGTCATCTGGATCTGCAGAAAGCTGGTGATGGCCATCACGATCGGCAGAAGGTTCAGCGGGATGCCCGCGAAGTGCCAAACGGTGTCGGGCTGAGAAAGATCATCGACCCAGAGGAAACCTTGTCCGCGCAGCTCCACGGCGTATTGCAGCATGCGATAGAATCCGAAGAAGATCGGGATTTGAATCAGCATAGGCAGGCATCCTCCGAGGGGATTGATGCCAAATTTCCGGTAGAGTCCCATCATCTCGGTGTTGAGCTTGTTGGGATCGTCGCCGTATTTTTCCTTCAGCTTCGCCATCTCCGGTTGGAGCTTGGCCATGCGCTTCATCGTGTGGGTCGACTTCGCGTGAAGCGGCCAGATTGCGGTGCGCACGGTGATGGTGAGGAGGATGATGGCAAGCCCCCACGCCCACTTTGGCGAGACGTTGTTGAGGATGTGATGAAAGGTGTTGAGCAACCAGTTGAGCGGGCGTGAGACCCACCAAAACCAGCCGTATTGCATCACATCGCCCCAGCCTTGGCCGAAGCTGCCGTCCATCTTGCGTAGCATCGGATTGTGCTTCGGTCCGATGAAGATGCGGTAGCTGAGCGAGGTGGATGATGCGGCATTGAGCTGCAGCGCAGGCAGGCGAAGGCCACCATTGACCGATATCACCGGGCGCGGGTCGCTGGGAAGTGTGACTTGCGATGACCTTGCCCACATCGAAGTGAGTGCGGTTTCTTTTGGCTGGATGACGGTGGCAAAAAACTGGTTGGTCACGCCGGCAAATTGGATTGGCGTGTTGGACGGGCTGCCGGCGATGGATTTCGCGGATGAGAACCAGCCGCCTTTGAAGCTGGATCCGTCGGTGAAATGAATCGTGTCGTTGTCGCGCCAGAAATAGCCGGTTTGTTGCGGGACTTCCGCGTGATAGAGCGGCGAGGCTTCGCCGAGGAAAAGGCTCCATTGGCTCAAGTTTACTGCATTGCCTGTCGGGTTTTCAAAGCGCAGCTCGAGGTCGATCAGGTAGGGCGCGCCTGCTTCTTTGCTCTCGTTGAGAGAGTAGATTTTTTTCGCGATGATGCCGGATGGCAGAGTGGCGCTATAGACAACTTTTTTGCCTTCGACCGATTCCGC
>CAZXHZ010000043.1:0-10906 GCA_964639755.1 uncultured Luteolibacter sp. | reverse complement strand
GCGCTCTGCCCTTGCGTGGTGGGCGGTCTGCGGTTATGGCCAGCGGCGTCATGGCTGCTATCAATTCCAACTTCCTCAAACTCAAAGCTGGTTACCTGTTTCCCGAAATCGCCCGCCGCGTGAAAGCTTACAGCGAGGCCCGCCCGGATCTTGCGGCCCGCATCATCCGCTGCGGCATTGGCGATGTCACCGAGCCCTTGCCGCCAGCAGTGGTCAAGGCGATGCACGAGGGCGTGGATGAAATGGCAAGCCGCGAGTCCTTCAAAGGCTACGGCCCGGAACAAGGTTACGAGTTTCTCCGCCAGGCGATCGTCGACAACCAGTTTGCCAATCTCGGCATTTCTGCTGACGAAGTTTTCATTTCGGACGGCTCAAAATGTGACACGGGCAACATTCTCGATATCTTCGGTCACGGCAATACGATCGCCATCACCGACCCGGTCTACCCAGTTTATGTCGACACCAATGTGATGGCTGGCAACACCGGCGATGCGGATGAGAAGGGAGCTTACGCTGGTCTGCTTTATCTCGAGTGCAACGCGGCCAACGGCTTTGTCGCCGATGTGCCCTCTCAAAAAGCCGACATCATTTACCTTTGTTTTCCGAACAACCCCACAGGTGCTGTCGCGACCCGCGAGCAACTCGAGGCTTGGGTGAAATACGCCAAGCAAAACGATGCGATCATTCTCTTCGATGCCGCCTACGAGGCTTTCATCCAAGATGCCGCGATTCCACGCTCGATCTTTGAAATCGATGGCGCGCGCGACTGCGCGATCGAGTTTCGTTCGTTCTCAAAAAATGGCGGCTTCACCGGTGTGCGCTGCGCATATGTGGTCATTCCGAAAAGCGTCACCGGCAAGGCTGTCGATGGCAGTCGCGTGCCGCTGCACCAACTTTGGAGCCGCCGCCACAGTACGAAGTTCAATGGAGCCAGCTATCCGGTGCAAAAGGCTGCCGCTGCCGTCTTTTCCGAAGAGGGCAAAAAGCAAGTCACCGCGCTCATCGAGCACTACATGGGCAATGCCAAGCTGCTCCGTGAAGCCGCCAGCGCCGCGGGTCTGCCAGTCTTCGGCGGTTTGAATGCTCCCTATGTCTGGGTCGGTTGCCCGAAAGGCCTCAGCTCATGGGACATGTTCGACAAAATGCTCAACGAAGCCCAAGTCGTCATTACTCCCGGCTCCGGCTTCGGCTCCGCTGGCGAAGGGTACTTCCGCATCTCGGCATTCAACTCGCGCGCGAACGTCGAGGAAGTTTGCCGCCGACTCAAGTCGCTCGTCGCGTGAGCGCGGCAATGCCTGTGATTTAGATCGATCGCAATTAGAGCAATATGCTTTAGAGCGCTTCGATGGCCGCCATGATGCGTTTGGCGATTTCATCGTATTCGGCTTTGCCTTTGGCTGACTCCAACTCTTGGGGCGTGAGTCTGATGGGTGGGCCGATGGTAACGGTGATCCGTGAAAAACGGATGCGGCCGGAGCCGCGAGGCAGGGCTTCGCGGGCGCCGCGGATGCGGACTGGCTGGATTGGAACTCCGGACTTAACCGCAATGAGTCCGATGCCGGGAGCGGCTTCACCAATTGAGCCGTCAGTGGTTCGCGAGCCTTCGGGAAAGATGAGCACACGGTGACCTTCCTTGAGTTTGCGAATGATTGTCTTGAGGCTGGCCATGTCCGGTCGATCTTGGTCGACAGGGATCGCGTTCCAGCGGGCGTAAAGCCATTTGCCCACGCCGCGAAAGAGAGTTTTGCGGGCGAGATAAATCATTTCGGTTTTGTACAAATTGCCGATGAGCGGCGGGTCGAGATAACTTTGGTGGTTTGAAGCAACGAGCACCGCTCCTTCGGTGATGAGGTGCTCGGTTCCGATTATCCGCATGCCGAAGAGCGTGCGGAATGATGAGCCGAAGGACATCCAGCCGAGCCAGTAGAGCCAGTTCATGGGGAAATTTTTGCCAGTGATCGGATGAGTGGAAATGCCTGCGTCGCGGCTTACGCCTTGAGCCCTTGATGCCTAAGGATTTCGATGGCGGCATCCACCGCGCCATCGATCGTGAGGTCGGATGTGTCGAGGCGCGTGGCACCGGGTGCGACAACGAGCGGGGCGGTTTGACGCGAGCTGTCGGCGGCATCGCGGTTGGCGATTGAGTCGACTTCGCCGGCGGCCTTGCGGCGCGCTGCGCGGATTTCTTCAGCGGCATCAATGTAGATTTTGTAAGGCGTGTCGGGAAAAACGACCGAGCCGATGTCGCGTCCTTCCATCACCACATTCGAGTGTTGGGTGAATCCGCGTTGAAGGCCGATGAGCGCCGCGCGTACTTCGGGGATGGCTGAGATCACCGATACATTTGCGTTTACCTTTTCGCTGCGAAGTTCATCGCCGGGGTCGATGCCATCGATGGTGATGGTCGAGCTGATACCATCATGGCCGCATTCGATGTGGATGCGATGCAGCAGGTTTGCCACTGCCGCGCTGTCGCACGGATCAATGCGTTCGCTGAGCACTTTCCATGTGACGGCGCGATACATGGCTCCCGAGTTCACCATTACCAACCCCAAGCGCTGTGCAAGCAGTCGCGCAATGGTGCTTTTGCCGGAGGCTGCGGGCCCATCGATGGCGATGGCGAAATGATTGGAATCGGGCGAGGTCACGAGGGGCGGGTGGTTGGCAGCGTGAAATCGGCACGCGTGGTTTTTTCCTCTAGGATGGCGTTGAGATGGTGAACGAATCCCGGATAAGAGGTGTTCACGCACTCGGTGTTGCGGATGATGGTTTCGCCCGAAGCGAAGAGCCCGGCGATGGCAAATGCCATGGCGATGCGGTGGTCGCCGAAGCTGTCGATTTCCGCAGCGTGAAGCGGTGAACCACCGGTGATTTCCATCCCGTCCTCGTATTCGGTGACATTGCCACCCATGGCGCGCAGGTTGTTGACGACAGTCGTGATGCGATCGGTTTCCTTGACGCGAAGTTCTCCGGCGTTGCGGATCACCGTGGTGCCATCGGCAAGTGCGGCGGAGATGGCAAGCACCGGGATTTCATCGATCAGGTTGGGGATTTCACTTTCGAAAATCGTTGTGCCTTTGAGTTTTGCTCCGTGGACTTCGATGTCGCCGATCGGTTCGCCGTGCGACGATTGCGGAGACACGACGATGCGGGCGCCCATGCGATTGAGCGCGGTGATGATCGCGGTGCGCGTTGGATTGAGGCCGACATTGCGCAGGGTGATTCGGGCGCCTGGAAGTGCAGAGGCGGCGACCAGCCAGAATGCGGCGCTTGAAATATCGCCTGGCACGGTGAAGTCACAGGCCTGCGGGACTTGTCCGCCAATGATCGAGATCGAGTCACCGGCGTGGACGGTGTTGACGCGGAACGAGGCGAGCATACGCTCGGTGTGATCGCGCGTGGTCGCGGGTTGAATCACCGTGGTGGTGCCTTTGGCGAACATGCCTGCAAGCAACACCGCGCTTTTCACCTGGGCGCTGGCAACTGGCATTTCGTAAGTGATCGGGAAGAGCGTGGCCGGGTGGATGCGCAATGGCGCGCAGCCGGGCTTTTCACCGAGCGTTTCGATGTGGGCGCCCATTTGCGCGAGCGGAATGGTGATGCGCCCCATCGGTCGGGAGGACAGCGAGGCATCGCCAAACAATTCGGAGGTGAAACTTTGACCCGCGAGCATTCCTGCGAGCAGGCGCATGCCAGTCCCCGAATTGCCGCAATCGATTGGCTTGGCCGGAGCCTTGAGTTGCATCGATTGGCCGTGGATGCGCAGATGGGTGGGACCATAACCCTCGAGCTCTTCGACCACCTCGTATGTCGCGCCGAGCGCCTTCATCGCGTTGAGCGTGTTGAGGCAATCTTCGCTGGGCAGGAAATTGTGGATGGTGCAGATGCCATTTGAAAGCCCGCCTAGAATCGCAGCACGATGGGACATGCTCTTGTCCCCGGGGACGCTGAACTCGGCGTGTATCTTTGAAACGGATGTGACTCTGAACTCGGACATGGATAGGATATGAATTTCTAACAGATTTGTGTGCTGATCAAAGGCGAAGCGATGCCAACCAGCTCATGCGGAATCATTTTTGCACGGGTTTTCTCGCTGCAACGGATCGCGCTGTTGCTTGGCTTCGTTCAACCACTGGCGAGTGGTTTTCTGGTCACCGTTCTCCAAGCGGGTGAGAATGTCGTTGAGGTCGGCGATGGTTTCGCGGATCGGGTCGATGAGAGCCGCGCGATTTTCGATAAGGATTTCGGCCCACATTTCCGGATTGCCCGAGGCAACGCGGGTGGTGTCGCGGAGTCCGCCGCCACCAAAGCGACCATCTGCCGGGTTCTTGAGGCAAATACGTGCCGCGCTTGCTGCAATGACATGCGGCAGATGGCTGATGCGTGCGACGAGGGCATCATGGGCAGCGGCACTCATCCACGCGGTGTGGCAACCGATGGCTTGCCAGAAATTTTCAAGAGCGTTGGCGCGCGGCTCGATTATTTTTGCGTCGTTGGTCAACAGGCAGGCAGCGCCTTCGAAAAGTGTCGCGCTGATGGCGGAGAGGCCATTGCGCTCGGATCCGGCCATCGGGTGACTGCCGATAAAGTCGATGCCCTTGGGAGCGAGAATGGGAGCGAGCTCGCGGTGAGGTGATTGCTTCACGCTGCCGACATCCGTAACGAGGCAGGCGGCGGGTAGGCCGGCATCGATCGCTGCCGAGACCAGATCGGCCATGGCGCCGACAGGCACCGCAAGAATCAAAAGATCGGCATCTTCGACTGCGAATTTCAGGTTACTTGTCGCCCCATCAATGCCGAGATTGCGCGCGGCATCGGCGGTTTCTTCCTTGCGGGCCCAAAGCCGCACTCGCGGGGCTTGGTTTTGATTGGCAAGCGCAAGTGCGAGCGAGCCGCCGAGCAGACCGCCGCCGAGTATGCTGATGTTGGAAAAATCGGCGTTCATTCGAAAAAAAACCGGGCCCAGTTTGGTGGACCCGGTTGGAAGAAATGACGAAATCGACCGGGGATGGGGTGGTCAGGGTACGCGGAAATACTTTTTCTCCGCTGCGGGATAGGTTGGGTCTTGTACCAGTGTGCCGCTGGGGATGTCGCGCACATCAACAACTTTGTTGTTGTAGGGGCTGAAGACGAACCCTTCTTTGCCCGGCACTTTGCTGGCGTACGAGTATTCGGTTTTCTTTGTTGCAGCGGCTGGTTTTTCAGTGGTGCTTGCCGCACCTCCGGCGGTGGATGCCGATGGTTTTTGAGTCGGCTTGATTGAGCTGCTGGCACTGTCCGCAGGCGCGACGCTGCCAGGCTCTTCAGGAGATGTTTTGTTGGCGGCATCGGCCTGCGGTGTTTCCTTCAGAGTTTTGTCCTCTATAGGGGCATTGGCTGGAGCGCTGGCGGGTGCTGTAGCTGTGGTTTTGTTTGCGCCGGGCTTTCTGGTTTTCTTGCGGTTGGCTCCTTCGTCGTACGGATAGCAGGAGGCGAGCAAAGTGCAGAGGGCAATGCTGATGGCCGAAACAATTCGTGTGTTCATGGCGATTCGATGAATGGAATGGACTGCGTCGGATCCGGCACATTTCGTGCGGCCGACTGGTGGCCATGATGATACGTATCAGCGTGGCGTCAAGCAAGGTCCTTGCCGCGAAGCGGGGAAACTGGCGAAAATTTTCAACGCGCCGGCTTGCGCCCATGGCCGGAAAGCGTTTCAAAGCGCGTTAGCCATGCCGGATGCCACCATTCATACACGCGGGAAAGTGCTCGAGCACCGGGGAACTGTGCTTTATCGGGTCGAGCTGCCAAACGGCAAGGTGATCCTAGCACACCTATCGAAGGGTCTTGCCGACGCTGCGGCGGTGTTTGCGGTTGGCGACGAGGTGTTGCTCGAGCTCACGCCATTTGACTTTGACCAGGCAAGGATCCTGGCGGGCATGGGGGCTTGAGCGGATCACTCGAAATCGAATGAGCGCGGCCTTTTGGGCCCGAGCCTGAAGCGCCCGCCTTTGGCCTCGCGGAGAGGGTCAAAGACCGAATCCATGCCGACCTCCTTGATCTCACAAACATGCGCCATGAGTTCGCCGAGGCGACCTTTTGGGAATCCGCGCTCCTTGAACCATGCGAGATATTCGATGGGAAGATCCATCAGCGGCACGCCCGACGGAGGGTGGGACTTGATGCCGAATTTGCCGAAAGGCATGTGAGTTTGTGAAATCTCCACGAGCAAATTGCGAAAATCGTCGCGATCGATTTCGGTGATTTGCCTCATTAATGCCGACCATGGCAGAGGTCGGGCACCTTGTGAAGAATGGTGTGGGAGCCCTTGGATCAAGGTATTTTGTTTGGGTTTCCTGATGTTTTGTTTTGACGAAGCAATTGGCGATTCGTATCGAATTTCATTCTCCGATGATGAAGTGCCCGAGATGTGTCCAAAGCATTCACCGCGCGGCGGAGTTGTGCCCGCATTGTGGTTTTTCGATCGCGGATGCGGATTTCGTTTATGGCGGCAACGAAGTGGTTTTGCATTCACTGGCGGATGTGGCTGGCATTTTTGGGCGCGACCAGCGTGAGCGGGTTGAGGTGGCGTTGGAGCGTTTTTCGCGGCGTTTTCCGCAGTTGTTTGTCGCCGTGTACACGGGGTCGTTGGGCGAGGTGGCCAACATCCGGCAATTTGGTTTTTGGTTGTTGAATCGCGCGGCATTCGAGGATGTGCCAGCGGACAAGCCGAACGAGTCGGGCATACTCATTACGATCGACCCCGAGTCGAAGGCCGCTGGCATGATTTTTGGCTATGCGCTCGATGCCGTGCTTGATGAATCCGATACCTTTGAATGCCTTTCTCGCGCGCACGGGCATTGGATCGAAGGGCGTTACGACGATGGGCTCATCAAATTGCTGATTCATTTGGAAGGAATTTTGATCAAACGAAGTCGCCAGGCGCGGCGGGATCCCGAGCAGTTCCGCCGCAAGGTGATGCCGCTTGCGATTGATGGCACCGGATTGAGGCGGATCCGCGATGGTCACCTGCCTGCCAAGGAAAATGAAGAAGCCCAATTCGGCATGGCGAAGCGATGAAACTGGCATGGGTCATGTGTTTGGGCTTGGCCGCGATTGCCGTGGCCAATGCGCGCGAGGAAAAAAAGCCTGCGCTGAAAAAACCCTCCAGCGTCAACAAAGCCACAAACGCTGTTGCAAAAAAAGATCGGGAAAAGAAGTCTTCTGCCGAAGAAGACGCGAAAGAGAAGAAGCCTGAAGATTCTGCCCTTGAGGCCCTGTTGATAGCCAAGCCCAAGTATGTCGAGAGGCGCCCCGATAGTTTTTTGAATGATCCGCAAGGATTGTTGGGCGTGGGTGAGCGTGAAGAGCGATCGGCCTTTTTGAACTACCATGCCGGTGACTCGGCGATCGATCTATATGTGTATCTCTATCAGACGGATCAGGAGATTCCGAAGGATTGGTACGATGCGGGATGGGTTGACAAAATTTTCAACCGGGATCGTCAAGCCGTCGTGGTATTTTATCATGTGGGCAAGCCGCAACGCTCGGAAATGCGTGTGACACGAAAGTTGGCGGAAAAGGTCTCGTTGCCGGAGCGCAATCGCGCGATCGAAAACGCGGTGATGCAGGCGCTCAAAAAGACCGACAATGCCGGGCAGCTCGAAGCTTTTTTGGTGCAAATGTCGATCCGGATTTACTGGATGGAGAGAATCATGCGCGGAGAGCATCAGGATGGTTCGACCGCATCGGCGCAGGACAAGCCCACCGCGCTCAAGAGTGAGGCGAAGGGCCATGAGAAAATTCGCCTCTTGTGGGAAAAAATTTCACCCTTTGTGACTCCTGCTGTTGTGACATTAGTTTCTGTTCTGATGTTTTGGATGGCCGTCATCATTGCGCGTCGCAGGGCGCGTTACCGCTTCCCCGAGTTTGAAGTCGAGCCGCGTCTCGGCGGCCCGCATGCGGCGGGAGTCGGCGCGGTGATTTCCTTTGGTCGTGCCGCTCCCTCGCCGGCGTTTCAACGCGAACAATTGCCTGAATATCTTCGACGCATGTGAAGACAGGCATGTCGCAAAATTTAACGCCAAACAAACCTGTCATCACGCCTCAATGCCGACCCGCCTGGCGCTTGGCTGCGGATCAAGCGTAGCTGCGGATTGATGCCTGCACGGTTTCGTACACGAGTGACTCCTTGTGGAGAACCGGCGCGTTGCCAGCGCCTTTGAATTCCCACGCGGCGACATGCGAGAAGCTTTCGTCGTGTCGCTTCGCTTCGCCGGCTTGGGTTTTGCCTGACTGTACTTCGGGATCGGCATCGGTGAACTGGTGTTCAACGCGGAAGTGGCCGCCGCACGACTCTTCTCGCTCGCGTGCATCGTAGCACATCATTTCGGCAAACTCGAGGAAGTCGGCAACGCGGCCGGCTTTTTCGAGTTCCATGTTGACCGATTCGCCCGAGCCTGGAATCAGCACGCCTTGTCCGGGAGTCCAGAACTCGTCACGAATTTCGGCGATGCGCTTGATCGCGCCATCAAGACCTTCTCGCGAGCGGGCCATGCCGCATTTGTCCCACATGATGTTGCCGAGTTCGCGATGGAACGAATCGACCGTGCGTTTGCCTTGGATCGAAAGCATGCGGCCGATGCGCTCGCAGGTTTCCGCTTCGGTTTGCTTGAACTCCGGAAGGTCGGTGTTCACTGAGCCGGGTTTTTGACCAACGAGGTAGTTGGCGATGGTCGTGGGAATCACGAAATAGCCGTCGGCGAGACCTTGCATTAGCGCCGAAGCACCGAGACGGTTGGCACCGTGATCGGAGAAATTTGCTTCGCCCAAGACATGCAGACCAGGGATGTTCGACATCAAGTTGTAATCCACCCAAAGCCCGCCCATCGTGTAGTGGACGGCCGGATAAATCATCATCGGCACCTTGTACGGATCCTCGCCGGCGATTTTCTCGTACATTTGGAAGAGGTTGCCGTAACGCGCGCGGATGGTCGGCTCGCCGAAGCGCTGGATCGCATCGCGGAAGTCAAGGTAAACGCCGAGGCCGGTCGATGAAACACCGCGGCCTTCGTCGCAGGCTTCCTTCGCGGCGCGCGAGGAGATGTCACGCGGCGAGAGGTTGCCGAACGATGGATACTTGCGCTCGAGATAGTAGTCGCGATCGTCTTCCGCAACATCGTTCGGGCTCATTTGTTTCGCACGAAGTTTTGCGGCGACCTCCGGCGACTTCGGCACCCAGATGCGGCCGTCGTTGCGCAGTGATTCGGACATGAGTGTGAGCTTCGATTGGTAATCACCACTCACTGGAATGCAGGTCGGGTGAATCTGCGTGAAACAGGGGTTGGCAAACAACGCACCGCGGCGCGTGGCACGCCATGTGGCAGTGACATTGCAGCCCATCGCGTTGGTCGAAAGGAAAAAGACATTGCCGTAGCCGCCGGTCGCGAGGACCACGGCATCGGCGGCATGACTGCTGATTTTTCCATTGGTAAGATCGCGCACAACGATGCCTTTGGCATGACCGCCGACGAGTACGAGATCGAGCATCTCGGTGCGCGGATACATTTTGACGCCGCCCTTTTTGATTTCCTTTTCAAGGGCTTGATAGCAGCCGATGAGCAACTGCTGACCTGTTTGGCCGCGAGCGTAAAATGTGCGTGAGACTTGAGCGCCGCCGAAGGAACGGTTGTCGAGCAGGCCGCCGTATTCGCGGGCAAAGGGCACGCCCTGCGCGACGCACTGATCGATGATCGAGTTCGAAACTTCCGCAAGGCGATAAACATTCGCCTCACGCGAACGGAAATCGCCGCCCTTGATGGTGTCGTAAAACAAGCGGCGCACCGAGTCGCCGTCGTTGCGATAATTTTTCGCGGCGTTGATGCCACCCTGCGCGGCGATCGAGTGCGCGCGGCGCGGGCTGTCCTGATAGCAGAAGCATTTCACCTGATAACCCAGCTCGGCGAGCGACGCGGCGGCCGCTCCACCGGCAAGGCCGGAGCCGACGACGATCACGGAAAACTTCCGCTTGTTCGCCGGGTTGATGAGCTTGGAGTCCATCTTGTGCTTGGACCACTTTTGTTCAAGCGGGCCGGATGGGATCTTGCTGTCGAGGATGATGGACATAAGGAAAGAAGTTGGTGGCAGCCGTCGCGGCGGGAATTTATTGTTTCACGAATCCGAAAAGAACCGAGATCGGGATCGAGATGAAACCGAGCCAAATGACGAGACTGAAGGCGCCGGCAAGCTGACGGATGGCGCCATCGTTTTTCTTGGTTCGCAAACCAAGCGTCTGGAAGATCGAGGCCACTCCGTGGTGGAGGTGCGAGCAAAGAAGCGTGATCGCGAGAATGTAGAATGCGGAAACGGTAATGCTTTTGAAGCCGACGATCACCATGCCGTACGGATCGTTCTCGCCGAGCTTTGCAAGCTCGCTGTCGATACGCACGGTAAAGTGCAAGAGGTGGTAAACCACAAAGGCAAGAATCGTGAGGCCCGACCATATCATCATGCGTGACGACTTGGTGGCTTGGATGGTTGCCTTGCATTCGTAGGGCTGGCGCGCCGCGCGGTTGCGGCGTGTCAATTGGATCGTTCCGATCACATGCAGCGTCACTGCCAAGAGGAGCCCGATGCGCGCGATCCAGATGCCCGCGCCGTGCAACATCGAGTGAAGAAATGCGGCGTATTCGTTGAAGGCTTCGCGGCCGGCGTAGATCAGCAGGTTGCCGGCGAGATGCCCGGCAAGAAACAGGCAAAGCATAAGGCCAGTCACCGCGACCACGATTTTTTTCCCGATGGAGGAGGACCAGTAGGTATCGAAGCAGCGAGTGATGGCGTTCATGATGAAAGGGTGGCCTGTAAGGTTGCGTGGGCGCGCGTGAAATAGACTCCGGCGCAGGTCTTTTCAAGCCGAGAGTCCGCTGGT
>CAZXHZ010000042.1:0-18357 GCA_964639755.1 uncultured Luteolibacter sp. | reverse complement strand
CTTATTCGAGGGGACTAAAAAGCCGATCGGGTGTTTGTGCACCACGATCGACGTTCTGTCTCTCGGCCGCCCTCCGTTGTGGCGGCCCGCGAAGCTATCTTCCCACCCCACCTCACGTCAATACCTTTCTCGAAAAAAATTTTGAACGCCATAAACGCCGATTTGCAGGGAAATGCACGCTGGTTTCACTTGGGGACGGCATCTAAGATCGCCACATGATCGTCCAACGCAAGGTTCGTTATCCGGTGTCCGACGAGCTGTGCGGCTATCTTCAGCAGTTCGACCGCCAGCGCAACATTCCGATCATTTATGACGAACTCTCGCGTTTCACCGGCGCGATTCCATATGAAGACCCACGCGGACGAGAAACACTTTGGCTAACGGTCATGTATCCGCAGGAGGTGTTTGCGGAGCTGCGTCCGCGACTTATCGCGATTTACACAGAGTTGAAACTCGGACGCCATGCGGAGCAACACGGTCACTTGGTGGTCGACCGCATCGATTATGGTGACTTCGGAAACTCCCGTCCATTTCGCATTCGCGTCACCAATCTCTTCAACGACAACTCGGACTACTTCTATGTCAAACACGCCGACGCCTCGCGCATCTACGGACTCGAGCTCGAGCACGTTCTATCGCCCAACCGCATCAACTACTTGGTGAACGGCAACACGCTGATTGAAGAGCACATCGCTGGAGTGCCAGGCGACACATTCATTCGCGAATATCTCAATCAACCCGGCCTGAACAAGGTGCGCATCGCCAAGGAGTTCACCAAGTTCAACGAGCGCTCATTCATCCGCCTGTTAGGTGACATGCGCAGCGTCAACTATGTCGTCGACATCACGCCCGACTTTGAGGAAGTGCAATATCGCGTGCGGGCGATTGACTTCGACCAGCAATCTTACGAGGGAAGCGGCAGTACCTACCTTGCGTTCCGCTACCGGTCGAACCGCGAGGTGACTCGGCTTGCCTTCGAGGTATTGAACCGCAAAACGATCGACCAGTATGTGGCAGAGGAGCATTCGCAAATGGCTCGACGCGCCAAAGTGGAAAGCGTGCGACTGCGGGTGTTGCTTGGCATCATGAGCCGCGAAGAGCTTGCCCCGCGCGAGCATGTTGGCACGCTCGCGGCCGAGCTCAATCGCATGCATGGCACTGACGAATTTCTTGAATGTCGCACGATGGGCGAGCTAACCGCCCGGCATATCTGCACGATGTTGGAGATCGAGCCGACGGCCTGACCCTAGCGGACAAATCATTTCACACTGCCAATCATGACCGAAACTACCACCAAGCGTCTGTTCCTGCTCGACGGCATGGCGCTCATTTACCGCGCTCACTTCGCGCTGATTCAATCACCGATCCGCAACTCAAAGGGCGTCAACACCTCGGCGCTTTACGGCTTCATCAACACGCTGCTGGCGATTCTGGAAAAGGAAAATCCCACGCATCTGGGAGTGGCTTTCGACACCTCGGCGCCAACGCCGCGACACATCCGTTTTCCCGCCTACAAAGCGCAGCGCGATGAAATGCCCGAAGAACTCGCCGCTGCGATTCCACATGTGAAAAACCTGTGCCGCGCATTTCAAATTCCGGTGCTGGAAATCGATGGCTTTGAGGCCGACGACATCATCGGAACATTGGTCAAGCACGCGGAATCCCAAGGTTTCGAATCGTTCATGGTCACACCCGACAAGGATTTCGCCCAGCTGCTTTCGCCGCACACCTTCATGTGGAAGCCCGGGCGCAAGGGCGACGAACATGCGGTGATCGGTCTGGCGCAACTGCCTGAAATCTGGGGCGTGTCCGAGCCGCATCAGATCATCGACCTGCTTGGCCTGATGGGTGACGCGTCGGACAACATTCCCGGCGTGCCCGGCATCGGGCCGAAGACCGCGCAGAAGCTTATCGCGGAATTTGGCTCGGTGGAAAAGTTGATCGAAAATCCCGCCGCGCTCAAAGGCCGCCAAAAGGAGCTCATCGAAACCCATTCCGACCAGGCTTTGTTGTCAAAGGAACTCGCCACCATCATCACCGATGTGCCGGTCGAAGTGAGCTGGGAGGATCTCGCGCTGTGCCCGCGCGATGACGAGGCCGTGAAATCGCTCTTCAATGAATTCGAGTTTCGTTCGCTCAGCAAACGGTTATTTGGTGAGGGAGCGTCGATAAAAGGCCCTGCGCTAAATGAGGAAAGCACACCCACCCTCTTCGAGACGCGCCTCACCATTCGCGATGTCGCACACCGCTACCATCTCGCCAACACAAGCGAGCTTCAGGTCCAACTTTTTGCCGAACTCAAAAAACAAAAATCATTCTGCTTCGACATCGAAAGCACATCGCTTGATCGATTTGAGGCCAAGCTGCTTGGCATTGCGTTTTCATGGGCTGCCCACGAGGCATGGTACCTGCCCTATGAAGAACGGCTCAAACCCGAACTTTGTTCCCTGCTCGGCGGCCCCGTCGAAAAAATCGGCCACAACCTCAAATACGATCTCACCGTGCTTCACAACCACGGCATCGAAGTCGCAGGGCCATTCTTTGACACGATGCTTGCGGACACCTTGGTCACACCCGATCGCCGGCACTCGATGGATTATTTGGCGGAAATTTTGCTGAATTATTCTCCGATCAAGCTTGCCGAAATCGCGGCGCCTCAGGATGCGCAAGAGAATGCCGGCAGTGACGATCTTTTCGCGTTTGCCGCGAAAGGCAAATCCTCCAAGAATCTGGATGTTGCGGCGATCCCATTGGAAAAGTTGGCCGAATACGCTGCCGAGGACGCGGATGTGACATGGCAACTCTCCGAAAAAATTCGGCCACAACTCGCCGAGTCTGGACAAGACCGCATCCTTGAAAAAATCGAAGCGCCGTTGTTGCCAGTGCTCACGCGCATGGAAATGGAGGGCATTGCGATCGACACCAGCGCGCTTGCCTCCATCGGCATCGAGTTGCAACAGCAAATCGACCGGCTTGCTCAAAGCATTCAGCAACACGCGGGCAGATCCTTCAACATCGCCTCGCCCAAGCAGCTCGGCGAAATTCTCTTCGATCACCTCGGGCTCATCGACAAGGCGAAGAAAACGAAGACAGGCCAGTACAAAACCGATGAACAAACGCTGACTACCCTCGAGGGCAAGCATCCGATCATCGGCGACATTCTCGCATGGCGCGAAGCGACCAAACTCAAGTCGACCTATCTCGACGCGCTGCCCCATCATATTGTGCCATCGACGGAGCGCATTCACACTCATTTCCACCAACTCGTCGCCGCCACCGGCCGCCTCGCCTCATCCGATCCCAACCTGCAAAACATCCCGGTCCGCTCCGAGGCCGGCCGTGGCATTCGTAAGGCCTTTGTCCCGCGGCAGGGCTTCACGCTTCTTTCCTGCGACTACTCGCAAATCGAACTGCGCGTCATGGCCGCACTCGCCAACGACGCGACGATGATCGAGGCCTTCAAGAACAATGCCGATATCCACACAATCACCGCGGCCAAGGTTTTCGGCGTGGCAAACGATGCTGTCACCAATGACATGCGACGCACCGCAAAAATGGTCAACTTCGGCATCATTTACGGCATCTCGGCCTTCGGCCTCTCGCAGCGCCTTGCCATTCCGCGCACGAAAGCCGCATCAATCATCGAGGCTTACTTTCGCGAATACCCGGCCATCAAGGTCTTCATGGAAAAAACCGTCGCCGAGGCCCGCGAACGCGGCTTTGTCGAGACCCTCAGCGGCCGCCGCCGCCACTTTGCCGACATCAACTCCGGCAACCAAAACATCCGCTCCAACGCCGAGCGGGCAGCAATCAACACCCCCATCCAGGGTACTGCTGCCGACATGATCAAGCTCGCCATGATCCGTATCCATAAACTACTAGGTTCATCGTATAAAACCCGCATGTTGCTTCAGGTACATGATGAATTGGTTTTCGATCTCGCGCCGGATGAGGAGGCGGAGCTTGTCCCAAAAATCCTCGATGCCATGAAGAGCGCCCTGCCACTTCCCAACGGAGTGCCGATCGAGGTCGAGCACGGCACCGGCCCAAACTGGCTGGCAGCACATTGAGCAATACAGCCCTCGGTGGGTTTTCAACGGCACCGAAAAAAATCCTCCGCCTCTCTCGAAATTTCCCGTGGCGCGAAGCGCAAAAGTGTCCCATATTCGCCGCGTCCAACCCCAAACCACCATCTAACATGTCCATCAAAGTCGGAGACAAAGCCCCTGATTTCACCCTCGTCACCAAAGGCCCTGAAGGCCCGCAACTGATCAAGCTGAGCGAGCTTGTCGGATCATCGAACCTTGTTCTGCTGTTTGTGCCCATGGCCTTCACCGGCGTTTGCACTACCGAGTTCTGCGACATTTCCGCGGGCATCAAGGAATACGAAGCACTCGACGCCAAAGTGTTCGGCATTTCCGGCGACAATCCATTTGCTCAAGCCGCGTGGGCGGAAAAAGAAGGCATCACCATTCCTCTCCTGAGTGATTACGAGCACGCCGTGGCCAAGGCTTATGGCGTGGCATACGACCAATTTTTGCCAGAGGCCAACCTGATCATGGGCGGCGTGGCCAAGCGATCGGCCTTCGTAATCGATAAAACCGGCATTGTTCGTTACGCCGAGGTTCAGAACCACCCGAAAGATCTGCCCGATTTTGCGGCTGTGAAGGAAACCCTTCGCGGGCTGTAATCGGTCCTCTATTTGTTAATTTTTTGACAACAAAAAACCGCCGCGCGTGATGCATGGCGGTTTTTTGGCATCCAATCATACGAACGACAAAAAACTGAACCAACCACGCCAAATTTTACCTTTTCTTTCTCAAGAAGGGAGGCAGGTCGAGATCCTCACCTTCGAAAACATTCGGGTTTTCACCTTCGAAGCGGCCACGAGGCACCGAATCAAGCGAAAGTTCGCTCTGCTCGCCAGTTGCTTTGACGCTCAATTTCACTTTCTCCGAGTCATTGTTTGTGTCGGGTGATATTCTTGAACGTTTTGGCGATGCGACAGGTTTCGGTTTTTCTGATTGAGTTTCGATGGCGCTTTCACGCTGGTCCTGAGAAACTTCAGATGCTGTTTCGAATAACTGAGAATGGTATGATTCGGTGGCCTGAACCGGCGCGGCGGGGCTTTCGACAAATAAATCCGAATCGGCCAACTTCGTTTCCGGTGATGACACCGCATCAAGTTCAAATAAAGGCGCGACCTCCTCATTATTTTGAGGCTGTTTGTGAAGCGCGGGAAATGAATCTGCTGCCAGAGGTTCGCTTATCGAATGAGTTGCCAATGCTTGAGGTGAAGCGCTGATCAAAGTCACTGTCAACGAAGCGCCCATTGCAGCATCAATGGCCGCACCAAAAAACAGATGAGCTTCCTCGGGAATAAATTTTCGCATGTCTTCCATCAACAACTCTATCTCCAAAAGTGTAAGGCCTTCTCCACCGCAGACATGCACAAGCACGGTTTGCGCGTGTTTTGAAAGTGAACTTTGATCAAGCAGCGGGCTGGCAAACGCCTTGCGAAGTGCGACGCTGGCACGGTCCTTGCCATCCGCAGAGCCGTAGCCAAAAAGGCAAGGCATGCCCCCAGCCCCCAAGGAAGCTATCAGATCATCAAGCCCAAGATGAATCAATCCCGGGCGGGTAACGATGCGCGTGATCGCGCGAATGGAGTCGCAGATGAGTTGGTCCGAAGCGGCGAAGGCATCGTGTGCGCCCGCTTTGGCATGAGCCATTTCGCCCATGCGATTGTTATCGAATGTGATCAGCGCATTGGCATGCGCGGAAAGTTTAGCGAGGGCATCTTCTGCCTGCTGGCGACGGCGTTTCCCTTCGAACGCGAAAGGCATCGTCGCAAACGCCACCACGAAGGCACCTTCCTCGCGGGCGATTTTCGCCACGATCGGCGCGGCACCAGAACCCGTACCGCCACCGAGGCCGACGGATAAAAAAACAACCTGCTGCCCTTTTATCGCATTGCGCAGAGACAGCTCGGATTCGAGTGCTGCTTTTTTTCCGAGGTCCGGATCGCCGCCGGCGCCCAGTCCTTTGAGGAGATTTTTTCCCAGTTGGATTTTTTCAGGTGCAACACAGGCATTCAGTACGCGAATATCCGCATTCAGCAAAAGCAATCCCATTTCATCCGCACCATCGAGCGCGATTCTTTCAAGAAGGGTGGCACCCGCGCCTCCTATGCCGATCATTTTGATCGATGAAGCATCAATAATCTGACGGTTGATTCGCGGGTGTGAAATCATAATTTGATCAAATGTGAAGGTTGCAGGGGATTGAAAAGTCTCTCAATTTCCGAAGGGCCAGAACATGCGCGCGATCCGGCCAAAGAAACCCGGTGGCGATACCCGTTCAGCCTCTACGATCAAGGCATAGCGGATGAGGCCGATCGCGGTCGCATAGCGCGGATCGCGGAAGCTTGCTTGGATGCCGCTGATCTCAGGTGGCTCCGGGCGGTAAATGTCGCGCCCAAAGACCTGATAGGCCAACTCGTCGAAGCCGCGCATGAGGCTGGTACCACCAGTGAGAAAAACACCCGCACCGATCGCGTCGATCGATCCCTCGGGCAGTTGGCGCAACACCAAGCGCAGGGTTTCCTCCAAGCGCTGGCGGATCGTCTCGTTGAGCACGGCGCGACTCACCTCGACTTCGGCAAAGCCGCGATCATCGTGAAGGCGCGCAGTACCGACCGATTTCGCCGGATCTCCCGATGCATCGCCCTCGGTGATCTTAAGTTGCTCGGCTTTGGAAAACGGCAAGTTGGTGACGAGGTGGATGTCATTGGTCACATGATCGCCGCCAACCGGAATGCAGCCCGAGGCAGTGATCACACCGCCGAGATAGAGTGCGTAATCGGTCGTTCCACCGCCGATGTCGATGACCAAGGCGCCATTCTCACGGTGCTCGCGGTTGAGCGCCATCTGAGCAGTGGCGATCGGCGAAAAAACGATGTCATCGACTTCGAGCGGCATTTCCCTGACGAGCTTGATGCTGTTCTGGATGCGCGTGCCGATGCCATGAACGACATGGAAATCTGCCTCAACGGTTTTGCCAAAAAGCCCGACCGGCGAGGTCGAGTGTTCCAAGCCATCGAGCCAGTAGTTGCGAATGATCGGATGGATGTAGACATGGTCGGCCGGGATGTGGACCTCGCGGGCAATCGTGCGGGCCTCTTCAACATGCTCGGGACCGACGACCGGTTCACCATCCGGCAAACGATAGGTGCCCCGATGATTCACACCTTGGATGTGAGCACCGGTGACCGCCAAGTAAACGCTGCCGATTTCCACATCGGCAGCATCCTCCGCCTTGGCGAGAGCATCGCGCAGGCAGGCGCGAATCTGCGCGTAATCGAAGATCTCGCCCTTGCGAACTCCGGCGCTTTTTGTCTCGCCAATGCCGAGAATCTTGATCGCACTGTCAGGCTTGACCTCGCCGACGACGAGGCACGTCTTGCTGGTGCCAATTTCGATTCCGACATGAATTTTGCTGCGTCGAGCCATGGGTGTATAGGCGAATGAAAGGTTCAGTTGCGGGTCGTGGCGGTGGTGAATTTTTTTTCATTCGCGCGATCGGTGGCTGCCGTTTCATTGATCACGACCGGGATCGCTTTAGGCGGCTTGGTTTCGCTGCGAATAGTGATGGGAGTGTTGTATTTCGGAAGGAGGTTGATCGTATCAATCACATAGCCGCGGCTGCCGGCGTGGGCAAGCGCCGCGCGCAGGTTCTCGATCTGGCGCCTGTGATCGCCGAGGCCAAATATTGCGGTTGTTCCATCGCGTGTCACCAACTCGAGCGACCACTTGTTCGCTTGGCGAATGGAATCGATCCACTGCATTCCATCCGCATCGACTTCGCAAATGGCTTTGATCAAAGTGAGCGCGTAATCCAATTCGGGCTGCTTGATGCGCTGGCCGGCGGCGGGCTTGGCATCTTCCGTTGCAGGCAGGTCGATGACCGGTAAACGCAATGCCGAGGCGATCTGGCTTTCGGGGCATTGGTAAGCGACGCCATTCTGATCGACCAACAGCCCGCCGGTTTTGCGCGCTTCGCTGGTGCCTGCCTCAGCGCAGCGGATCCATGCCTTGGGCACGCGTGGCGTGACGCGAACGACGAGCGTGTCGGGCAGATGCCGCTCGAGTTTTGCATCGGTGATTTCCGGCAAGGCCTTGAGTTGCTCGGTGGCATTTGAGACATCGACATCGAAAAGGCTTGGATTCGATGTCAGGTCGATGCCGATCACCGATGCGACGCGGAGCTCATCGATCACCGGATTCGCATTCAGATCGATCACCTGCAGGCGGAAGTCGGGATTGCGATAGAACGCGACCTGCATACCGCGCCACACGCCCCAGCCGAGCGCGGCGAGAATCGCGACGATGCAGGCAAGCTTGGTGATACTGCCAAAAAACCCGAGGAAATTGAGCCATGCGATGCGCGGAGTCATCACGCGGACTTGCAGCACATTTTGTCGCGAATGGCGGCGGCTTGCGGTGCTTTTGTTTTTCATGGCGGCGATGTGGATGGGGGTCGATCGGAGGTCTAGGATCTCAATGCCAGTGAAAGCTCGGCGATGCGGGCGCAAAGGTCGCCAAAGGAAATGCCGGTCGCGGCCGCGGCCTTTGGCAGTAGGCTAGTTTCGGTCATGCCCGGAATGGTGTTGGCCTCAAGCACGAAAGGGCGATTGTGCGCGTCGAGCAGGACATCGACACGCGAATAAATTTCCACGCCCAGCGAGCGGTGTGCGGCGAGTGCCGCTTCCTGCACGGCGCGGGTGGTCGCGGCGTCGAGGTCGGCCGGGCAAATGTATTGGCTGCCTTTTGCCCCGGAAAGCCACGGGTATTTGCTGGCCATGTCGTAGACCCCTTCGGGCGGAATGATGTGCACGACGGGCAGGGCCTGATCATCGACAATGCCGACGGTGAGCTCCATGCCATCGACAAATTCCTCGACGAGAATGTCATCGCCGTACTTCGCCGCATCGGCCATCGCCTTCGCGGCTTGATCCTGTGAACGCACGATGTTCACGCCGACGCTCGAGCCTTCGCGCGGTGGTTTGACGACAAATGGCGCAGCAAACGATGGTAGGCGTGGGCCTTTGGAAACATCGATGATCTCCGCGCGCGGCGTGGGCACGCCGGCAGCAATGAAGCAGGCCTTCGCGAGGTTTTTGTCGAAGGCCGTGCGGCTGCTTTTCACGCCCGCGCCAGTGTATGGCAAGCCCATCGCCTCGAGCGTTTCCTGCAAACGACCATCCTCACCAAAAGTCCCGTGAATGACATTGAATGCCAACCCGGTGCCCGCCGGAAGATCGATGGTGGTCGAAGTCACATCGACCGGTTCGGCATTCAGCCCGCGCTCGCGCAGTGCCTTGAGCACCGCCGCTCCCGATGCCAGCGAGACTTGGCGCTCCGAACCCGGGCCACCCATCAACACGGCAATTTTGATCGATTCCAAACTCATGATTGGTCTTTGAGATTTTGATTTAAAATTGAGCTTCATCGTCGCCGATGATTTTCACTTCGGTTTCAAGTTCGATGCCGCGTTCGTTGCGCGCGGTGGCGCGGATTGACTCGATGAGTTGCAATAAATCGCCGGCGGTGGCCCCGCCTTGGTTGACGATAAAATTGCCATGAACATCCGAGACTGCGGCCTTGCCGCGGTAGCTGCCCTTGAGTCCAAGCGTATCGATGAGCTTGCCGGCAGGCATCTCTTGCGGGTTCTTGAAAGTGCAGCCGGCGGAGGCCATCACCGGCTGGGACGACTTGCGCTTGCCGCGCGATTCATTCCAGCGCGACTGGATATTTTCCGTTGTGTCGAGTTTACCAAAGAACACCGCCTGCAAGGCGAAATTGCGACGCAGCTCGGGCACATTGCGATAGTGGGCGATCACTTCATCTCGCTCACGCGTGCGGATCGTTCCATCTTCGTCGAGGAAAGTCACGCGGCGGACCTGATCAAAAGTTTCGATGCCCATCGCGCCGGCATTCATGCGCAAGGCGCCGCCGACATTTCCCGGAATGCCTTCCATCCACTCAAAGCCACCGATGCCTGCGGCCGCCGCGACGCTGGCAAGCTTCTTGAGCCGCACGCCCGCACCCGCCGTGATCTCGCCATTCGCGCCGACACTCACTTCGGAAAATGCCCCTCCGCTCGGATGAATCACCGCGCCGCGGATCCCGCCATCGCGCACGAGCAAGTTTGAACCACGGCCAATTACGCGCACCGGAATGCCACGCTCGCGGCAATAGGCAATCACCGCAGCCATGCTTTCGAAATCATGCGGCTCGAGCCAAAACTGCGCCGGACCACCAACAAGCAAGGTCGTGTGGCGGCTCATCGGTTCATAAAGTTTTCCATCGATGCCACCGATTGGCGCGAGCACCTTGATTTCCTCGAGCGTCTTGAGATCCCTAGCGATACGCGTGCCGGCCTCGTGGACATTGCCGGCACCGAGCGTGATGAGCAAATCACCAGGCTGCAGGGCATTGCCCACCACATGATGTGCCTTGTCCAAGCATGGCAAAAATTTCGCAGGCACTGTGCCATGGCGCGCCATCGCATCGACGAGCGTCCGACCCGACACGCCCGGGATTGGCGTCTCAGAGGCAGCATAGACATCACTGATGAAAACCAGATCGGCCGCCTGCAGGACTTTTCCGAAATCGTCGGCGAGCGCTTGCGTGCGCGTATAGCGATGCGGTTGGAAAAGCACGACGAGCCGTTTCGGATTGAGCGAGCGCGCAGTTTGAAGCGTGGCAGCAAGCTCCGATGGATGATGTCCGTAATCATCGACGATGCGGAAATTGGCCGACAGGTAGCGTGTTTCGAATCGCCTTTTCGCACCGGCAAAAGCAGCGAGCGCGCGAGCGACCATTGAGAATTCCGCACCGCAGGCATCGGCCAGCGCGATGGCTGCCAGCGCGTTGAGGACATTGTGACGCCCGGGGATGCCAAGCTCGATATCGCCGAGTACCTTGCCGCGCTTGGTCACGGTGAATGCCGATGACCCACGCAAGTCGCGCACCTGACTTGCCGTGAAATCCGCATTGGCCCAGCCGTAAGAAATCGTATTGGAACGCTTGCTGCAAAGCTCGCACGCGACGGGATCCTCCGCGCAATAGACCAAGGAGCCGCGGGTTTGATCCGCCATTTTCGTGAACACCTCGCGGATGTGATCGAGGTCGCGATAGAAATCCAAATGCTCGGCCTCAATGTTGAGAATCACCGCGTGCTCGGGTCGATAGATCGCGAGCGTGCCATCACTTTCATCGCCTTCGGCAACCATGTATTCGCCATCCTGCGACCACTTGGCATTACTGCCGAGGATCGGAATTTCCGCGCCGACATAATGGCTCGGTTGCAGACCCGCCTCGCGCAGAACATGGGCGGTCATCGACGAGGTCGTCGTCTTGCCATGGGTGCCCGAAACTAGCACTCCCTTGCGGGTGTGCAAAATCGCCGCAAGGCATTCGGCGCGGCGTAGCAATGGAATGCCCGCAGCACTGGCAGCGGCGTAGGATGGGTTTTCCGGGCGGATCGCCGAAGAATAAACCACCAGATCCGCATCCTTCACCGCTTCGGCTGTGTGCGGCGATGAAAACATCAGGCCCTCGCGCTGCATGCGCTCGGTTTCCGCGGTGGTCACCCGATCGGATCCGCTCACACGATGACCCATGCCCATGAGCAACAAGGCCAGACCGCTCATGCCCGATCCCGCGACACCGATCAGGTGCACGCGCAGAGGCAGCGAGGGGTTCATCAGGCGTTGACTCAGTTCGATCATGGATTCGGAAAAGTGGACTCGATCGCCGCGCAAACCCGATCGGCGGCATCGGGAATGGCAAGCGAACGCGCGGCGGCGGCCATGCGTTCGGAGGTGGCGGGATCATTCAAAATTGAAAGTGCGAGCGCGGCGAGTTTTCCTTCATCGAGATCGCGCTCTTGCACGAGTTTTGCCGCACCCGCACGCTCGAAGACCTCGGCATTGCGCGTCTGGTGGTCGTCGGCTGCGTAAGGAAACGGCACGAGAATTGATGGCAGACCGGCGATGGAAATCTCGGTGAGACTCGAGGCACCCGAGCGGGAAATGATCAGATCAGCCACCGCGTAAGCCGCAGGCATTTGATCGCAAAATCCAAGCACCCGATGATTGGCACGCGCACCGGCAATCTGCGATACACGATCGAAATCAAGCGCTCCGGCAATGTGCAGAACTTGAATGCCCTCAGGAAACTTCGCCCGCGCGCCCGCGCAAAGTTCGTTCAAGCGCCGCGCACCTTGGCTGCCGCCGGTGACCAAAATCGTCGTTTTTTCCGGATCCAAACCAAAGAGCGCCGCCGCCTCACCGCGCGTGGGCCGCGACTTGATCTCCGGCCGCACCGGTGTGCCGGTGAGCACGGTGGCGCGACCGCCGAAGAAACTTTTGGCCGCATCGAGACCGAGAAACACTTGCGTGCAAAAACGGCTGGTGAGGACATTGGCCCGACCCGGACGCGCGTTGGAGTCGTGCACGAAAGTTTTAAGACCCAGCTTGTGACCGGCATACACCGGCGGCAGCGAAGTAAAGCCCCCCATGCCCAACACCGCGTCTGCGCCAAAGCCGCGCAGGATCCCGCGGCAACGACGGATCGAACCCCAAAGTTTCCACAAAAATGGCAGCATCCGCGGCGAAAAAGTTGCGGGTTTGGCCACCGCAGGCACGGTCTCGAAACTCAAATGCGGGTACTTTGCCGAGGCCTCGGCATCGACCTTTTTCTCGGAAATCAAAAGCCGCACCTCATGCCCCCGCGCGCGCATCGCCTCGGCCACGGCAATGCCGGGAAACAGATGACCACCGGTGCCACCGCAGGCGATCAGGATTTTGAGGGGCTTGGACACTGGAAAAATGCGTAAAAAACTATGAAAATCCCGATCCGGACGATTCGGGGTTTTCTTCCCCGATTCCTAAACACTTCTTGATAATACGGCAATGCTCAAAAATTGTCAGAGAGCGGATTTTTGCGATTCATTCGTTCGCAGGAAAAAATCGCAGGATGACGCATCAACCGACCATCATCCGCGACAAAAAATGCCCAAATAACCAACCTCTTTGCATTTCACGCCACATTGCCCAAGTTGGATTGGTGGTATTGACGCAACCAAAGCAGGGTGTTAGGGATGTCGACGATGAAACAACTGACCAAATTGCTTACGGCTCCGAGTTTGTTTGCTATCGTGCTTGCGTCGTGCGGCACAATGAACGAGCCAATCGGCTTTGGTTCGGTCGACCCGCTTCGCACACCTGGCTCAGACAGCAACCTGCAATTGGCCGATACCGACAACTTCAGCGCGGGTCAGTTTGTCCAAGCCGCTGTCGGCAATACCGCTTTCTTTTCCAAGCGCCCCAAGGGCGAGACCCACGCTGACAAGCTCTTGCAAAAAGGTACTTCGATGAAAGTGATTTCCTCGATAGACAGCTATCTCAAGGTCGAGCTGGACAGTGGTGAAATCGGATTTGTGCCATCGGTGATGGTGGAAGGGTCGACCGGAACCTCTGAAGCGCCACCGATCAATTCCAACGAAATCCAACTTTACCCGCCGGTCTACGGCGCAGGACAACCACTTCCTCCCGTCGCTCCGGCAGAGCAACCTCCCGCCGGTGCAATTCCGACTGTGATCGATCCCGATGCGCCTTCAACAAACACAGCGCCACCCATCGCGGCACCGGATCAAAGTCCGCCCGACTCGATCGCACCGAACAAGCAGGAACCAAATGCCAATTCCGATGAGCTTCGGGAAATGAAGAAAAAAGCTGAAGAGCTGGCACCAAAAAATGGGGAGTCTGCACCGAAGCCGGAGTAAGCGGTTTGACATTACCAGCCGCCGTTTGAAAAATACTGGCCCTGCCGTCACGCGCGATAACGCTCGTACGCATCAACAATGCGCCCGACGACCGGATGCCGAATGATGTCAGCCTGCGAAAAACGCTGAAAGGCAATCCCTTCAACCCCTTGCAATGCATGCTCGGCCTCGGCAAGGCCCGAACGCACACCGGGCTTGAGATCCACCTGCGAACTGTCGCCGGTGATGACCATTTTTGAGTCTTCGCCCAAGCGGGTCAACGCCATGAACATCTGCTCCCGCGTGGTGTTCTGAGCCTCATCGAGAATCACAAAAGAGCGCGAAAGCGTCCGCCCGCGCATGAAGGCCAGCGGCGCTATTTCAATCGTCCCCTCCTCGAGATATCGCTGACCCTCATCCGGATCGAGCATGTCGTGGATCGCATCATAGAGCGGCCGCAAGTAAGGGGCGACCTTTTCACGCAAATCGCCCGGCAAGAAACCCAGCGCCTCACCAGCCTCGACGGCGGGACGCGTCAGTACAATGCGATGCATGATCTTTCGCTTCAGCAGCGTCAGCGCCATCGCCATCGCAAGGTAGGTCTTGCCTGTGCCGGCAGGTCCCAACCCAAAGACGACATCGTGGCTCTCAATCGCACGGATGTACTCCAACTGCGACGGAGTTTTCGGCATCACTGGCTTGCGCCCGCGCGAGCCGACCAGTTTGACTTCCGCGAGTTGGTTGACGCCGATTTTTTCCGAACGCGCCGCCACATCGACCGCGAGTTGGAAATCGCGCGCATCGATACGACCGCCTTTTCGAAATGCCTGCTCAAGATCGGCAAAGGCCGCCTTCGCGGCCTCCAACGCGGAAGGCTCACCCCCAAGGACCAACCAACCCTCGCGCGTCACCGCCTTCACGCCCAATGCCGACTCGAGATAGGCAAGATTTTTCGGATCGTTGGCAAAAAGCGCGTGAAGAAATTGTGGCGTGTCGAATTCGAGTTTAATTTCCGAAACTGGGCTGTGGTTCATGGATGGCGTCGGTATCCTCGTCGAGGATGCCGGGCCAGGTCAAATGACATCGATCGGCGGATGCGCCTTGAATTTCATTTTTTCACCGCTTGAATGCACGCCATGAGATGCTTGACCGGCCTTCTGGTGATCCTGTGCCTGAGCGGGTGCAGCGCCACCCGCAGTTCACTCGACGTGGATTCATTTTTCCTACGCGATTTCTCCATAACGGCAACCGAGGAACCAATGGTGCGAATGGAAAAACTGCAACGTCTGCATGGGGCGTTGACCGCTGCCGAACGCAACGAGCGCCTTGGCCATTATTACACCATGCATTGGAGCGATCCTGCCGGTGCCGGCAAAGGTGAGGTCGAGTTGGTATTCGAATATCAGCAGGGCCACACCGCCAGCTTGGTCAAAAGCCAATCACAGCGCTTCGCGTCCTCAGACCGCAACGGCAAGGCAGAGTTCCGCATCACCGGCGACTCTTATCTCAAAGGTGGGCGCGTTCTGGCCTGGAAGGCTACCTTGAAGCGCGGCGGACGCGAAATCACCAGCCATCACTCATACCTCTGGAAGTGAGGTTTCCCAAATCTGTGTGATTTCGCAGATGCAAGATTGACCTTTGCCACACGCAATTTTAGGTTCATTCGTAGGACGCATGAATCATGCGCCCACGCACTTGTGGCTACAGATCATCCCATTATTGTTGGAGTTTTTGATGGCTTCAGTTGGATCCGTTGCGAAGGAAAAGGCTCCTTTCGCAACAGCCCGATGATGAAAGCATACGCCGATGAACGGATCGGCGCCGGGGAGAAATGTTTGATCGTCGACCTTGGTGCATGCACTGGCATGGACTCGACCTTCATGGGCACCCTTGCCGGCATGGCCTCGAAACTTCCGGCATCCAGCGATGGAGGACTGCAAATCGCAAGCGTCGACGAACGAAACCGTCGCTCGCTCGAAGACCTAGGGCTCGATTTCCTGATGCAAATCGACCCCCCCGCAGCCGCGTGGCGCAACAGCATCGCTGATATCCGCGGGGCATTGAAACCGATCGGCGAGCAGGGCAAACCCACTCAACGCGAGAGCGGGCTCCATGTTCTCGAAGCCCATCGCAAACTCTCCGACATCAACGCCAAAAACGCGCAATCCTTTTCCGCCGTCGTCTCGATGTTGGAAAAAGAGGTTTCCCTAGAGGGCGAATCGCCCGAACCTGGCCGACAGGCGGAATCCAAATAATTCACAGCCAATCGGACCCCATGAACATCCCCGGGCTGCAGCACTCTCCATTGGTCGCGCTCGCGGTGTTTGTTCTGGCCGTTGTAATTCTTGTTTTCGCGCTGCACAACCAACGCCAGCGCAATCGACTTATTCGCAAAAAATTCAATGAACTCGAAGGCGAGGAACAACGGATGTTCTCCTTTCTGCACGATCTCGGCCTCGCGATCGAAAATGAACCATCGCCCACGGTGCTCTCAAGGATCATCGTCGATGGCATCGACAAGGTGGTGAAAGCCCGCGGCGGAGCGATCTATTTTCTCGGCGCGGGCAACGGATTTCTCATTCCGTCTTACATTTCGGAAGACTGCCCACCCCTCATCGGCGTGCCGGTTGAGGTTCGCAAACGCGCTGAACGCGATCCGCGCGCGCTCGAAAGTCACCTGCGACTTTCACGCGTCACTGCCGATGAAGGCATCCTCGGTCACTGCCTCGCGGCAGGCGAGGCCATCAAGGTCGATGATGTGAAAAGTCATCCTGCGTTTCACGACGCGTTTCTGACTTACACCGACGATGTCACGGCCTTGCTCGCACCACTGCGCCATGCGGGCCGCGACCTTGGCGTACTGGTGGTCGCTCGACATCATGAGGACGGCCCCTTCACCGCCAATGATTTTACGGTCTTTCGTTCGGCCGCCGAGCAATCATCCTTTGCCATCGGCAATGCGCGCGTCCATCGCGAGGCCCACGAAAAACGCGCGATGGAAAATGAGCTGCAAAACGCCCGCGAAGTCCAACGCGTGCTGCTTCCTCAGGAAAACCCGGTGCTCGCAGGTTTTCGCATCAGCGGCACCAACCTACCCGCACGCATCATCAGCGGAGACTATTACGATTACCTCGAGCTCGACGATAACCGCTTCGGCGTCGCGATCGCCGATGTCTCGGGCAAGGGCGTACCAGCCGGACTCCTGATGGCGATGTGCCGCAGCGCCCTGCGCTCCGTCGCCCGCGAAAGATCCTCCCCCGCCGCCGCGCTCGCGACCGTCAATCGCCAACTCTTTCCCGACATTCGCGAGGACATGTTCATCAGCATGGCCTACTGCATCCTCGATGAAACGAATGGCAAAGCCGTCATCGCCCGCGCCGGCCACGATCCAGCCCTGCTCTACCGACACGAAACAGGCAAAGTCGAACTCCTGCGCTCACCCGGCCTCGCTCTTGGCGTCGATGACGGCGAGGTCTTCGAACGCGTCACCAAGGACCAGGAAATCGAACTCTACCAAGGCGATTGCCTGCTCTTTTACACCGATGGCGTGCGCGAAGCGGTCAATGCCGATGACGAAGAATTCGGAATGGACCGCATGTCCGAATCTTTTCGCAATTCCGCCCCACTCGGCGCCGAAGCGGTCCTGAACCGCATGCAGGAAGAACTCCGCCACTTCACTGGTGAAGGCCCACAGATGGACGACATCACTCTCGTCGCCATCGAGAAAAAAATCGAACGACAAGAAGGAGCCTAGTCAAAACTCCTCATCGGTTTTTTGTGCAACGAAATAGATACTATAAACATAGTATCTATCCTAATAAAAACTCGGTTCGGATGACAGACCTCCCTTAAACCTGCCTGCCAATTTCCTCACACAACAAACACTTCTTCCCATCACACCCGCGCGCAGTGCAGTGTTCCCTGCCATAAAAAATGATCTGCAAATGCAGCTTGTTCCATGACTCGCGCGGGAAGAGCTTTTTCAGATCACGCTCGGTCTGTTCGACATTTTTTGCGGCGCTCAACTTCCACCGCTTCGCTAGGCGATGAATGTGCGTATCAACGGGAAAAGCCGGAACTCCAAACGCCTGAGCCATCACCACCGAGGCAGTCTTGTGACCCACACCGGGCAAGGCCTCAAGCGCTTCGAAATCCTGCGGCACTTCGTCGCCATGCTTTTCGACAAGGATTTTTGAAAGCTCCGATATCGCCGCCGACTTTCGCGGCGACAATCCGCAGGGGCGGATGACCTCACGAATTTTTTCCACTGGCACTCGCATCATGTCGCGCGGATTGTTCGCGAGAGCGAACAGGGCCGGGGTCACTTGGTTGACCCGCACATCCGTGCACTGCGCCGAGAGCAGCACCGCGACCAAGAGCGTGTAGGAGTCCTTGTGGTCGAGCGGGATCGGCGTTTCGGGATACAACTCTTCGAGCCTGCGTAAAAGATGATCGGCGCGTTCCTGCTTGCGCATGGAAAAACTCTCCGCGATTCGCACAGCACGCGCAAGCCCGCGAGCTTGCATG
>CAZXHZ010000041.1:0-12858 GCA_964639755.1 uncultured Luteolibacter sp. | reverse complement strand
CGATCGATCTCGCCGGCGATGAGCGCGCGGATCTCGCGAATGCCGATCGCCTTGGCGCAATTTTCCGAAATCGTTCCAAGCACGGCTACCTCTTCGATCGCGCCGCCCTCGAGCATCGCACGGGTTCTTGCGGCGATGCGTTGATGAAGGTCGGCACGACTGCGTTGGATGACGATGCCGCGCAAATGCTGCGACACCTCGCGGGTCTTTTGTTCCCACTGATCGCGGAGCTTGGAAATTTTTTCTCCGGTGATGAGGCAGACTTCGAGCGCGCGTTCGACATAGCGGCGGTTTTGCAGATCGGTGCGCGATGCCTCGATCGGATCAAGCGCGCGCAGCTGCGCGACGAGGTCGTCGAGCGATCGTGCGTCGAGCTCCGCGCGAAGTTTTTCATCACCGCTCGGCAAAGGCGCGGGGCCATGCGTCAGAAACTTCAGATACAAACCCGAGCCACCGGTAACGATCGGCGTTTTGCCGCGACTTTGGATTTCTTCAATGACCGGCTCGGCAAGGCGCATGTAGCTGCCGGCGTTGGCAGATTGCTGCGGCGACAATACGCCATAGAGGTGATGAGGCACAAGCTCGCGCTCCTGCGGGGACGGCGCCGCGCTCACAATTTCAAGGCCGTGGTAAAGCTGAAACGCATCGGCGTTGACGATCTCGCCATCGAGCTTGCGGGCATACTCCAGCGCCTGCGCAGACTTGCCCGAAGCGGTGGGGCCGCAGATGTAAAAGCTTTCCGTTTTCAGATTTTTGGTGGTGGGAAAATTAGAAAGGGAGCTTCCCCCCGAGGCCTTTCATCATGTCCTTCATGCCCGGCATGCCGCCCATTTGGCGCATCATGTTTTTCATCTTGTGAGGCGACTTCATCATCTTGCGCATTTCGCCGAACTGCTTGATCAGTTGATTCACCTCCATCAGCGAGGTGCCGGATCCGGCGGCGATGCGTTGGCGGCGTGAGCCTTTGATGATTTCTGGGCGGCGGCGTTCCTCGTGGGTCATGGAAAGCACGATCGCCTCGGTGCGTTTGATTTTCCCGGTGTCGAGTGCGCCGGCGGGGAGTTGTTTTTTGATTTTATTGAAACCGGGCATCATGCCAAGCAGTCCGTCGAGCGGGCCGAGGTTGCGGATCATGCGCATCTGGTCGAGGAAGTCGGTGAAGTCGAATTTCCCTTCCTGCATGCGCTGCATCGAGCGCGCCGCATCAGCTTCGTCGACCTTGGCAGCGACCTGCTCGACCATGCCGACGATGTCGCCCATGCCGAGGATGCGGTCGGCCATACGGTCGGGGTGGAATTCGGTGAGTTGATCGAGTTTCTCGCCTTCGCCGGCGTACTTGATCGGCTTGCCGGTGACCGCGCGCATCGAGAGAGCCGCGCCGCCGCGCGCATCGCCATCGAGCTTGGTGAGGATGATGCCGGTGATGCCGACCGCTTCATCGAAATGTTTGGCGACCGAGACCGCTTGTTGGCCGGTGGCAGCATCGGCGACGAGAAGGGTTTCCTTTGGTTGTATGAAATCGTGCAGGCGCTTGAGTTCGGCGACGAGTTTCTCGTCGATCTCTTGGCGGCCGGCCGTGTCAAAGATCAGGACGGTGCCATTTTGATTTTCCGCCCATGCGAGGGCCTCGCGTGCGACCTTCACCACATCGCTTTCGCCGGCTTGCGGTGTGAAACAGGGTACATCGATTTGCTTTGCGAGCGTAGCGAGTTGGTCGATCGCAGCGGGACGATAGAGGTCGCAGGCAATGAGCAACGGGCGGCGGCCTTCGCGTTTGAGGCGCATGGCCAGCTTTGCCGAGGTCGTGGTTTTGCCGGCACCGTTGAGGCCGCAAATCAGGATGCGCGCGGGCGGGTTAAGATCGAGGGGCGACTGGTTGCCGCCGAGGAGCGCTTCGAGTTCGTCGTGGAAAATTTTGACGATTTGTTCGCCGGGCTTGATCGATTTGAAGACGTCCTCGCCCATCGCCTTTTCCTTCACCTTGGCGATGAAGTCCTTGGCAACGGCGAATTCCACATCGGCTTCAAGCAATGCGATGCGGATGTCGCGCAGTGCGTCGGCGATGTTTTTTTCCGAAATGCGGCCCACGCCGCGAAGGTTGCGGAAGGTTTTGTCGAGGCTGTCGGCAAGTGACGAGAACATGCGGATGATTTATGGTTCGTTCATGTAAGCGGTGGCGAGATCGATCTTGAAAGACCAATTCAATGGGGGATCAGCTGGCTCACCAGAGATTTTTTTCCAAGTGACCGACACTGAGCAAACCGGTTGGCGCAAGCGACGGTTCACTTGCCATGAAAACGACTTCATTTGCTCATCATAGACCGCCGGCACCTGGCCGAACCCCGCAACCTTCATCACAAGCGTTGAGGAATCGAGTCCCTCAACCTGTGACAGATCGGCTGAAATCACCGGCATGCGGGCACTGACCGTCGCGCCGGACGCAGGCTGCACCGGGTAGGCGGTCTCCTGCGGTTGAATGAGATCGGGCTGCTTTCCTGGCGTTTCATTGAAATTGGTGGCGAGCTCGAAGATGTGATCGTGGCTGCCAAGGATGATGTAGCGTGGCAGCGTTTCATCCGGCGACGAGAGCGTGATCTTGCCGGGCAACACGGTAAACATGTGGGCATAGCCGCTTTCTCTGGCGATGGGAAACATTTCGGGTGTGAAAAAACCTCCCGGATAAACATAGCTGCTGACCGTGACTCCAAATTTCGATTCCAAAAACCGTTTGGAATCACCGATCTCCTTTTGCAGATACGCGTTGTAAACTTCAGAGCCTTGGCGCTGCTGATTTTTCACTGCCTTGGGATATGGATGAGTGACCGAATGGCTGCCGATTGTCGCGCCCGCTCCGATCATTTCGCGAATCATGGTGGAAGAGAGCGACTTGTTTCCGCCATCGATATAATTTTTGTAGAGATAGAGGGTGAACGGATAATTGAATTCCCTCAGGATGGGGAAGGCATCCGTGTAAACCGATCTCCAGCCGTCATCGATGGTGATGAGCGCAGACTTTTCCGGAATGGTTTTGCTGCCGTCGTTTTTCTTCCACGCAATGAAATCGGCGAGCGAGATCACCGTGATGCCGCGATCGCGTAAAGTTTGCATCTGCCGGCGAAACTTGTCCGTTCGAATGCGCATTTCGGTCTCCGGCAAGGTCGGCGAAAAATCATGGTAACCGAGCACCGCGACGCGACTTGGCAAAACTTCGGTTGGTGGAGGCGCGGGCGGTGCAGGCTGATCGACCGCAGGCGCCACTTCGACAAGCGGTGCGGGGGTCGCGGACTCGGGAGTTTGCGCAACGGCCCTCACGCTCGCGAAGAGCAATGCGATCAAGTGGCGGCGAATCATCGGTGGATACTAGATGCGAACCCCTGAAAATAAAAGCGCAAGCTTGCGCCACTTGCGGTCATCAAACAGCGGCGCGTATCCCCTTTTCCTCGATGAGGATCGCCTTTTTCCTGAGCAGGGCGCCGAGAGTTTGCTTGAAAGTGCGTTTGCTTACGCCGAGTTCGTCGTGAATCTCGCTGGCCGGGCTGTGGTCGCCGATCGCCCAAAAGCCGCCGCGCGCCTTGAGCTCTGAGAGAATGCGCTGCTCGAGCGTGTCGACTTTTTCGCGGCCCGGCGGGTGGAGGCTCAGATCGATTTTCCCGTCATCGCGGATGTGGGCAATGTAGCCTTTAACCCGTTCGCCAGGCTGAAGTTTCTGGAAAACTTTTTCGGCGAACAGCAGTCCGCTGTGGGTGCCGTTGATGATGGCCTTGTAGCCCAGCGGCGACTTGCCGAAAATGACGAGCTCGACCGCATCTCCCGGCGCGTAATTGGGTTGGCTGAGATCGAGAAAACGCGACAACCGCGTCGAGGCGACGATGCGACCGGAGGTTTCATCGACATGGACATGGACGAGGTAATGCTTGCCCGGCTCCATGCGGGATTTTTGCTCGCGAAAAGGCACCAGCAATTCCTTGGCGAGGCCCCAGTCAAGAAATGCGCCGACGTGCGTGGCCGCAACGCATTGGAGACGCGCGAAAGTTCCCGGCAAGGCCTTGGGTGATCTTGTCGTCGCGACAGGCCGGTCTTCGGAGTCGCGATAAATGAACACATCGAGTGGTTGGCCTATTTCCCAGCTTGCCGGCATTTCACGGCGCGGAAGCAGAATTTCGCCGAGCTCATCCCCACCCTCGAGATACAGCCCGAAAGGCTTTTCCTTCAAAACATTCAACAACGCACGCTCACCGATTCGGGCCACGCTTGATGCTGCGCCGGGATTCGCCTGCGGTCGATGTCGATTTTCCAAATGCGTCCGCAGTCCACCGGAAAATCCTCTCGACCCGCAGGGCGTTTGGATCTTGAGTCCCCATGCCCCCATGTTCGTTGTCTCCATCTCCGCACTGAAACGCAACAGTGCCATTCTCCGCCAGGTGAAAGAAGCCGCAGGTTGCCACATGGTGCTGGCGCTCAAGGGTTTTTCCTGTTGGAAAGCTTTCCCCTACCTGCGCGATGACCTTGACGGCTGCTGCGCGTCCGGCCTGTGGGAGGCGCGACTCGCGCGCGAGCATTTCCGCAAGCATGCCATCACCTACTCACCAGCCTATGATGAAAAGGATGTCGCGGAGCTTTGCGGGTTTACCCATCACCTTGACTTCAACTCGCTCTCCCAATGGTTTCGCTTTCGCGAACAAGTCATGGCGCACCCGCGGTTTCTCAACGGTGAATTGCAATTCGGTCTGCGCATCAATCCCGAATGCTCCACAGGTCACACGCCGATCTACGATCCCTGCATCGCCGGCTCGCGCCTCGGCATCACCGCCGAACAACTTGCAGGAGCCGATCTAACCGGACTTTCAGGTCTTCATTTCCACACCTTGTGCGAGCAGAACTCCGATGATCTCGAAAAAACACTCGTCGCGGTCGATGAAAAATTCGGCCATCTGCTGCGCTCGCCGCAATTCACCTACCTCAACATGGGCGGCGGCCATTGGATCACGAAGCCGTTCTACGACCGCGAGCGGCTCGTGCGACTTGTGCGCGAAGCCCGCGAAAAATTTGATGTCGAAGTATGGCTCGAGCCTGGCGAGGCGGTCGCGATTCACAGCGGCGTGCTGCGCGCGACGGTGATGGATGTCTTCGAGTCTGCCGGCCACCACCTTGCGATTCTCGATATTTCCGCCACCGCCCACATGCCCGATGTGATGGAAATGCCATATCGCCCGGATGTTTATCTCGTCGATCCCGCCGCGTCCGCCGGCAAGCCCGCCGTGATGTTGAAAAATGAAAACTATCATCTTGCGGGTGATCCATCCGCGCCCGGTGCCATTCCGAAAACCCTCAAATCATCACACACCTATCGGCTTGGCGGGCCAACCTGTCTTGCAGGCGATGTGATCGGCGACTACTCGTTTCCGCGCGCATTGCGCGTCGGCGACACGCTGGTCTTCGACGACATGGCGCACTACACGATGGTCAAGACAACCACCTTCAATGGTGTCAAACATCCTTCAATCGCGCTTCAGCACGAGAATGGTGAGGTCGAGGTGATCCGTGAATTCCGCTACGAGGATTTTGAAGCGCGTCTCTCGTGATGCGCGACAGACGTCCAATGTTTGGGCGCTGCCATCATTCGGGCAATGTCGGCATTGTGAGCCGAATGACTGCCGCCGCAAGAATTGGCATCAAGGTCAAAAGGAAAGAAAGCGCCTTAACCCGCTTCATTTCGATTTTCGACAAGCCCCATCGCACCCACGGGATCACAACCGAGAGAACGGCAATCCAAAAAATCTCAACTACCATGTTGGAGAGCGATACTGTTGAGCCGACGCCGGAGAGGCACAACCACGCGACCACTCCCGCAAATGGATAAACATAATCCCACCATGTGATGCGTTGCTGTTTTCGCAAAACCATCGTCGGAAAGGCGGCGAATCCTGCGATGAGCAAAATCAAAAGTGCAAGAAAGGCGATCATGTGAGCGCAGGCCGTCAGATTTTTCTTAGCGATGGACCGGTGGGTTCGCTTTCGGGCTGCGATATGAATGTCACTTGCCGGGAACAATCCAAATGTTGCGATATTGAATCGCGTGGCCATGATCCTGCAGCTTGAGCGGCCCCTCTTCCTTTGGCTCGTTGGTGCGCTGATCAAAGGAATGCACCGTGGCATGGGGAATCGGCTCATCCCGATGAATGGTCACGCCATTGTGACGCACCGTGATAAGGGCTGGTGAGATTTTTTTTCCATCCTTCCAAACTGGCGCGGTGTAATCGATGTCGTAGGTCTGCCACTGCATGGGCGACCGAGCTGCATTGACCTTCGGCGGGGCGGTTTTGTAAAGCGCGCCGCATTGGTTCCAAAGGCCCTCGAGCCCATAGGTGTTCAACACCTGAACTTCATAACAGTCCTGCAGGAAAAATCCGCTGTTGCCTCGACCCTGGCCTGTCTTTCCCGGTTCAACGGGATAGCGAAACTCAAGGTGTACCCGACAATCCCGAAATTTGCGCTTGGTAATGATGTCACCACCGATCCTGTTGTTGCGATCTTCCTGACTTCTCGCGCTGCGAACTTCCATGGCGCCATTTTCAAGCAAATGCCAAGTCACCTCCCTTCCATCCGGATGTTTCCATTCGTTGAAATTTTTGCCGTCAAACAAAACCACCGCACCCTCGGGCGCCTTTTCACCGAGAGTTGGCGAAGAACGGGCAACCCGTTTGAGATTGAAGTTGGCTTCACCACCATAACCTTTGCCTTTGCCAATCAGCCCCTCATTGGAAACAACACCAGTCCAGCCGTTTTCATCAAATCGAATCACTCCATCGGAGAGGCGGCCAGTGCCTTCGAAATAAGTATCTGCCCGTGAATCGTGTTGCTGGATAAACCGGATGAAGTATTCCCCTTCCCGGACGTTGATGACTTGTGCGGCGAGCGGCTTGTTGATGTCGAAATAATGTCTCGGCGGCGCATCAAGCCAACTGCCCTCGTAATCGCCCATCAACGAAAGATCGGCTTCAACGACTTGAGTCCAGTCAGGCGAATTGCCCTCGGCAGCCAGGCCGCGCAAAGCCAACAAAGCGCTAAAAACTAAGGCGCGGGCAACTACAAGGAACAGGTCACGCATGGCTTTTTCTATTTCATCCATGCTCCAATGGCAAGAGGCCAGCTCCGCCATTCGAATGTCATCCGATTCAACTCAGGCTGCGGTCTGACTCATGACGCACATCACGGGCCGTGCCGAGAAACACCACATCCTCGCCAACATTGACCGCGAGATCCCCAACACGCTCAAGCGAACGCAACACGAGAATCAGGCGCACATAATCCTCACTCCGCCCTACTGATTGCTCGATTCGGGAAGCAAAGGCCGCGGATGCATCCTTGTACATTTTGTCGAGTTCTTTGTCGCGAGCATGCAGCGACGCCCCGAGTGTGGCATTCCGCTCCGAGTACGAAGAAATCGCATCGTGCAGAAGCTGGTCGGCGAGCGAGTAAATGGGCTCGATGAGACTCGTATCCTGGAGCTCATGGTTCGAGCTGATCTTTTTGGCGCGCTTGGCGATGTTGGTCGCGTGATCCGAAATCCGCTCAAGGTTCATCGAGATTTTCATCGAAGAAACCACCAGGCGCAGATCGGACGCGAGGGGATGGAAGCGGACCAGCATTTCCATGCCGAGCTTGTCGATCTGGCGCTCGAGTTCATCGACCTCGTCATCGTCGGCGATCACCGCGTTGGCCAGTTCGGTATTGCGTTCCAAAAGCGCGTGAACCGCCCGTTCGAGATTGTGGCGGGCCTTGCCGGCCATTGAAATCACTTCCGCGCGCAAGGATGCGATCGCCTGGTCAAAGTCGTGGAGGATATGGGGGGCTTGCATGAATCGGAATCGTTGGGGGCTATCGGCCGAGGCAAATGGCAGAAGGAAATGAAAATTCTCAGCGCACTATGAATTCTACCATTGAGCAGATCCCGGCCAAATCAAGGCCGAATTGCAAAACCCGAGCGAGGTTTGGGCACAACAAGCACACGCGATCCAGCAGCATGCACCGAACCATCAGTCTATCTGCCGATTGTCGGGCCATCAAAAAACCACACATGTTCGTAGCATCGACACCAGCGGCAATTTCGTCATCATATTAAACTTCACTCTGACTCGAAATCCCCGATAAACTTTGAACGCCTCAAGGGTGCCCAAAGACAAAACAAAAACGCCGTGAGAATCATTTCCAATGCATTGATCGCCGCCACACTGCTCAGCTCATCGCAAATGCAGGCGGGTACTGAAACCGCGACCGCCGCAGGGCCAGGCGATTCCACAGAGGCCACCGGTTTGCTGCTCGGCAAATTGACCGGCGAATCCCCCATGGATCGCGCCTGGTCGGTCTTCAACCTCTACAAGGACGACACCAATCCCATTCTCCAGGACTTCTCTCTCAATGGGCGCCTACAATTGCAGTCCATCTACGGAAAGGCCGGCGGCGACAGCTTCAATACATCGGACTACAAAGATGCAGCCCATGACGAAAGCGTCTGGGGCAATGACATCGAGGTCCGGCGCGCGCGTTTGGGTTTCAAATCGAAATGGTTTCGCGACTGGAAATTTGACGGACATATCGATGTCGACCCTGACTTCCGTGACGGCGACACCAGCGACCACACGCCATACAAGCAAATCTACGATCTTTATCTGACCTACACCGCATCCGACAAATTCAACGTCTCCGCGGGAAAAACCAAGGTGCGCTTCTCACGCGAACAGGAGATTTCGGCAAATGAAATTCTTACCATCGAGCGCGGCTTGCTCGCCAGCACCCTCTTTCCGGGCGAGCTCACCGGCATATGGGCAAACGGCAAAGGCATTCAAGGCTGCTGGCTTTACGAGCTTGGAGTCTATGGCAGCGATCGTGTCCGTGAATTTTCAAAATTCGATCAAGGGGCAATCGTGCTCGGAAAAATCGGTTATGATTACTCGTCACAAGCGGAATTCGATTCCGCAATCGCGTCGATTCACTACATGCACAACACGCAACCTGGATATGACGCGCCCTCCAAAACCAATTTCAACCCAGTCGCCTCACCAAATTTCACCGATGCAATCGCCCTCACCAATGACATCACCGAAGGACGCTACGGCTTGACCACTGAACTGCTCTACGGATTTGGCTTCAACGGAAATGCCGAGCAGGCAGGAGCCGTGAATAAAATCGCCCAATCCGATGTATTTGGCATCACCGCCATTCCCTCCTGCTACATCACCGATCAGCTTCAACTCGTTTGCCGTGTTCAGTTGGCGACCAGTTCGGGCCCCGATGGCCTACATGTTCCCTCCCGTTACGAGCGGCTTGCGGCAGGAGGTGATGAAAACGGCAACACCTATTTCTCCACCTATCTCGGACTCAATTACTACATTTACGGCCACAAGCTGAAGCTCATGAACGGCATTGAATATTCCGACATGGGCGGCGGCACCTATGACGGTTACACCCTCATGAGCGGCCTTCGCTTCTCATTCTGATCCAAAGTTATCCACGACAAGCATACCAATGAAAGCCATCCACACACTGATCGCGTCCGCCGCCTTGGTTTCCATGGCTGGGGCTCAAACTCTCAGCATCAAGGGAAGCGACACCCTCGGCGCCAAGCTCATCCCGCAACTTGCCGAGGCCTTCAAGGCCGCCGGCAACGATGGAGTGAAATTCGAAATCGCCGCAGAAGGCTCAACCACAGCTTTCCCGGCCCTCGCAAATGGAACCGCTCAAATCGGCATGTCGTCGCGCGAGGTCAAGGAAGACGAACGCACCTTCTGCCGCACCAAGGGCGTCTACCTCAAGGAACATCCGATCTGCCACGACATGATCTGCGTGATCGTGAACAAAAATTTGCCCGTTTCAAATCTGACCAAGGCACAGGTCGCCAAGATCTTCACCGGTCAGATCAAGGATTGGTCGGAAATCGGCGGCGTGCCGGGCCCGATCTCGATCTACACCCGCAACACCTCATCGGGCAGCTACAAGGATTGGCAGAAACTCGCCATGGGCGGTCGAGACTACCCGTCCACCTCGCTCAAAATGGCAGGCAACGAACAGATCGCACAGGAGGTGGCAAAAAACAAAAACGGCATCGGATATGTCGGCCTCGCCTACGCCAAGACTCCCGGCACCAAGACCGTCACCATTGACGGTGTGGAATCAATCCCTGCCAATGCGAAAAAGTTCGCCTACTCCCGCCTTTGCTACCTGTACACTCCGGAAAAACCGACAACCGAAGCCGAGGCCTTTCTCGCCTTCATCAAATCGCCGGCCGGTCAGGCCATTGTTGAAAAAGTTGGCTTCATTCCCAACTGATTGATAGTTGACGATTATCGGTTATCAGTTGCTTGCCAAACGGGCATCGTTGCAGTTCCAGCGATGCCCTTTTCATTTGCTTGCCCAAACCCACCATCCGCGCTCCACTTCGCCAGCCCTGCATGGTTTCGCCAACGCCCCAATCCGAATCCAGTGGCCATCGCTTCCAGCGAAAAGGATTTTCCTTTGAGCGGGCGATCCGATTCTTCTTCGCATCGAATGCCGGGCTTACGATTTTCATTCTCTTGCTCATCATTGTTTTCCTTCTGCGCGAGGGTTTGGGTTTCTTTCCTGGTTATCGCCGCGAGTTGGAGATGTATCGCATCGCCGGCCTTGAGTTCGTCGACATCTCACGCAAGAACCTCACCGCGCACGAACAGGTCACAAGTCTTCTCAACCGCGCCTATCAGGCAGAGATCAATGGCAAATGCGTCGATGAATTGCGGCGCTCGCAGGAGGCCTCCAATCTCTACAACTTTTTCAGTGACCAGGTCGGCCCGACCCGCGATCTGATCCTTAACAATCCCGCCGCAACAACCGCTGGCGCTGACGGCATGCTCAGCGTGTTTCGCGCCAACTACGAGGCCCAGCGTAGCAAAGCCCTCAACAAACTTCCCGCAACCCCGCACCTCAGCGAGGCCGAGCGCCAGGAGCTGATCGATTCACTGCGCAATCGGCCCGCCGAGGCGGCCGAGGATCCTCCGTTGGTGGCCAGCCTCACGGCAGCATTCGTCGCCGCCCGCCAATCGCATGCCGAACCCCTGCAAAAATTCCGTGAAACGATCGACAACTTCGAGTCCGCCGGCATGGACCTCGGCTCGATGGTGATGGAAATGACCGAATCCGTTACCTCCACCAAGCAAGCCATCCAAACTGCCGACATTCTCGAAAAAGACCGCAAGACCCTGCTCGCCGCAGCAGCCAACACGAAAGACCCGGTCAAGCGCGAAAAGCTGATCGCCGATGCCAAGGCCTCGCTCGCCGACAAGCCCGATGTCGAAGGACCGATGTCGAGGCTGATGGAGAAAAAGCCCGACTGCGTGAAACTTCACGAGCAATTGGTCACTTCGCTTGAAGAAATTTTTCCAAGTCTTCCCAGTTCGCTCAGCCAAGCCAACGCCTCGCGTTATCTCAATGCCGCAAAATCCGCATGGCCGGTCTTGATCTCCGACCTCAAGGCCACGCCGGCCAAAATCAACAACTGGACCCACACCGACCCTGTGCCGCTTTCCGCTGCATTCATTTCCTTCCTCACTGGCAAGTCATGGGTCACCGGCGGCGAGTGGCAGGATTTTTACGGCATCATTCCACTGGCTGTCGGGTCGCTGATGATTGCCATCGTCGCTCTCACGATCGCCATCCCGGTCGGCATCGGCGCAGCAATCTATGTCAACCAATTTGCCGCCCCGCGCGAACAGGCCTTGGTCAAGCCGATCATCGAGTTCATCCAAGCGATCCCCTCGGTGGTGCTCGGCTTCATCGGCATCATGGTCTTCGGCACGATCCTTCGGGAAATTTCCACTTTCGATTCGCTCAGGTGGGTGCCCGGGTTCCCGATCGACGAGCGCCTCAACATTTTCACCGCCGGCTGCCTGCTCGCATTGATGAGTGTGCCGACGATTTTCTCGCTCGCCGAGGACGCGCTCAACAATGTCCCCTCGGCCTATGCCGAAGCCTCCGAAGCGCTCGGCGCTTCACGCCTCCAGACCGCCTTCCGCGTGATGGTCCCCGCAGCCTTTTCCGGCATCCTCGCCGCCGTGTTACTCGGGCTTGGCCGGGTGATTGGCGAAACGATGGTGGTGCTGCTGGTCGCCGGCAACCGCATCAAGATCCCCGACTTCAGCGAAGGCCTCGGCGCGTTCTTCCAACCCTCGCACACCCTCACCGGCATCATCGCCCAAGAGCTCGGCGAAGTGCCGCTCGGCAGCGTCCACTACCGCGCGCTCTTTGTGATCGGCATCACCCTCTTCGTCGTGGTCCTCGGCATCAACGCCACCGCCCACCATTTCCTCACCCGGACGAAAAAATAAGCCATGTTCAATCCGGAAAATTTGATCCGCAAAGGTCTGCCCAAAGGCTATTTCAAGGACATCCTTGTACGCAGCCTGCTGGGCGGTATCACCTACCTCATGGTAATGATCGCCGTGCTGCTCTTTGGCAAAATCATCATCGACGGCGCACCCGCAATCTTCACCTCGGAGTTCCCCTTCGTCGACATCGAGTTCCTCACCGCGAAAAACGAAACGCTGCATGTCTTCGATGATGCGAAGGGCACACGCCACCAACTTCCGGCATCGAAATACAACGAGTACATCGAGGCTCATGCGGGTCAGCAAATTTACAATGAGCAAACCTTTTCCTACTCCGGCGGCGGCATCGCGGGCCCGATCATCGGCACCGCGCTGCTGACCTGCGGCTCGATCATTCTCGCGCTGTTCTTCGGCGTTTGCGCTGCGATCTATCTCGCGGAGTACGCAAAACAAAGCCCCTTCATCCATGCCGTGCGGCTCGCGATCCTCAACCTCGCCGGCA
>CAZXHZ010000040.1:0-3238 GCA_964639755.1 uncultured Luteolibacter sp. | reverse complement strand
CCATTTCCTCAAACAACGAATGCTCAAACTGCCGAGCGGCACGGTCGTACTCGGCACAGCGAATGGCGCGACGCACGATCGGCCAACGCCTCTCGTCCGCAAGATCGGCAAGGCATTTTTCCAAGGGCGGATCACCGAGCTCCGGCCATGGATGGATGCAGCCGTAGCCTTCATCGATGCGAATCAAAGCACCATCAAAGCTCGTGCGCGACGACACAGCATTGAGAAACTTCCGCGCCTTGAGGCGATAGCGGGAAATGTAGGTCGGTGATTCGTTGGACTGCATGATGCGAAATCAAAGTGTGGCGGCAAAATGAAACAGCGCCGCAAAGAGAATCAGTTGCAAGCCCGCAAGCGCAAGCAGGCGGTTAAATGCCGGGCCCGGCGGCAAAGTTAGCACGCCCCAGATAATGCGCGCGCCCAGCAAGAAAGCAGGAATGCTGGAAAACATCAGCATTGGTTTTCCGAATGCGATCCATGCGAATCCGGCAAAGGCTGCGACCTTGATTTCGAGCCAGATCACAGCCGCGGCAAATTTCGGACCGAAGCGCACTGCGAGTGTGCGCTTGCCGGTGGTCGCATCTTCCTCGCGGTCGCGGAAGTTGTTGATCGAAATTAAAACGGCGGAGAGCAGGCCGATTTGCAAACCAAGCCACCATGATTCGCGCGACCATACGCCAGTCTGAATAAACACAGTGCCCGCCACCGCGACAAAGCCGAAAAACAAAATCACAAACAACTCGCCAAGCCCGCGATAGGCGAGCGGCACGGGTCCGCCGGTATAACCGTACGCAAGAAATAACGAAGGAATACCGATGGCCAAAATCGGCCAGCCGCGCACCTGATAAAGTTGATGACCGCACAGCACGGCGAGGATCAGAAACAAGACAGCGATACTCATCACCGTCCGCGGTTTCAATATGCCGGATGCCGTGACCCGACGTGGACCAAGCCGGCGTTCGGTATCAGCGCCCTTTTTGGCATCGATCGCATCATTGAAAAAATTTGTCGCGATCTGAATGCACAATGATCCCGCCAGCGTGAGCATCGCGAGCGTGAGTTCGAAATGCCCGCTGAGTTTCCACGCCAAAACACATCCAGCCCACACCGGCACGATCGCCGCAGGCAAAGTTTTCGGTCGCGCGGCAAGCAGGCATGGCATCAGAAACTGGGTCACGCGCCGGATCATGCCGCATTCGACGCCGGATGCGAATCCATTTCATCAAACAAAAGTCGAGAGCTTACGTGTGCCCTAAAACGAAGACCTCAGCGCCAGCGCGAAGAGAAATTGCTCCCAGTCCGAACGGCCCGAATTGAAGGCGTAGCGCGCGCTTGTATCGAGCGCCAGTCGGTCGGTAAAAAGCGGTCGGCTCCACGAGAGGACCAGCGCGAGGTTTTGTTCATCGTTACGGAGGTCGGCGTCACTGCCGATGTTGACAAATTCCGAGTAACGATACTCCAGCCCACCGCCGATCGATCCTCGCTCGAGCGAACGCTGCAGCGTGGTCGATACCACGAGATCGTCGACCAACTGATTGACGCTTGAGGAGGTCGGCACCAAGGCATGCCGGATCGAATTGATCCACGCCCAACGCTCAGCAAAATTGTAAGTGCCTTTCAAAAATCCAGTCACCCCCAAGCGGTCTTGATTTCCATCCTCCTGCGCGTATTCCGGGCCGATTGATGCGGAGAGGCTGATGCGACTACCCACCGTATGCCGTGCCTCAAAGAGCAGCGCCCAAGCATCGGTATCGGGCACACCATCACCCGATATGTGCGAGTAGCGAACGGTCGAACCAAAGGCCGTGCGCGAAGTGGCCTCCCACAAGCCGCCGAGAAAAATACTATCGACCTGCGCCCCTTGCAAATCGCTTTGGGAATAATCAGAAGTCGCCGACGAAGCTCCGAGGTAGCCGATCGTTCGCGAAGCCAGGCGACGCTCGAGCCTCATGCCACCGGTGAACAAGGAGCCATTCACAAACTCACCGCTCAAGCGATCGGTTCCGGAAAGTTCATCGTAGCGACCGTAAAGCGTAAGCTCGGTCCTCGATCCGCGAATGGTCCATCTCACCTCGCCGACATGATCGACATCGTTGTACTCCGAATTCTCGTTGTATGCGCGAAATGAAGGGCCATAGCTGACCTTGAAGGAAGATTTGGCTCCGCCCTCCGGATCCGAGATGTATTCGATCAATGGCGAAGCGTAAAACGAGGTCTCGCTTTCGCCGTTGCTCTCATCGAGGAAAAAATTTGAATCGTAAATCGCCCCAACTTGCAGCGCTAGGTTCATGCCACCCTTGATCTTCAAGTCCGTAGGCACCATCTGCTCCAACATTCCACCACCGGTCGACCATTCAGTCGGGTCGGCAATCCTCGTCGAAATTTCAGCGCCACGTACGCCTCTCTGAGCCATCACGGAAAACATCAAAATCGGCAGGCAGAAATGTTTCAAATTCATCGCTAGGCGGGTGTGATCGTGGGTGGATCATCGAACACCCCCTTGCATCCGTCTAATCCGTGAACGCGTAGATTATTGAATGGATAACACCAACATTACGCCTTCACATATATGACGCTGCCCCACAACGCCTTAAAACCGTCCGCTCGTGGGATTCAGAGTCTTTTCATACTGCATCAACTCCACCCACATTGCTCTCGCTGTGGCCTTGCGTCATTGTGCGCAAACCGATAAAACACATGTGATGTTCGACGCGCCGCCAAAGCCCCAGAGGAATCCATCCTTTTCACGAACCCTGCTGCGCGTCTTGCTAATCAGTGCCGGCTCGGTGGCGATCCTGCTTCCCGCATGGTTGCCAAACCGCCCATCCGCACCACTCGAACGCGGCACGGTCGAGTTGCTTCAGGCCGTACTGCTCGCGGCAGCGGCCGTCCTGATGTTTGGAGCCTCACCGCATGCTGGCGCTTATCGTCCGGTGTGTCGCGTGTTGGGACTTGCGCTCATGGCGGCATTCGCGGGTGAGATCGAAGATTTTGTCTCGGGTGTGATGCACTTGAAATTTCCTGAAGCATGGGTCGCCGGCACCCTTGCTATGGCGGCAATCATCATCGCCATGCGACATCGTCGGGTTATGGCTCATTTCATCGCAACGCTCGGTCAACATGCAGGCGCCGGTCTGATCGCTGCCGCACTGCTGATCATTTATGTCTTCAATCGCGTGATGGGCAGCTCGGCGTTTTGGAAGGCATCGCTCGGCGAGGCTTACTCGCCAAACATCGC
>CAZXHZ010000039.1:0-8851 GCA_964639755.1 uncultured Luteolibacter sp. | reverse complement strand
ATCGCATCCATGAAATCGCGGTCGTGCGAAATCATCAAAATCGCGCCGGAATAGTTCAGCAAATACCGCTGCAGCCACAACAGCGACAAAAGGTCGAGGTGGTTGGTCGGCTCGTCGAGCATAAGCAAATCCGGCTCCATCACCAGCAAGCGCGCAAGATGCGCACGCATCACCCAGCCACCGGAATACTCGCGTGCGGGCTTGTTGAAATCATCCTGTTTAAAACCCAGACCATTGAGGATTTTCTTCGCCTTCGGCTCGAGCTGGTAGCCATTGAGGTGGTTGAACTGATCCTGCGCCTTGGCGAAATCCGGATGCGAAAGGTCACCCTTCGCCTCGTGCTCGCGGATCGTGCGCAAGATCCCGATCATTTCCGGCGTGATGCCCATGGCTATTTCGATGATCGTTTCATCCGTCGGCTCGCCCGCCTCCTGCGGCAGGTACCCGGTGATGGCGTACTCGTCGCGCTCGATCGTACCCTCATCCGGCGAGTCCTCATCAAGGATCATGCGGAAAAGCGTCGACTTGCCAGCCCCGTTGGGACCCACGAGGGCGACGCGTTCGCCCCAGTTGATGGACATCTCGGCCTCGCGCAGGAGCGTACGCCCGCCGAGGGTTTTGGTGAGCTTTTTGATCGTCAGCACGCGAGGGGTGTAGTCCAGCCCCGCCCCGCGGGCAAGCAATTCAATGGGCGGGCGATTTGTGCCGGAATTTCCGCCCGATCCAGCAAACAAAGCGATATCCGAGCCACCCGCAAAGCACTACAAAAACCAAGCCCGCGACCCAGCCAAGCACCAGTGTCAGGATGGTCCCGGTGGCGGCGAGACCAGTCTCGGCGGTGGACACCACAGGATTGGCTATACCACCCGTCCCAAGTGTGGAGGCCGCGCGCAGCGCCATGGTCTTGGTTTGAAAAATCGTCGCCGTGCCACCGCCGGCCACAATCGCCAGCGCCCATTGCAGATACGGCGACACATCGTGAATCTGCGACGCGGTGAGAATCGTCCCAGCCGCCACCGCAAGCGGCGCCGCGATCCCGTCGAGCGCGTTATCAAGCCACGGAACATAAAAAGCGACAATCTCGGCCAGCATCGCCACACCAGCGGAAATCGCTACCACCGGCGAGCCCAACCACGCCAACCCATCCGCCAAGTCCAAGTGACCGGTCAACGCGGCAATGCTCACCCCAAACACCGGCACGAAAACCCGCATCCCGCAGGTCGCACTCAAGGCAAGCCCCGTCACCACACCTAGCACAAGTTCAATGGCATTCATGAATTTTCTGAGAACACAGAGGATTCCAACACAAGGCACACTTGTTCTAAATGTTATTTGTTATGACCCAACTCATTTCAGTCGAGGGAGTTCGCCCGGCCAGGAACCACCGCATCAGAGATTTTGACCGATAGTGGATCGCGAAATTTGAGGGCGACTTGCTCAAGTGACTGAAACCAATTGGAGCGCGCATTCCAAATCGGACTTTGCTGGCCAAATCCCCACCAACCGTGAACCCATAAACATGAGCCACCTTTTCGATCATCGACATTGAGCGCTCCGGAAGAATCACAAGATGCGGAATCGGGTAAAAAAATCGCAATGCCATCATCTCCATCCCAACGCTGCCACACCTTGGAGCCACTGATTTCCATGAGATTCTCCTTTGCAGGCGGAGTATTGGTGACAGCCGGGAAAACCCCTAATATGCCATCACCGTTCCAACGGATTTCGGTGACCGAAAGATTTGCATAAGGCAAAACAAGCAATGGACATTTCGCCCCACGAAGCACAGCACGCAAAGGCCCTTCCCGAACAACTTTCAATTGAGGATTTGTGACGGACTCCTTGGCATCGGAACACGACAGCCTCAAAACCGCATTCTTGGGCTGATCGCCGGCCGATGACGCAAGACCATCATGTCCGTAAATGACATGAGCTTGCTTGCCCGCAAATCTCAACCCATCACGCTTGTCCCAATCGAAAATTTCAAAACCTGTTTCCCATCGAATACTCGATTCCTGGTTGAAAACATGGACGCCTGATGGAAAAGCCGGAGCTTTGGCAATCTCAACACGAAACGCCTTTGACTCTCTCGGCCTCAAATCGACCGAAAAAACCAATTCGTCGGCAACACCGTCGCCATCGAGATCATCGCACTGGGAAACAAGCGCAGAAGGGGCGAGATGCTCAACTCCATCAAAAACGCTCACTCCATCGACAGGCACGGCACGATTGGGAAAAATCTTTCGGAGCTTGATCACAGCCGGGTGACGCCAAAGCTTGGTGTTGCTCGTATTGGTCAAGGTCACCACCACACCTTTCGGAGTGTACGCTTTCGCATCCGCTTGGGGAAACAGCTGCTTAAGCTCCATGGCCGCCTTTTGATGGTCACCATTCCAATAATGGCGCATCAATTCGGAACGTGTCGGGGTGTGCGGGAAATCCAGCTTCATGACCCGATGAAAATACCGATGGCAAATGATGTTCGCGTAAAATCGCTCATTGTCCGCACTAGCCCGCATCTTTTCTCCGTGCCTGTATTCTTTCTGCCAGTCGCGCAGCTTTTCCCGATAAAAAATTTCGGCCTCGTCGGTTCGGAAATTTTTCTCCTTCGCCATCAAAACGGCGCGCATCACATCAATCAACGCAAGGTCATCATCAATCGCCTTCTGCCGCTCGCGGATGTGAAATGCGAAAAGCTCGCCTGGATCAGCCGGCACTTCACTGTGTGGCACCGCGTTTTCCCTAAGCATTCGGTCAAGATAGCCGTATGTGAGGTCTGCGACACCGTCGACATCCACATCCACTTCCCATGAGTCGAACCAGCCGTCGCCATTGCGGTCGCCGGTACGGATTTCCATGTCGATCCGACCATCGAAATCAAAGTCGATTTTCTGGATTCCGGTTTCCGCACCAAAAAGATGGATCAGGCGATCCGCGGGTGAAAAATACAGAGCCATCTTGCCGCTGTTGTCCCGATCCGTTTCGACGCGACGGTTGAATGACCCTGCCGATGGGCCTCCAATCTGGGGAAACGATGCGTCGCCATGATTGAGAACCCCCTCCCAGCGCTCATTCAAACTACCTTCGTGGAATTCACCCTGACCAAAACGATTGGGGCTTTGCAGATCGATGTTGTTGTCAGCCTCGTCAAAGGTGAACATCACCGCTCTCCAATGCGCATCACGAACCCACTTTCGCGCGTTTTTCCATGGCAGGTATGGCCCCGTCGAAGCCAACCCGATACGGCTTCGACAACTCAGGTCATCTGGAATCTCCATGGGGCCGTAGGCGGAGAATGAAAAATCATAATCGTGAGGCTGGAAACGGTTGGCATCACGGTCGAGATCGAAGGACCACCTCACGCTGGCGCTACCATCGCCGAATGTGGTGTCGCGGCGAATGACTTCGTCCGAAAATCCATCATGATCATCGTCGTAAAACGCAAAAGGGCCTTCTCCCTTTTGAACCCATTCTCGACGATCCGCATCATAGGTGAAAAAATGAAAAACCTCATCACCGTTGAAATCGGATCGCCACCAATAAGTTGCGACATCCGTCCAATAGTTGCGGTGATACCAAAGGCGGTTGTCATCTCCGATGTCTTCCGAGAGCACGAGATGAAGCGGTCCGAAATAATCAAGCCATGGCGAGGATAAGAGCTGACGGTCAATATCCCCATCGCTGTCGTCATCAAGATGGGCAACGAGGCGATCGGTTTTGCCGTCACCATTCCAATCCGCAACAAAAAAAACATTCGTCCAAACAAGGCGGCCGTCTTTGAAATTCCCCTCAGGCGCAACCGCTTTGACGACAATGGGTTGATATTGTTTTTCGTGGCGTGAGTCGCGATCAACAAAATAAAAGGCGTCGGGCGCACCATCACCGTTTTCATCCACGGAAACAGAGGCGCCAGCCGGCTTGGCAATGGCTTCACGCACCTTCTCAGGATCAAGCCGAAACCGCTCGCCAAAAGCTTGGGCAAACAATTCCCCCATGTCGGTTTTTCCTCCCGCCGCAGGTGTATCGCCGGCCATTGCCGCGATGACGGTGAAACCAAATGTCGGCAGAATCAGGCGAATCACTGGCATGAGGTTTTTGAAATCGATACGAACGATCAACGAATTTGTTTTGCCGCCACCACGCGATTGCGAAGAACGCCGATTTTCTCGATCTCCACTTCCACGACATCACCCGGTTTGATTGCGCTCGTGATGCCAGGTGTCCCGGTGTAAATCACATCACCAGGCAAGAGTGTGATGTATTGGCTGATATGACTTACGATGTGCGGAACATCGTACATCAAATCCTTGGTGCGTTGTGACTGAAGTGTCTTGCCGTTGACACGCGTCTCCAGCAACAAATCCCGGTAATCGATGCCGGTGACAATGCAAGGCCCAAGCGGCCCGAATGTGTCCGCTGCCTTTGCTCGCAACCACTGCATGTCATCACGCTGCCAGTCCCTTTCACTGACATCGTTGCCAATGGTGACGCCAAACACATGGGCGGAGGCCTCTTCCGGTGACACCTTGCTTGTTTGTTTCCCAATGACAATCACAAGCTCGCCCTCATAATGGAGATTGGCGGCATCTGGCGGATAAACAATGTCAGCCTCATGACCGACAATGCATGAAGGCAACTTGGCAAAAAAACTGACGAATTTGGAGGGCTTTTGCTGACCAATATGGCTTTGATAAGTTTTGCCCGCCGCAATGACCTTTGATGGCTCCGCGGGTGCCAACAATTTCACATCGGCAAGCTTGTGGGTTTTTCCCGTCGCTTTCCCTCCGCCCCATGGTGCGGCGCTCAATTCACGCACATTCGCATCATCGAGAATCCCATAAGCAACGCGGCCATCTTGCTCATAGCGGACATATCGGGAGATTTCTGAAGCAATACCGGCAGTCATTGAAATCATTGCCAGTACGGCGACCAACAGGCGCGTAAGTCTTTTCATAAAAGGATGAAATTTTTTTCCTTGAGGTTCAATTGGCTAGATCGGACCAGACGACTTTGCAATCCGTTAATCGTTCGGTGGCCTTACGATTTGAAGGATGTCGTTTGAAATGCGGATCACATTGACCCACGCACAAAGGGCGGGCGACCTACTCATCTAACACCTACCCGAACCGCTGAAACAGCGATCCGCACAAAGCTGATCAGGCAAATTTAAAGAATTTGGGCTTCCGATTACTCCATTCGCTCCCATATGCGCCGATGGGAGCATGTCCTTGGCTTGCTTAAGGGCGAGAGATCCCCGCGTAAAAGACCTTCAATAATCAAAAGAAGTCCGGGCTATTGACCTTGACGAACCGAGTTCGGCATGGGCTTTATGTCCACACATCCGAAATTTATGCGCCCAATTCGTATTTTCCGCTCCGCCATGCCTCAAGGCATGGGCATCCTCGCCTCAGGCACGCTCGCCCTCATGTTGCTGGCAAGCCCGGCGCACGCGCAAGACCTAGAAGGCAAAACGATTTCCAAAGTGACAATCCGCTACCGCGGCGAAAAAACCGTCAACGAAGATGTGCTGCGCAACCAACTGCGCTCGAAAGCCGGTGCTCCCTATCGCGCTGAGAACCTCGATAAGGACATCACCGCTCTCTACGAATCAGGGCTCGTCGATGATGTGCGTTTCCTCGCCGAACCGTCAGGCGATTCGCTCAACCTGATTGTCGAGGTCGCGACCCGCCCCTTGCGCGGCGGCGTTGGTTTCGTCGGGAACACGATTTTTTCCGACCAAAAGCTCGCCAAAGAAACCAAACTCAAAGGCACAGGCGTGATGAGCGACGCGGAGATTCTCGAAGCTCGCCGCAATATTGAGAAATATTACAAGGGCTACGGCTATCCCGACACCACGGTTTCCCATCGCATCCAAGCGTCTGGACAAAGCGGCCTCGCCGACCTGATCTTCATCATCAACGAAGGCACCAAAAGCGAAGTCCGCAAAATCCGTTTCGAAGGCAACAACGCTTTCACCGACCCCGAGCTCCGCAAGGAAATGAAGGTGAAGGAAAAAGGCTGGTTTTCATGGCTCACAAAATCGGGCCGCTTTGAGGCAGACCAGCTCGATACCGACCTCGATGCCATTCTCGATTACTACCGCAGCAAAGGCTATCTGCGCGCCAGCAGCCCCGGCATGCGCCGCGAACCGGTCAAGGACGGCCGCGTCGACCTGATCATTCCGATCAACGAAGGCGAAAAATACACGGTCGCAGGCGTCGGCTTTGGCAAAATGACGGTGTTCAAGCCCGAGGAACTCCAACCCGCTCTCACCCTCACCGGCGAAAGCCCATACAATTCCAAGAAGATGCGCGAGGACATCAAGATGATCCGCAGCTACTATGGATCTCGTGGATACGCCGATGCCGCCGTGAGTCCCGACATTCGTGACGCAGGCCCCAACCGCGTCAACATCATCTACCGCATCAACGAAGGCTCCAGATTCAAGGTCGGCCGCGTCAACATCGCAGGCAACACCAAGACCAAGGACAAGGTCATCCGCCGCGAAATCCCGCTCAAGCCCGGCGACATGTTCAACTCGGTGGAGCTTGAGACCACCAAGGCCCGCCTCGAAGGCCTGCAATACTTCAGCGAAGTGCAAGCCAACGGCTCGCCGGCTGGCAGCGGTTACCGCGACATCGATGTGCTCGTCGAGGAGAAGGCCACCGGCTCGGTCGGCGTCGGCCTCGGCTTCAGCTCGATCGACAGCGTCGTCGGCTTCCTCACCCTCGAGCAATCGAACTTCGACCTCTTCAACCCCTGGAACTTCACCGGCGGCGGCCAGCGCTTCGCCACCAACCTGCGCCTTGGTTCAAAACGCTCGGAAGCGAGCATCTCGCTTACCGAACCATGGTTCCTTGATCAGCAACTCGCGCTCGGCGGCGAGCTGTTCTACAAGCAGTCGACCTACTTCAGTGATTACTACGATCAAACGAACGCAGGCGGCGCCCTTTCCCTCCGCAAACCCTTGGGCAACAAAGCCTCGATCAAGGGCGAGTACCGCATTGAAAATGTGAACATCGATTCGGAAGTCGATGCGAACGATTACGGCGGACGGGGCAACCTTTCACAGCTCTCCGAAGAAAACATCGGCGGCGACTACCTGCGCAGCGCGCTCGGCGTGAACTATGTGTACGACACCCGCGACAGCAGCATCCAGCCTCGCAACGGCCACAAGTTTGATGCAGGTCTCACCTACGCCGGCCTTGGCGGTGATGTCGATACGATCAACCTTTCACTTCAGGGCCAAAAATACTGGAACCTCAAGTGGGACTCGATCTTCTCGCTCAATGGTGAAGTCGCCTTCGTCGACAGCATCGGCGATGATGAAATCCCAATCTTCGAACGCATGTTCCTCGGTGGTGGCCGCACGCTTCGCGGATTTGAGTTCCGCGATGTCGGCCCACGCGACACCGGCTACACCAACGAAGTCTACGGCGGCAACTCGCTCGGCTACATCACCGCCGAGTACACCATTCCGATCATCGAATCGGTCCGCGCCGCTGTTTTTTCAGACTCGGGCTTCGTGAATGCCGACAGCTGGGATCCAAACCCTAGTGACCTCTACACCGATGTCGGCGTCGGCATCCGCATCAAGCTGCCAATCAGCCCGATGCCACTCGCCCTCGACTACGCGTTTCCGGTATCCACGCCCGACGACGAAGCTGACAAGGGCGGACAGTTCAACTTCTACCTGAACTACCAGTACTGATTCGAGCGATCATCGATCGAAACTCACTGGCGGAGCCACCACAACGGCTCCGCCAATTTTTTTCTCAGGATTCGACGAGGGAACCACGAAGGACACGAAAAGATTTGGAAGGCCGTCTGACTGACCGAATGTTGATCCTCAGGAATGTGACCACTGATGACGCTGATGGACTTATTTTTGATGAGTGAAAATCAGAGCCGAAGACACTTCTTCTCTTGCGTCTTCTGTCTTTAGCATCATTGGCAGACTGCCTCGGCCGAGCGCATGCCATCCATGGCCGCGCTCACGATGCCACCGGCGTAACCAGCCCCTTCCCCGCATGGAAACAAACCGGTGATCTGCGGGTGCTCGAGTGTGTCGTCGCGCCGCGGAATTCTCAGCGGCGAACTCGTCCTCGTTTCAAAGCCAAGCAGCAATGACTCCTTCGACGCATAGCCGCGGATCTGACGGTCAAACAATCGCAATCCCTCGCGCATCCGCGAGGTGATCCATGATGGCAGCAATTCATGCAAAGGTGCTGAATTGAGCCCGGGGAAATAACTGGTCTCGGGTAGATCGGCGGAAATTTTTCCCGAGACATAATCCGCCACGCGCTGGGCTGGCGCGACCTGACCTCCCCCGCCCGCCTGTTTCGCCGTGCGCTCGAGTTGTTTCTGAAAGGCAATGCCGGCAAGGATACCATGCTCTTTTTGCAAATGCTTCAGGTCCTCGGGCTCGACCGTCGAGACCATGCCCGAATTCGCAAAGGGCGAGTCACGCCGTGAGAGGCTCATGCCATTAACCACCACCTCGTCGTTCTCGGTCGATGCAGGCACCACCCAACCACCCGGGCACATGCAAAACGAATGCACGCCGCGGTCGCGGATCTTTGTCGCGAGACGATAACGCGCGGCGGGCAGCAAACGCGGACGCTCTTCCGCGCGGCCAAGATGATACTGGATCCTGTCGATGAACGGCTGCGGATGCTCGATGCGAAATCCCACCGCGAAGGGCTTGGGCTCGAGCAGGATTTTTTTCTCCGCCAAAAGCCGGTACACATCACGCGCCGAATGCCCTGTCGCAAGGATCACCGCATCGCCGGAAATTTCCTCTCCCGCAGCAGTCACAACACCGTGAATTTTTTCCTGCTTGAGAAGAAAA